>MNYS01000004.1 GCA_001873215.1 Candidatus Levybacteria bacterium CG2_30_37_29
TACGATAGGTCGACTAATCCCAAATACTTCTGCGCAGTCTGAGATATTCCCTCCATTTGAAAAAAGGTAGGAAAGAAGTGCTTCTCTTGCTGCCTCAGAACTCATGACTCGTAACATTTTGTAGTCAATATGGATTCCACTTTTCAAGTTTCTCCACCTCCATTCCGATATTTAAATCACCCAGCAATTCTAGAACCTTGGAGATAAAGAAGCCATAGTCATATTGGAGAAACTGTATACCATGTGTTGGACAACGTACAATTCTCCATTGCAAAAAAGTTTTTGCGCAGTATACTTAGGCTCTATGTGCAAAACTTGTTTTTAACACACTTCTAGCGTGTGTGACACATAAAACAAGCTCTTGCTCTTTGATAACCGGTTTGCGAGACTTCTTTCAAATTGCGTCTTTTGCATGACGCAGTCAACCGGAAAGAAGATAACCATATAATCAAATCAACAATAATCAAACACAGCAGAGACTCAAGGAGGGGAGAAATTATCGAAACGAGAGTCACATCAACCTAACCCAAAACAGGCAAAGAAAGGTCTAAGAATTGTCGGGGAAAACATTAGCAGTTTATCTTTTCTCTATCGTCTTCGCACTTCTAGTCGCCTGCGGCGGCTCATCACACAAATCAACACAAACCACGGGCGGAGCCTTCACTCAAGTACCTGGCGGCCATGACGAATTGCTACCCGTTGTTACCGCAACAGAAAACATAGACAGCTGGAAGATCTACAAAGACGGTTTCGGAATTGTCTCCTTCCGATACCCGCATGTTGTAGATATAGACGTTTCCAAATCGGACACCTATGACGGGGCTACTGTTTTTCACGTTCGTCTTATGACGCGCGAGAAATGGCAAGCAAGTTTTATGATTGTTCGGTACGGGAGTTCGTCTGAGAGCTCTTTGGAGCTGATGTCACGAGCCATGCTTGGGGATAACGACAAAACGCTCGTTTTTGGCACTTGTCCCTTCACTATGAAGACCGGAGAGTGCCGCGAGCTTACAGACCAAACAGCTTGGGTGAGCAAGCACAACTCCCTTCCAATCCAAACCAAGTATTTTATGAGGTTTGGCCGGATGCTCTACGGAGTGACGCTCAACCAAGACGCAACCTTTGACATCACTCTGGGCATTGGCCCGCAGATTCTTTCAACCCTAGAACTCAAGCCGGAGTAGTTATCTTGCGCAAGCTATTGGCGATCCTACTCTTTGTCAATTTCTTTCTCTTTGCAAGCGTTACGCTTGCAGAACAACCTCCCGGTTTCGGGAAAGTTCTGGGCGAATACAACGGTGAGCAAGTTCACTACAACGGCCCGTCTACATACGTGGACTCCGGAAGCTCAGGCTACGGCATTACGTGGCAGTGTGTGGAATTTGTTCAACGTTTCTGGGCAAAAAAGGGGTGGGGACCGAACAGATGGGGCGTCAATGCTTTTCAGATGTTTGATTCCAAACCTTCCAATGCGACAAGCTTTGAGAACGGCGCGGGTACAGCGCCCGTTCCGGGAGACGTTCTTGTCTTTTCCCAAGCTAAGTTTTGGTCATACGGACACGTTGCGCTGGTAACAGGTGTTTCCAACGGTTTTGTCTCTTTTGTCCAGCAGAACTTGGGAGAAAAATGGACGGATAAACTCCCAATCAGCGCGCAAAACAAGATTGACAGCCAGGGTCGGTATCCTCTTGTTAGAGGCTGGATTCACTCCCAGAAAAACAGCGCGCAAAACGGTAAGACTCCTCAGCCGATACCAACATCAACTGCGGCTGCGGCTGCGACGGCCAAACCGTCTTCGGGGCAAGCGACGGCAACCGCAACGAAGATTCCTAATCAGCAGCCGATACCGGGGGCGACACCAAAACAGCCGACTGCAACATCAACGCGTGTACCGCCTACAGCCACGGCAACGCAGACAACGAGACCGACAGCCACGGCAACATTCACGCCGCAGCCGACACCAACGCAAAGGTCATCATGGCCACCTGTCGTTACAACAAACGCTGCAACATCGGTTGCAAGCACTTCGGCAGTCCTTAACTCAACAATTAATCCAAACGGTGCATCAACGAATGTGAATTACGCATACGGCACAAGCAATGTCGCATGCGCATCTCTTCCATACACACTTAGTGGACCGTCAGGATTAACAGGTTCAAGCTCGCTTTCAGGCGCATCAACGCAGGCAATGCTTTCAAGCCTTGCACCAAATACCACATACTACTTCTGTGTGTATGCAACCAATGCTTCTGGAACAAGCTACGACTCTGTTCTTTCATTCACAACGATTGCACCGCGGCCACCGGCTTCGGTCACGATCAGAACAGACAAAACGAGTTACCGTCCAGGCGACCGCGTTCTGTTCTGCTACACGGTTTCGCGCCCTGCTCCCATCGTCATAACAGACATCCTTGCCGACGGCCGTCAGCAAACGATTCTGTCAGGAAATGATGACGGAACAGGCGATTGCATTGAAGCGACAGCAACACCGCCGTACGGAGTTGAGACGCTTCGCATCGACATGTACGACGGAAGTGTCGTTGTCGCAACAGCAAACACGTCCTTCACCATCATTCAAGATGCCGTATGCAGTACCGTTCCTCCGCCGCCGCCAAATATGCGCTACATCGGCGGGGACACTTGGACATGGGATATCTCTCCTTCGTCCGGTCCATGCAAACCATTCGATTGGATTGTCATAATCTCTTCTGGTCAGACTTTTACAACTTCCGGTCAGAACAGAATTGTCATCCATCAGGGCAGCGACTGTGTCAGTTTGTTTGCAATCAATTCAGTCGGACAATCTTCTAATGGCGGATTCTGCGATCCCCAATAGCAACAACTTTTTTAACAAGTAGTAAACGCGCGTCTTGTGAAAGATCGCGTTTCTCGCAAACCGGTGCGGGCGCGGCGGCAGAGCTTTAAACACTCTGCCCCGCGCCCCACCACCACACCACAACAGAACACATGAACACATATTGAAAATTACCGAAACTTCGAGGAAGATAACATCTTCTCTAGCTTTAAAGCTAGGGTTTTCCCTAAGGAAAGATGTTTTCTTCCTTCAATTCATCCCCAGCCTTAAAAGGCATGGGGTTTTCTTGAAGAGCGAATCAACTATTACTGTAAAAATGACATAGGATTCGCGTTTCCGTTTGGACCTCTTGTTTCAAAATGGAGATGAGGCCCTGTTGTTCTACCCGTCATACCAATCCACCCTACAACCGTTTTACCTGCTGTAACTGCGTCACCCGGGGAAACATTCACTCCGTTCATGTGGGCATAAAGAGTTGTATATCCGTTGCTACCCCTTACAATTACATGTGTTCCGTATCCGCCGTTCCACCCGCTTGTGAATACTTGCGCAACTGTTCCGGAATTTGCCGACACAATAGGCGTCCCGACAGGAGCTCCAATATCAATTCCGGGATGGTACCACGAAAATGACTGATTGAAGGTTCCCCTAAGAGGCCACGTAAACCCGCCGCCCATTACCTCAACGGGACCTGTTACGACATAAACAGGACGTACATAACGGGGAGCCTCTTCGGGCTTGACACCGTCAGGCACTATAAGTATCTGCCCCTCAACAAGAGAGAAAGTTTGCGGGTTGGCAAAATCATTGAAAGGATAATCTACAATCGCCTGTGAATTTGCGCTATATTTTTTTGCAATAGAATATACGCTATCTCCACGCTCAACTTTATGCGCAATTCCTGCGACCGGAAGTATTGAAAGACTATCTCCAATTGTTATATTGTCGCCTCTCAAATCGTTTGCCCATTTTATAGTATCTGATGATATCCCGAATTTTTTAGCAATAATTGAAATACTATCTCCTTTTTGTACAGTGTAGGAAATAATTTTGTCACGGGGTTTATCGCTTGCTTGAGTCTGAAATACGTCTTCGGGTGCCAAGCTTTGTTCAGCGCCCTCTACTCCCTGAGCAAAGGTTGATGAATTTTTATTTTTTCCAAAAAGATTTGAATCTGAAATGAAAGGGGAAAGTATTATACCTGCGGTTAGAACTGACATTGCCGAAATATGCAAAAACATTCTATTTCTTCTTCCTCTTTTTATAAGAATGTTTTTGACAATGTGGTTTTTGTTTTTCTCAAAAAGGTTTGAAAAAATAAGAACTTTATCCTTGCCGTAAATTTGGGAAAATGTTAAAAAACCTTTTGCTTCCGTTGTTAAAAAATGGATATTTGAGGATAGTTGTGCGCGGGAAAAAAAAGACTTTATTAATTTCATGTTGGGATAGGGTTTAGGATAACAAAAACTGGAGTTTTTTGCAAACTAGAGGCCAACTTAGAAGCTAGAATTTGGAAGCTGGAAGCTGGAAACCTGAATTTAGAAATCAGAACTATCCCCTATTACCTATTACCTATTACCTATTACCTATTACCTATTACTAGCTATGCGGATTTACCCAGGGTTTCCAAAAACTCAGCATTTGTATCTGTTTTGGAAAGACGCTCAATAAATACTTCTGTTCTCTCTTCGGGATTTAACATCTCAATCATACGCCTCATTGTCACAATCTTCTGCAAATTTTTCTGGTCAATTAACAAATGCTCTTGTCTGGTACCTGACCTTTCAATATTTATTGCAGGAAATACTCGCCTATCAGCAATCCTACGATCAAGATGAAGTTCCATATTGCCTGTTCCTTTAAATTCTTCAAAAACAAGATCGTCCATCCGCGAGCCGGTCTCAACAAGAGCCGTTCCGATAATTGTAAGTGAACCGCCTTCTTCGCAATTTCTGGCTGCGCCAAAAAACTTTTTTGCCGGATATAAAGCTGCAGGATCAAATCCTCCAGTAAGCGTACGTCCGGATGGATCAATAGATAAATTGTATGCGCGGGCAAGTCTGGTAATAGAATCGAGAAGGATGATAACATGAATTCCCTTTTCAACAAGCCTTTTTGCGCGATCAAGTGCAATTTCAGCAATTCGTGTTTGGGCTTCAGGAGCCTCGTCAAAATTTGACGCAACAACCTCACCACGTACACTTCTTGAAATATCTGTTACCTCTTCAGGACGCTCGCCAATAAGAACTGCAATCATGTGTGAATCAGGATAATTTTCCGCGATTCCTGCAGCAATTTCTTTGAGTATTGTCGTTTTTCCGGCCTTCGGCGGAGACACAACCATGCCTCTTTGTCCAAAACCAATTGGTGAAATAAGATCAATTATGCGCGTTGAAAGGGGCGTTTTTTTAGTCGCCATTTTTATCTGTTTGTCAGGGTAAATTGGAGTCAAATCGTCAAAAAACGGCCGCCTCAAAGATTCATCTGCGGGAACACCGTTTACTTTTTCAATTTTTAGAAGACCATAATACCTTTCGTTATCTTTTGGAGGACGCCCTATTCCATCTACATAGTCTCCCGGACGAAGCCAAAAACGGCGGATTTGCGAAGAAGAAATATAAATGTCTCTGTCTGATGCTCTGAATTTTGGCCTCAAAAATCCGTGCCCTTCACGTTGAATATCTAAAATTCCATGAACCGCTTCTGTTCCGGGCTCAATATATGGCGCCGGAGCAGGAATGGGAACCGAAACCTCTGCTGTTGCTTTCAAATCTTTTTGGCCCCCTACTTCATCTGCTTGAGGTTTTTTTTCATCATTCTTTTCTTCCACAACAACTTCAGCCTCTTTTTCGTCAGGCTTAACTGTAATTTCTTCTGTTTTCTTAGTTTTTGTAACCATAATGTAAAATACTTATGAAGTCTTTCTACTCTCTCTTAACATTTACTTTCTATATGTATATTGGGATTGTAATGCGTGACCCGCCGGATAAAATTTCGAAGTATCTGTTTGCTATTTAATCAAATTCTACCTTTCTTGTCAAGTACTCAAACTTTATAAGTATAGTCCTATAGCACTTGACACTACCCATATGTTGTGTTACAATCCAAAAATCAGCAATATAAACATACTCTTTATATAGAGTTTGTAATAATTAATATCACTTTTATATATTTATGAATAAACTTTTTAAGGCTTTATCTTTCAGCGCTATCGCGCTTTGTCTTTCAGTATCTTCTACTTTTGCTGCAGGAAACGAAAGCAATTGCCAAATAGTCTACGGCGGCGGAGAAGTTTGCAATCCCTCTGTTAAATTTACATTAAACAAAACTGTACAAACTCCCGGAAAAGGCGGCGGTGATTTTGTTGACAACCTTACCATAAACGATTCAAGATTTGTCGCAGGACAAAATATTAGCTTCAAAATCAATATCACAAATACGGGCAATTCGACTGTAAACAATATCAGGGTTGTTGATACTTTCCCACAATTTCTAAGCTTTGTTGCAGGCGCAGGAAGTTTTGACTCAAACAACAAAACTCTATCATTTACCATTGATAAACTTGACGCAGGCAAAGGACAAGACGTAATAATTACAGCAAAAGTTGTAAATGATTCAGATTTGCCAACCAATTCAGGCATAACTTGTGTTACAAACGTTGCAAAAGCTACAGATTCAACGGGAAATACTGCTGAGGATTCATCTCAAGTTTGTATTCAAAGAAATGTTACTGTTGTAACTCCTACCCCACAAATATTTGAAAAGGTTACTACAAAACAAATTCCGGCAACAGGCCCAGAAATGCTTCCTCTTATTGGACTTATCCCTGCTGGTTTGACCGGCTTTTATCTTCGCCGAAAATCAAATCAATAGACTAATTCTTCTTTAAGGCTGGAGAGAGCTGTTTCAAAATTCAAATCTCCGTTTCGCCTACAACACAATAAAACCGCTCTCCCCGATCTTAATGTATCGTACTATTTCGTAGTAATACTAAAAGTAACACATTTTGATTGGGAACTCTTGTATGCGCTTTTTCAAATAGCTTGAAAAAGAATGCATATAAGTAGCACATTGACATAAGGTATACAGGCTACGTTTTTTTTAAACGTAGATATTCTAATAGGAATCCTAAACTTGAAATTTTCAGGGCCGGGATGAAGCGTACCGTGTCTGAAACAGCATACGGTACGCGCCATCCGGTCTTGAAAACAAAGGTAAATTTACGGCACAGGGAGGAAACTCTGCACGAAAGTGCGCCGCTACCTTTTCAAGAATAGGAATAGGTCTGCCATCTGGCGGAAACGACAGAGTTCAAAGGAGCTACAACAGCAACCATGACCACTAGGCCACCGACCATCACAAGTCATCAACGCGACACCTATGTAGGCGCAGGCCTTTTTGGTGTGGGTGCCATCATCGTTCTGGTCGCACTCTTTTTGTGGCCCGGATGGCTACGAGGCGACGACAACAACGACAGCAGCACGCCCACATCCGACGGACAGCAGCAAGTAGCGTTATCATCAACGCCTTCTGCTGGAGCTTCCGCCACACCCAAGGCTGCTACCCCTGCTTCGACGCCAACGCCATCGGCGGTAACGACGAAAACAGCCGGAACTAGCTCCGCAAAGTGGCCAACAAACGCCGCAGAAGCTGCAGCCGCATTCGGCGGCGACGTATCCCGATGGGAAGCAACTGCCGATCCCGGCGGATGGCACCTTCGCGAAGAAGCGTTCTCTGTGGTCATCAATCCACGTGGCTTTCTGGCCGAAGGGTACTTCGATACTAAGCCTGGGAAGAATCCACAGTGCTTTGCATTCATCGTACCTATGGGCGTCCAGGGAGCAACCGTCTGGTCTGAAGCCGGAACGCGTGAGAACGCGGAAAAGCTACAAGACAAGATAGCCATTCCCAAGTGGGACGACGGCCAGTCGTCACATCCCTGCCAAGTCATGGCACCATAAGGCAGCCGTGCGCTCCCCGATACAACAAAATATCAGAAACTCTTTGCGTTTTGACGCAAAGAGGACCAGGCAATTTGCCTGGTACGGTCGCCCGTTAGAGCAACTTTGGGGAGAGGTCCTATTAGAGTAGCCTTGACGGATTACAACGATATCTTCTCTCGCAATTGATGTGAGATGTAAGATGGTCGTTTACTATCCGCCTTCAGGCAACCCTGTATACCTTTCCCCTTTACCGCTTAGGGCGGTACTGACGAGTTCCGGCCCCGATTAAATCGGGACGCAGGACGAAAGGGAAAAGAAATTAAACAAAACAATATATGGAAAAATTAATTAAAAAATATAACAAACCGGATTCAATTCTGGTTATTTCTTCATACCCCGAAAAGGGAGTTTTATATAGTGGAAAAGTTTGCGCAGTGGGAGGATTTGCAAAAAATACAATCCGCTCTGTTAAAAAATATCTAGCCCGAAAAGGTCAAAAAAGGAAAATTATAGTTCTTACCGTAACAACCGGACAAGAAGAAATATATGTTGAGGACGGAATTTTGGTTATACGCATATTTGAAAGAAATAACGTACTCTCCTATCTTTCTATTTTTAAAACGGTTAGAAAATTTAATAAAGTAAAAGATACTTTGGTAGAATTTGAATTTGCATCTTTTGGCGATACGAAAACCGCAGGATTTTTTCCGCTTACATTAATGTTTTTACGCTTACTTGAGAAAAATATTACATTAGTTCTTCATCAAGTAACACCAAGTCTTGATGAACTTTGGGGACATGTCGGCTTTAAGAAAAATAGTTTAAAGCTGTATTTTTTTAACCTAATAATTAAGTTTTTTTATTTTGCGCTTACATTGTTTCCTCAAAAAATTGTAGTTTTGGAAGAAATTTTCAAACAAAGACTTGCTGGATTAACAGACATAAATAAGGTAACCGTAATTCCTCATGGGGTTGATAAAAAAGTAAGAAAGATATCAAAAAATAGTGCCCGTGCCAAACTAGGAATTAAAAAAGATGAATTTGTGCTTTTATATTTTGGATATCTTACTTGGTATAAAGGCGCTGATTGGATTATTAAAAATGCAAGCGAAAATATTCCGAAAACGCGTAAAAAAAAGGTAAAACTTATTATCGCCGGAGGAGAAAGTTTTACGCAAAAAAACAAGCCTCATTATAGAGATTTATTGGTAAAGATACACAACTTTACTCGTAATAACAAGAATATTAGCATAACCGGGTTTGTGGAAGAAAAGAATATTCCGTTGTATTTTTCTGCTTGTGATTTAGTAGTTTTTCCGTACAGAACAGTGATATCTTCTTCGGGCCCATTGTCACTTGCTTTTTCGTTTGGAAAACCGCTTTTAATGTCATCAGCTTTTAAAGACTATTTTCTCTCTTCTGATTTTTCACTAGCGCTTAATGAAAACGGTCTTTGTGAAGATGATATACTTTTTACAATGGGTGAGAAAAACTTATTCAATATTGTTAAAAATATTGACAAAAGAAAGCTTGCAAAGCTTGCTTCTTTTTCCATAAATGTAGCGAAAAAAAGATCTTTCACTGTTTTAGGCAAAGGATACTATGATCTCATATCTTCAAAAATAGAATCTCCCGTTACTTCTCCTGTAAAACTCTTTAGATGGTTGAAATTAGCATCGTTTAGTAATTAATGAATTTTATAAATAGATACATTTTTCCATTTTTTCTTCTTTCAATTTGTTTTCTTTTTTTTTGGGCTAATTATTCCAATTCAACATTTCTCACAGGCTGGGACAATCTTCATCCGGAATTTAATTTTGGTCTAAACTTGAAACGTTCAATTTTTGCAGTCTGGCAAGAATACCAAGGATTAGGCCTTCTGGGAGGAATGGCACATGCGTCAGACCTTATTCATGTTCTACAAGCTTATATTCTTTCATTAGTATTCCCAATAAATATGGTTAGGTATATTTGGACATTCTTAATGCTCTTTGTCGGAAGCCTTGGAATTTATTTCTTTTTGAAAAAAATCTTTTTTTTTACCGACCAAAACGCAAACCTAAAATCTTTTCTAGGAGCTCTTTTTTACCTACTCAATCTTTCTACAATTCAAACGTTTTATGCTCCTTTTGAACCATTTTCAGCACATTTTGCAGCACTTCCTTGGCTCCTACTCTCTTCTTTTAACTTTCTAAACAACCCTAAAAAGAAAAACATCCTTTTTCTTGCTGTAATTCTATTGCTCTCAACCCCACATGCTTATGTTCCTACTTTATTTGTTGTTTACCTACTTATAATTTTTATTTACATAGGGATAAAATACTTTCTTGTCGAAAACAAACGCAAACTTCTTTCTGTATCAACAAAGCTTTTAGGAATAATAACTTTGGTTAACGGTTTTTGGCTTTTTCCTTTTATTTATTTTACATTGATGCATTCAAGTGTAAATATAAATTCAAAAATCAATCAAATGGCTACACAAACCGTTTTTTCCCAAAATAAAGAATTCGGAAATCTTACAAACGTTATTCAATTAAAAGGCTTTTGGTTTCAAAACATTGACCCTAATATGAACGGGGATTTTTCATATATGCTTTTGCCTTTACGCAATTATTATTCTAATTCTTTTGTAATAGCAGTAGGATTTTTATTTTTTGCGCTGATTCTTTTTGGGCTGTTTTGGGCGGTAAAAACGCGTGATAAATCAAAATATCCATTCATTGTGCTTTTTATCTTTGTATTTACCATGCTTGCAACAAATACTCCCCCATTTTCTTGGATAGATATTATTTTTCGAAAACTTCCACTTATAAATCAAGCGTTTCGTTTTCCGTTTACCAAATTTTCTATTCTCGCAAGCTTTATGTATGCAATCTTTTTTGCATATGGTATTTCAATTCTAATTGATTTGTCAAAAAAATTTCTACATTCGCTTACAAAGCATATATTTACGGCGGTTGCTGTATTTTTGTTAGTTGTGTATGCATTTCCTGTGTTTACGGGGAATTTGTTTTATTCAAAAGCAAGAATTGAAATTCCAAACGAATATTTTCAAGTTTTTAATTATTTTAAAACCCAGGACAAAAATTCACGCATTGCCAATTTTCCACAACATACATTTTGGGGATGGAATTATTATAGATGGGGATACGGGGGATCTGGTTTTTTGTGGTACGGAATAGAACAACCGATTTTGGACCGCGCGTTTGATGTCTGGTCACACGAATCTGAACAATACTATTTTGAGCTTTCAGACGCGTTATATTCAAAAAATGTACAGTCCTTAAAAAATGTATTTGACAAATACCAAATTGAGTTCTTGCTCGTGGACAAAAACGTCATTTATCCACCTGCGCCAAAAAGTCTTTTTTTCCCGGAAACTGAAGCCTTGTTAACCAATATTCCCGGAGTTACCAAAGTTAAAAGTTTTGGAGATATAGATATTTATCGCACAAATTCTTCAAACAGAATGCAAAAATTTATATATTTTGCAAAAAATGTAAATTCTTATACCGCACAACGGTGGACAAACCGTGATGTTTTTTATCAAAACTTAGGAACTTATATTGCCTCGGATAACACTACTACTTCATATCCATTTTCTTCCCTTTTCTCAAAAAAAACAGAAGCGGAAAATGGAGTAAAAATAACAGAGGGAGAAAATGATTATAAACTTTCGACTACGCTTCCTCCCCGCCAAAAAGATATAAATCTAAAAATCCCTTCATATCCTACAACCCAGCACGTTATTCCGGTCCAAATCCTATTACAAAAAAGCCAGGACGGTGTGCTTTTTCTGCAAGCAAAAATACTAACTCCAAATATTTATTCTTCTTCCAAAAAAATCTGGGGTCAAAGTATTCAGGTCCCTCTTTTTTTACTTCCAAAACCGAATGTATTGGATCTTAAAATAAACATAAACGGTGGAACACAAGTGCGAATACCGTCTGTTGCAAAAGATGATCCGCTTGTTACGACATTTTTTTCCCTTAACCAAGATAATTATGTTACTGTTTCAGACTCACAAAATCTATCTCAAACGTACGTTTTGAAACAAAATCTGCTGTTAGATATCATAAAAGAAGAGGCTTTGATAATATTGCCGGCTTCAAAACAACAAACCACACTTGAAATTTTGTTCCCAAAAATCACTGATTCTTTTTTAAGTTTTGAAACAGACGATTTTTCCAGCCAGAATGTCAAAAGCTGCGACAATTTTAGACAGGGGAAATACTCTCATAAAATCCTTTCTGAAGGAAAAAGTCACGCGCTACAATTAACATCTCAAAACTCAACTCTTTGCATGGATTTTTATCTCCCAAACCTTATCCATAATGAAGGTTATGTAGTTTTTGCACAAAGTAAAACAACCAAAGGACGCGGATTACATTTCTGGATATTGAATGAGGACGAAAAAATAGCACCGCTTGACACATATATTGCCGGCGCGAAAACGTTTCAGAATCATAATTTTGTACTTGCGCCAATGGAACCCAATGGAAAAGGCTACTCTCTTCACTTTGAAAACATCTCGATTGGAAAAGATTTAACAGAAAATATTATTAAAAGGGTTGCGGTCTTTAATCTTCCATATGATTTTGTAACCGAAATTCAAATAAATGACAAACTTGGCTCTCCCTCCAAATCCGAACAGTCTTCTATTCAATTCTCAACTAATCACCCCAATGAAAGCCTATACAATATCGATATTCATTCTGCTGTTGAACCTAATACTACTGTTGTATTATCTCAAAGCTACGACGTAGGATGGAAAGCGTATACAATTCAGAATTCGGAATTAAGAATTAAGAATTGGCTAAACACAAAATTGCCTTTCTTTTTTGGCAAACAACTTGAACATGTAAAAATAAATAACTGGGAAAACGGATGGGTTATTGATTCATCCGTCAATCAGAAATCACCTGCCCGCAATGCTTCGCAACGCGATGCAGGCGGGTCAATCATAATCATCTACTTACCCCAATATCTTGAATATTTTGGATTTATTTTGCTGGCGGTGGGTACATGCTACCTTATTTTCTCTCCAAAACGAAATAAATCCTCAAATCCCTAATTTCCACTTTTTTTCGATTTTGTCAAGAGGGAATTTTTCTTTCAACATAGTTATCCACATATTTTTTTATAATAAAAAATATCTTGATTTATCAATCCAAACTAACACATATAATACTCTAGGTCTAGGTGAAAATGAGGCTGATTTTGCTATAGGTTGCGCATCTTGACTCTTTGTGCTATACTACTGGAAAGTATGAAAATTTTCGGAATATTCAAACGACCAGAAAAAAAACCTTTAAAGGTTTCGGATTTTTACCAAGAGTCTTTGGACAAATTTGGGCGAGATCAAATAAAAAAGCTTGTAGAAAAAGGTTTGAGTATTCCTATTGCAGTACTTTAATAGTTTGCAAATGAAAAGAGCATCGCTTTCGCTACTGTATAAATAAGTCCTTTAGTACGAAAAGCAATGCTCTTTTTTTAGATATAGCTCTTAGTCTTTAGGCAGGAAAAGACTAGTGCTCTAAGAGAAGAAATTAACAAAAAGAAAATCCTTTGTCAAGAAAAATAGATGAAGCTAAAAAGAGATGATTGGATTGCTAATACAATTTTTTTCATCTTTTAAAAGTAGGAACGGAACATAAACTTTTAAAGGAAACAATGGAGGTAGGAGAGTTGCCTGTCCCACTCAAATCGCAGCACGAGGCGTGTACGAATAGTACCTGAAGCCGAGTGCTAAGATGGGGGGGGCACCCGCCTGCAACGCCAAATATTGTTTGTAGGTTTAGATGGAGTAAGAGAGTTGGGCAGGCTTTCTTACTCCTTCCGAACATACAAGCTTGGCAGGCAGGGGCTTTCTTACCCTTGAGCAAAGCGAAAGGGCAAGATTCCCTTACTTTTTGTGAACGAGTGAACAAAAAGCAAACGAAGTGCCACCTCCATTTTTTTTATTTACTGGGGCAAAACGGTATTAAGTACCTTAACCATACTAAACGCGTGAAAATAGGGTTTTTTTGTGGAACTGGCGGGGTAATTTGAAAGGCCACTATTCTTTTATTTTTGCAAATAGAATTTTACCTGCGTCTGTTTGGATGATTCGCGAAACAGTGACCTGTACGGTTTTTCCTAAAAGATTCTTTCCGTGTTCAACAACGAGCATTGTACCGTCAGGCAAATACCCCACTCCCTGCTCAACTCCTTTTCCCACTTGAACAATTTTCACCCAAAATTGCTCACCGGGAAGAGCTGTAGTTTTTAAAACGTTTGCCATTTCGTACAAATTAATCGTCAAAACGTTCCCTATTTTTGCTTTCTTTGACAAATTGTAATCACACGTAACGATTCGTCCTTTGAATTTTTTTGCGTGGAATATAATACTTTCGTCAACTGGAATTCCTTCTTTTTCATCAGCAACAACGCTTAATCTTATTCCCCGTTGTTTTTTAAAATCATCAAGCATTTTAAGAGCGCGTCTTCCTCTTTCTTTTTTTACATCGTCTTTTGAGTCTGCAATATTTTTCAATTCCGAAAGAACACTTTCCAAAACAATAACAGACCCATAAAAAACTCCCATCTCAGAAAGCTGAAATACGCGTCCATCAATTATTGCAGACGTATCAAGAACAAGAGGAGATTCTATTTTTTTCTGAGTTTTCTTATTGCGTCTTCGGCCTACCAACCGCTTTGAAACCGCCTTACCAACCTCTTCTGCAATTTGTAAAATAACCCGTCGCGGGAGATTCATGTTGTGCAAAAGAAGGTTTGCCGCGGTAACTCCTACATTTTTTTCCTGGTGTTCTTCTTTATTTTTATCCTTGCTATTTATACGATTTGTAATCTGTTTTTTTACTTTTTTATTCATATTGCTTTGGCAACGTCTGATAAATATTTATTTGTTTGGACGCTTAAAATTTTAGTTGCTCCAAATTTTTTTGCTTCTTTTATTCTTTTATCTAGATTCACAACCGTCTTCAGCTCTCCTAAAAGCCCTACTTCTGCGATTGCGACAATCAGACGAAGCGGCCTGTTTTTAAAGCTTGATAAAATAGCAAGACAAACTGCTAAATCACTTGCCGGCTCGGTAATTTTCAAGCCACCTACAACATTTACAAAAACGTCCATTCGCGCAATTGGTATTTTACACGTTTTCTCTAAAACGGCAAGTAAAAGCTCCAGCCTTTTTTCTGCAATTCCCGTTGCTACCCTTCTTGAAAAAGTAAGATTTGAAGGTACAACAAGAGCTTGTACTTCAACCAGAAGCGGGCGCGTCCCTTCCATAACAACTGTAATACACGCCCCCGGAAGTTTTTGGTCGCTTTTTGCTGAAAAAAATTCTGAAGCATTTTGGATTGGGCAAAGTCCATTTTCATCCATTAAAAAGATTCCGACTTCTGATGTATCTCCAAATCTATTTTTAAAAGATCTAAGAATTCTAACCCCCGTTACTTTTTCACCTTCAAGAAACAAAACCGTATCAACCATGTGTGATAAAATCATAGGACCTGCGACAATTCCTTCTTTTGTGACGTGACCCACAAGAAAAACCGGAACCTTTTTTTTCTTAGCAAGATTTACTAATCGCGAAGTTGCATATCGGATTTGCGGAATAGATCCCGGAAATCCGGGAAAGTTAGCGCTTACCATAGTCTGGATTGAATCGGCTATTACCAAATCGTACCCTTTTGCTTCTTCAACCGCTTTATCAATATTTGTTGTTGAAAATATAAAAAGATTATTATGTCCTTTTGTTCCTGAAAAAAGCCTTTCAGCGCGAAGTTTTACCTGACTCTCCGACTCTTCTCCCGAAACATAAAGTATTTTTTTGCCGTTTTGGCAAAGCGCAAGCGCAATTTGCAGAAGAAGTGTGGATTTTCCGACTCCCGGATCACCTGAAAGAAGAGTTACAGATCCCGGAACAATACCCATAATTCCACCGCTTCCTCCCAAAACTCTGTCAAACTCTTCGTTGCCGGTTGATAAACGCGAAAGTTTTACGCTTTCAACGTCTGTTAAATTTTGGGGGTGGACTGAATTTGTAAAGTCATCTGCAAGATATGAAGTTTTTTTTGTTTCAACAGCAACCTCTTCAAAAGTATTCCAGTTTCCGCATTCGGGACACTTTCCAAGCCATTTTTGCGATTCGTATCCGCACGTGTTACACGCGAATTTTACTTTTTGCGCCATAATAAATTCAGTAGAAATAACTAAACTCTATCTGTATCCAATAGGTATTGCCTTCAAAATAGGAGATGCGATAATAACTCTGCGGCGCGCATCAATATCTGTTACTTCACAGGAAACACTGTCACCAACCGCATAAGAAGAAGTTGACGGAAGTTTGTTTGCCGGAATAAAACCAAAAATCCCTTTTTCAATTTCAAATGTGACTCCTCGTCCCTTGACATCAGTTACCTTACCTTTTATTTTTTGCTCAACTTTATATTTTTCCTTTACTGAGGAGAATGCGTCTTCCAAGGTTTTTTTAACTGATAAATTGACTCGTCTATTTTCCGAATCAAGCTCCAAAACTTGTGCTTTTAGGCTATCCCCTTTTTTATATAAAGACGAAAGATTTTCTACTCTTTCATAAGCAATTTCTGAAATATGTATAAATCCCTCAATCAACCCGTCGCCTTTTTTTGATTTTATTGTAACGTAAAGACCGTAAGAAGTTACATTTGTTACTGCTCCTTCTACAATGTCTCCCTTTTTCGCGCTTTGGGAAATAACTTCAGGATCAATAACATATTTTGTCGCTTTCTGGGAAAAAATAACGCGCTTTTTATCACGGTCAAATTCTATAATTTTTACTTCTGTTTTTTTCCCTACCAGACTTTCTTCATCAATTACTTGTGAGTTGGGCAAAAAGCCACGTATACCGTCATCTGTTTGACCAAAATACCCGCCTCGAGTACTATCTGTTATTGTTATAAAAAGGGATTTATTTCCGGAAGTTGCATCCTCAAACCGGTTATAAATAATATCATCAAGCATACGGCGAAGCGACACAACAGGAAAACCCTCCTCACTTTCAGCAGAAATAACTGATGCTTTTACTTTATCTCCGACTTTTAAAAGCGCGAGAAGATTTTCAAGATTTTTTTTATCGTATTCTATTACAAGCGCGTCTCCTTTTGCGCCGATGTCAAGAAGTATTTCTTTTGGGGTGAGTTTTTTTATAGTACCCTCAACAATGTCACCTTTTTTTATTGTTTGGAAAGCTCCTGCATTGGATCTAACAAGATCTGCCATCGAGCTGGCTTGCCCTGTTTTAGATGATTTTGTTGTAGATTGTACCACGCATTTTTCCTCCTTAAATTAGAATAAACCTATTGTATCATAAAAAAATCTTTTAGGGAGAAGAAAAAATTAAGTTTTATTTGGACGTTTTCCGCTTTGAGGATTACGCAACATTTGCCTTCTTTGTATATGATTTTCTTCTCCGCGGAAAAAAGGGACATTTGGAAACATTCTCCCAAATTCACTTTTTGTTCTTTCTGTTTCGGATCTCGCCTTATGTCCGCCCTTATTTGAATAATGCCTTTCTGCTCCGCTCATATATTTTTGGCTGTTTCAGCAATATAGCAAACAAAATATCCTTTAGCAATATGGAAAAAATATTTATGTAAAAAGGTTGAATTTGTCTTGACAGACTATTCTAATACATGAAATACTTTGTAGGTGGAAGCAGATCAAAATACAATCCTGGTTCAGAGTTCAGTCCCAAAACAATTACTATCAACTAGTAAGTCAATGTTAAAGCTTAAATTTCAAATTCTAGTTGCTGGAGTTCTTGTCTTCTTAATCATCATTGGCACCGCCTCAGCTGCATATTTGTTCATAAAAAGAACCTCCCAGCAAGGAGAAAAGACGTACATGATGAGGTCTTATCCTCAAACACCTACGACAACCGGTTGGAAACAAATAGTAATTCCTAAATTTCAAATTTCCTTAAACTATCCAAATAGCTGGATAGCAGAATTGAATCAGGATGGGGAAATAGCTTATTTTACGTTTGATACAAGAAGAAAAGATAGTGCAGGAGAGAAAGAAATGGCAGGTTTTGCTGTAACCAAGTTAAGCATGTTTTATGGTGAAAGCTTCGAGAATTCACTACATGATATGCTTAAGGACAATCAAAAAATGATAAAGTTTGGGAAGTGCCAATTTACAATCAGTGGTGGCGATTGTCTTAAACTTATAGATCAAGAAGAATGGATTAAAAAAACCGACAATTTTCCAATACAAACTTCCTACTTCATATTACTTAGTAATAATATTTTTGGAATTTCCTGGGGGCAAAACGGAACATTTGATATTGTAAGGGGCGTAGGACCTCAAATTCTCTCCACTTTTAAACTTACACCCCCAGATAAAACTGCTGGCACCTCAAGCTGGAAAATGTATACAGGAAAATCATTTTCTTTCAAGTATTCTTCAGATTTAAGTATTCAAAAGCAAAGCGAAAACGAAATAGTTTGGAAATCAGAGATAACTCCTGGAAATTTCTCTACGGACTCATTAATATTAAGATCCAAAGCAATGCCTTTTGATCAACCCAAAATTATTGGTAACTCTTTACTTTCAATATCAAAGAATGCGGTAGTTGAACAAATAAATGAAGAAAAAACTATTACCCTTGATGGGCAAGAAGCAAAAAGCTACATCATACAATGCGGACCTGGACCGGACTGTTATTATCATTTTATTTATTTTAAATTTAACGATACCTATTATGAGCTTATTAATAATATAGCAGGGGGAGGATTAGAAAATAGATTTCAACAACTTCTAGCGACCTTAAAATTTACCCCTTCTTCACCGGCGGGTAGGGACCAAAATCAGACGGAAAAATTGGTTTGGAATGTTCCTACCGGAAAATTACCAAATTCTATTGAAAATGGAATTAAAAATGCCGTTCTCAAGTTAAACTCAAAAGCGAATCAATCCGATAATTATTTAAGCGTTGAATCTGTAATAGTATCTACAATATCTGCAAATTGGGCCATAGTTAACGTTGAAGAAAAAAATATAAATCCTGCCGTTCAACGTACGGGCATCTTCGAATATCTACTAAACAAAACTCAAACAGGTTGGGAAGTTATAAGGTCAAGCGACCCTCAATTCTGTCAAACTCTTAAAATGGCACCTGAAGATATCGTCGGATCATATCCAACCGCTTTCTACTTAAATTGCAAATAAATAATTACTTACGAAATAATCTCTTGAAGCTCTATCGGCTCATCAGTAGATTATTTATCTTGGCAACATATGAAAAAGTATTGAAAATTAATCTATACCTTGCTATACTCCAAAAAGTTAGGCTTCAAATAATGACTGTTGAAACAGCTACACTAAGAGGGGAAGCATTGTTTGGAGAAAGAACTCCTAATCTTTTTCCCGTTCCTTCCACCAGACCAAACCGACCTGATGGTGTAATAATTCCTTTTCCGCAACAACCACCTAAAGAACCTCTACAAATAGAGTTAAACGGCGTTGTAATGTCACTTGTGGGTATTAATTTACTTCTTATGAAAGAATTGCGTTACTCTTCAATGGATCATCCGGTCAGTGAAGCTCGCTTGCTTGAAATTTTAAATTTTGACGGAGTTACCAACAAGCAATTGGGGAAAAGGTTTTATAATTCATTGTATAAATTATCAGATTATTTAGCTTCTAGCAAAACAGGTTGTACTATTCGTCATTCCTATCATGAATTTGAACCAGACAAGCCTGAAAAGGCAGTATTTATAGACCCAATATTTCAATCAAAAAGCGATAATGCAGTTGAAGAAAAAGAAGAAGCGTCGCAAACACCAATCTCCCAACCAATAACAACCGGGGCGCACGACGCAGAAGTATTTATAGACTTGGAAGTTGCAGTAGAAAACGTTCAAAAACAATTTATCACTCTTTCAGACGAAGACATTGAATTAATTACATCGCCAAGGAATAAGGAACGCAACCTTGACATTGCTGACATAAATATTCTTGCCGCCTTAATATATACGTATTCAAAACATACAATTCAGGTAGACGATCTTGCAAGAAAAATTAACCCTCACAAACTTACAGGACTTGCAAAAGAAATTGCATCTATTCCGAGTCGCGTTGATTATTATAATACTGTCATATTTAAAGATACAGGACTACACGTATACTTCCCTCATCCTCTAGAATCTTCCACCGGATATTATCTTGATGGGGATTATGTTCAATATTCCAACGACAGTAAAATAGAAAAAATGATAAAAAACCGCAAAGCAATTATTGGAAGAGCAGTAAGAAGAATTGAAGAACTGCAAGAAGAAAAACCACACCATGATTATCATGTCGTTTCCATACCGCTTGATAACAATACGGCATTTAATGTTGTTGTTAAAAAAGATAAAAACTCTACAAGGCCAATGGTCTTCAGGGACGTTGCAATTGATGATGTTGTAGCTCCAACTGAAGTAAGATTAGACGAAGATGGAAATCTCGGAAAACTTCCGACTTATTTAATAAAAGCTTCAAGACAGGTTAAATTGTTTTCATTGCTTTTTAAGAACAACCCTGTTCCGACACGCATATTAAAAAGTCAATTAGCCGATGACCGCGCTCCAATTTCGCAAAGAGAACTCCAGCTTTATATTGATATTCTCAATAATTCTCTCCATCCTAAAATAACCAATCACTTAAAAAAACAAGGGAAAACATTATCAAATAGCATTGCTGACTTAGGATTATGCATTGAAATAAGTCCAAAACCATCTGATGATGATAATTATGAAGAAAGCCTTATGTTGTCAAAGCTTGATGATAATAAAGACAAACCAATTCTACACGGACAATATGATACTACTTTAATGAGTATAGAGGCAGAAAATCGCAAAAAAAGAAGACAACCTTCCCATAGCAATGTAAGGATTTAAAAATTTGAAAGATTAGATTCCGGCTGATATACTTCAGACCTATGACACACCCTGAACAAATTACGACACCGCATCAATCAAATATTGATGACTCACCAGAGTCGGCAGAACCTTTAGCGCCAGAAGAAAAATTACAAACTCCTACTCTTGCCTTTCTTCTTAAAATGGATATTTCAGATATCTTGTTAAGAAAAATGGACGGTACTCGAAGATTTACTATTATCCAAAACCAAAGAGGATTTACATTTGATGTAAGTCGATACCCTGCTGTTATTTTTAAAGAATTTTTTAGAGGAACACGCTTTCCTACAATTGAAGAAGTAACAGAAAAACTCCCTGTAGATGAGCAGGAAAACTTTTTTGATTATCTCCAGGAATTAAACGAAGTAATCGTTGACCATCTTCGCATAACTCTTGAGCCGGGGATTAAAACAGTAAATGGAAAAACCTCTTCATTTTTGATTCCAAAACAAGTCCCTTCTCCAACAGAAAGACCAAGGCTTATTCCGAGAAATAATCAACCTCAAACAACCCATGAAGAAAACGGAACAAATGAAAGTAACACAACAAGAATTGCTGAAAGAATAAAACTTGCTGACTCAATAGATCCAAGACACCATCAAGATGACCCAAGAATTCCAGTACGTCTCATTGAGCGGCTTACACCAACAGAAGCGAGTGCTCTGCTTCAATTTTCAAAAACATCAGAAGATAATCCGATGGCTATTCCGCAAGAAGGGCGTTTTTTGATGCTTGTTGGCCAACTTAATCATGAAATTAATACTGAAGGATTAAAAATTGAAAAAACTACTAATGGGGGTTACTATCTTGTGAAGATAGATGAACTCGGAATATAAAAAATACGCATTTTAACCGAATCTTGCAAATAATATATTCGGGACAGCATAGAATTGAATCGGAATTAGATGAATAATTTGGTATGATATAGGAATGGAAATACTTATTCCGCTTGTTGTTTTACTTTTTTCGGCAATTTTGCATGAAGTTATGCATGGCGTTGTGGCAGAAAAACTAGGTGACCACACAGCAAGAATCATGGGTCGGTTGACTTTAAATCCCATTCCTCACCTTGACCCAATTATGAGCGTTCTTCTTCCGGCACTTCTACTTTTTTCAGGTAGCCCAATTATTTTTGGCGCGGCAAAACCTGTGCCAATAAGTCCTCTTCATTTTAAAGACCCCAAAAAAGACATGGCCCTTACAGCTCTTGCGGGACCGCTGACAAATTTATCTATCGCAATTATTGCATCTCTTATAATTCGCTTTATTCCGTTAGAAGATGTTGCAATTTCCTCAATTCTTTTTACTATTGTTATGTATAATTTGGTCCTTGCAATAATAAACTTAATTCCTATACCGCCGCTTGATGGAAGTAAAGTAATTGCCGCAATTCTGCCTGATGATTTAGCTCAAGCTTACTTATCAATTGAGAGATTTGGTATATTTATTTTGTTCTTTTTACTTTTAATGCCTATTGGCAAT
Source organism: Candidatus Levybacteria bacterium CG2_30_37_29 (assembly GCA_001873215.1). GTDB lineage: Bacteria > Patescibacteriota > Microgenomatia > Levybacterales > GWA1-39-11 > CG2-30-37-29. The sequence continues at coordinate 22,188 of MNYS01000004.1, forward strand.
TTATCATTAGGTTTCTTGATAAACAAACTAGTAATGTTCTCTATCTCTCTACTCGGCATTTGAAAATTAAGAATCAAACTTTAAAAATTAAAATTTATAATTTAAAATTCAACAAAATACTTTATACTTACTACTAAATACTTTATACTAACTTTATGGCATATCTTGTTCTCGTCCGTCACGGACTTTCGGAATATAACAAAAAAGGTCTTTGGACCGGTTGGACAGATATCCCTCTTGCTCCCGAAGGATTTGACGAAGCAAGGAAAACTGCGGAAGAATTAAGGGGAATAAACTTCGACCACTGCTACTCTTCTCCACTTCTTCGTGCAAGACAAACTTTAAATGAAATTAAAAAAATTCTAAACATTGAATATGTTCAAACAGTTGAAGACCCTGCTTTGAATGAGAGAAATTACGGAATTTATACCGGTAAAAATAAGTGGCAAATAAAAGAACGGGTCGGAGAGGAAGAATTTCAAAAAATAAGGAGAAGCTGGGACTACCCGATTGAGAACGGCGAAAGCCTAAAACAGGTTTACCAGCGCGAAATTCCATACTATCAGGAAGAAATAGGGCCGAAATTAAAAGCTGGGAAAAGTGTGATTATGGTTTCTTCGGGAAATGGCATTCGCGCACTTGTAAAATACCTTGAAAACATCCCAGACGCGAAAATTTCAGAGCTTGAAGTCGGCACCGGCGAAGCAATTGTCTATCAGATTGATCAAGATGGTAAGGTGGTCGGTAAAGAAGTAAAAGGAACAAACCATAATGCCGGTAAAGTCTAGCCTTTCAATATCTTCTGTTTTGAGCGTATAATATCTTCATGTCGGCAATTACAGTTAACCATTTAAATAAAACATATAAAAGTTACAGGAAAGATCCGGGATTTTTTGGATCTGTAAGGTCTTTGGTAAAAAGAAAATATGAAAATATCCCCGCAGTTAAAGACATTTCTTTTACCATAGAGTCCGGGGAGCTTGTAGGATTCATTGGGCCAAACGGCGCCGGTAAAACAACTACTCTTAAATGCCTTTCAGGGCTACTTTTTCCAACCTCAGGAGAAATAAGCGTTTTGGGTTTTAAGCCTTTTGAGCGCAAAAATGAATTTTTAAAACAAATTTCTCTTGTCATGGGGCAAAAAAATCAGCTTTGGTGGGATCTTCCTCCCATGGAAACATTTTTACTGAATAAGGAAATCTATCAAATCCCAAAAAATCATTTTAAAAAAACTTTAGACGAACTTATATCCATTCTTGAAGTTGAGGACATAATCAATATCCAAGTAAGAAAATTATCGCTTGGGCAAAGGATGAAATGCGAGCTTATTGCAGCCCTTCTCCACTCTCCAAAAATACTTTTTTTGGACGAGCCGACAATCGGACTTGACGTTGTGATGCAGAAAAAATTACGGGGTTTTGTCCGCGAATACAATAAAAAATTTAATGCAACGGTTATTCTTACAAGCCATTACATGGAAGATGTTCGGCAGCTTTGCGATAGAATTATTGTTATTGACCATGGTTCAATTCTTTTTGATGGAAAATTTGATGAACTTGTAAAAAAACACACCCAGCAAAAAATAATTTCTGTTATTTTTGAGAAAGAAGTTCTACGAGAAAAACTATTAAAATTAGGCATCATTAAAGACTTCGATCTACCAAAAGTCGTACTTTTAGTCAAACGGGAAAACGCAAATAGTGTTGCTGAAAAACTATTAAAGGACTTTTCCGTGCTTGATATGAATATTGAAGAACCAGATATTGAAGATGTTATCCGCAATGTCTTTTCAAAAAGCTAATATGCGATATTTCCGTATTTTTTTTCTCCAACTACAACACGCCATTGAAGCAAGAAGCTTATCGGTGGTTTGGTTTCTAACATCTCTCACCACTCCTCTTCTCATGCTTATATTTTGGAGCGGGGCAACAGCTGCTGCCGGAGGACGTATATTTAGCTGGTCATACTCAAATTTTGCAACATATTATCTTTTTATAGCTCTTGCAAGCTCAATGCTCACAGCCCACATAGAGGAAGACGTTGCTTTTGAAGATATAAACAAAGGAAATCTGTCTCAATATATCTTAAAACCATTCCCGTATTATACCAGCAAGTTTTTGCTGGAATTACCTTGGCGGCTTTTTCAGGGAAGTCTTGCAATATCAGGAATTGTAATTGTCGCATTATTTTTCAAAAATCTTGTAAGTGTTACTTCCTCTCCAATTATTCTTTTGCTTGCAATAGTAATTGCAATACTCGCTTTTATTCTCTCTTTTACCTTCAAAATGATATTAGGACTTCTTGCATTTTGGTTCACAGAAATTTCAGGAGTTATGAATGTAAATGAAATCATCTTTTCAATCGCAAGCGGAACACTAATACCTCTGGAATTTTTCCCAAACAACCTAAGAACACTTTTTGAAATTTTGCCATTTTCATATATGATTTATTATCCAATTATAGCTTTCCTTGGAAAACTTAATACTACGTCTCTACTTCAGGTAATCTTAATGCAGCTCTTATGGATTTTTATCTTTAGCCTTGTTTATAAATTTACTTGGGCCAAAGGAAGGAAGACATTTACCGCCGTTGGGCTATAAAATATGCGATATTTAAATTTATTTATTACGCTTATAAAAATTAGCTTCTCAAGAATTCTTATTTATAGAGGTAATTTTGCAAGTCATGCCACATCAAGCGTTGGCTGGGGAATATTTTCAGTAATTTCTATTATGCTTTTGACTTCAAAAACGCCTGTTGTTTTTGGGTGGAGCCGGAATGAACTTATACTTTTGACCGTTCTTATGAATGTAATTTTCGGAGTGTACAGAAGTTTTATTGATGCAAATTTTTGGAGATTTTCTCAAATTATCCATTATGGTGACTTGGATATTGTACTTTTAAAACCCGTTGATTCACAATTCCAGATGAGTTTATGGATCTTTGATTTAAGCAGTCTATTGCGTTTTCTATTTGCATCTATTTTTGCAGTATATTTGATTATTATTTTTCATATTCCTGTTTCATTTGTTAGCATTTTATTTTTTTTCATACTAAGCACCGCAAGCATTATCCTTCTCTACTCCATAACATTTATTTTACTTACTCTCACAATTTGGTTTACCAGACTTTCAAATTTAATTGACCTTATCAATACTGTCACTAATGCATCACGCTACCCAAAAGAAATGTTTGAACACTTGACTACATTTGTATTTTTTATCTTGCTGCCAATCGTTATTATTATAAGCACCCCGGTAAAAGCTCTCTTTCAAAAAGGCAGCTTGTCCGATTCTATACTCCTTCTGGCTTTTGCCTTTGTATTTTTTTCTATTTCACGTGTTTTTTGGAAATTTGCTTTGAGGTTTTACGCAAGCGCCAGCGGATAGTGATATAAATAAGGAACAAAAACGAAAATAAAGGAAAAGTCTAGAAAATCTTTGGAGGATTTTGGCTTGCATCATTAACTTTCTTACCATAATTTACGTAATTTGCGTTTGAATATAAATTTACTGGCCCTTTTGGAGTATCTACGGTAAATTTAGCCCATTCTCCGTAGCTATAATTTCCTTTTTCATCATGAAGCCTTCCTTTTTGAAGAGCGCTATTAAAAGTCCCTCCTTTTACCCGCAATGCCTCGTGTACTGCGTGCGGATTAAAACCCAGTTCTTCAAGTTGTTTTTCTGAAATAAGATCAGCACCTTCGTTTGGCAACGTCCTTATTTCAATAGGATACTGAATTTCTTTTGTAGTTATACCTTCAAGTGTTGCTTCGTATTTATCATCAGAAATTGATTCTCCCATCCAATTATTACTGTTTTCAGATACTATACCTTCTATCGCTTTTTTTCCTAAAATTCCTGTTGCAACAACTCCTGTAGCAACAGCTGCTCCTTTCAAAAAAGTTCTTCTGCTAATTCCACCGTGTTTTTCTCCTACAGCCCCTTTTATAAATGGTCTTTCGCTTGTGTCTTCCATAGCATTATATTACTTGTTTTAGTCTGCCGTGTCAATTTTTCCGTTAAATTTGCTCATATATTTATCAATTCCGTTTGATGCGATTTGAGAAATAATTTGAATTGTTTGCTTTGTCATTTGTTTCACTTTACTTTTTTCTTGTGCGCTGAAATTGCTCAAAACATATGTTTCAATTCCCCTGTGTGATTGTACGCTTTTTCCTCCCTCTATCTTTGTAGGTCTCCCTATTCCAAGACGAATCCTCAAAAATTTATCCGTTTTTAAGTTATCGATTATTGATTGAACGCCGTTATGTCCTCCCGCTCCGCCGCCAAATCTGACTCGAACTTTTCCCATCGGCAAATCAACGTCATCATATATAACCACTATGTCAGCCGGGTCTATTTTGTAATAAGAACAAAGAAATTGAACCGCTATGCCCGAATCGTTCATAAAGGTTGTAGGCTTGGCAAGAAGAATTTTTTTGCCGTCAATTAAAACACTTTTTGTGCGGGATTTGACTTTTTTTTCTTCATCCCAAAAAGTTTTTGATAAAGACTCAAATTTTTTTATTAAAGCATCTTGGGCTAAAAACCCTACATTGTGGCGTGTATTCTCGTATTTCTCCCCCGGATTGCCGAGCCCTACTATCAGTTTCATATCAATCGCGAACCCTCCTGCAATCGCTCCGCGAGCCGTATTCGAACAGAATTGAAAAGGCGAACGGCAAGATTAGGATGGGAAGACCAACAACAAATTTCATATGAGGGTATTTTATCACAAATTAACAATTTTAAATTATGAAGCTCCCACGGGCTTATGCCCTGGGTATCTTCTCCCCATGCTTCGTCGGGAGCAAAATCCCTCCGAAGCAAAAATCTCTTCGCATTCATCCCCGGACTTACGTCCGTGGTTTTCTGCGAAGGGGGATAAATTTTAATTAAAATTGAAAATTAAAAATTTAGATTTTTTTATGGTGCTGTTTCTTTCCATCTTATGATGGTGCTTTTGTAAAAATCAGAAAGTTGAAGCGCAAAATCGGGACGCAACGAGAAGTACACCGAAGGATAATTTTTATCATCTAAACAAAGGGAACGTTTATTCTCAAAGCTTCCGGTACCGCCTGTTGTAAACGGCTTTATCGAATTTGCGATAAATACTCCTCCGATAATAAGCTGTTTGTCGGGAACACCTGACACACATGAATCACCTGATGTTTCGGCTATGATTTTTCCTTCCGAAGTATATATTCCATCAATATTTGTTGGGGAAGTTGCCGGATCTGCCGGTGCTTGACCCACGCTTGGGTCAATTGTAATGTCCCCTTTTGCAGCAAGAATGAAAAGATTTGAGGCGGCTTTCGGCACTGAGATATCGGACTTTATAGTAACACTTCCGTTAACAAGAAGTGTGATGTGCGCACCCGGACTTTGCGTGTATCCTGTTATGGTAAGCGTGCCTGTTCCGCCGGCGTCAAATTCATAGATTCCGGTAGAAAGAGTGTTTTGACCACCGGTTAATGATACTGTGCACGTTGCACCACTTCCGCCTGTACACCCAGGAACAGACAAAATCGTTTGGCCTGTTGTTTGTGCGCGATTCTTGTAAAAGCTGTATGCTGATGTTCCGTTTTTATTTTGTGAACCTTTTTGGTAATCGTATTCCGAATCAACTTTCCAATTTTTTGGCGATGAAGATCCCGCTCCAAAATTTGTGGGCCAATTTGTTGATACCAAAACTCCAGGATACAATGCGTCCAAAGATGCGTATTTTCCTACAGGTATCTTATTTATCAAATTTGTGTCGCGCACATCCCCTTTGTCTGTTTGAAACCACGGGGCTAAATCAGAAATACACCAATCGAGCATGTGGTCAGAAGAAAGATCAAATGGACCATATGTAAAGCTTGAAAGATTGGCGTTTGAAAACGTTGCTGCCGGAGCGAAACGAGCTGCAACTACCCTATAATTTGTAATATTTGAGATAACAGCATTTCTTGTCCCACAAGCTGCATTGTCAACTACGGAATAAGCGCCATTTCCGTCTGAATTAGCATTTGCATTACTTGTATACAAAGTTACTTTTGCCCCTGTTGTATAAAGAGTTGTGCCGCTTGCGCACGCATTTGCTTCACTATCAACATAAACAGTTCCCGAAACGATATTTCTTGGCGTAAGAGTTATATTTTTGGAGTATGTTTTTGATCCACCGGCATTTGAAACGGTTACTTTTTGAGTAATGGTTGATGAACTACAAACACTTGCAGGAGGAGTATAAGTACAACTTGTCGTGCACCCCGCGCCGATTGTACCTGCTGATGGAGGTATCCAAGTATACGTAGGGGCGGGTATCTCAGGCGTACATCCTCCTGTCAAGTTAAACGATACTGTTCCACCTCCCGCGCCAATAGTATCGGGACTTGCGGAAAGCCCACCTGAACAGACAGGCGCCGGTATCGGGGTTGGGGTAAGAGTAGGAGTTGGTCCGCCGGGTGTCACAGTTGGGGTAGCTGTAGGCCCTGATACGGTTATGTCTGTATCCGTTGCTCCGGTAGACTCACATGTTCTTCCGTCGGACAAATCCGCCGATGCCCATACCGCAGTGGCTCCTCCACCGCCTGCTGTAACTTTTGTCCGATAATCAGGTGTGCCATTTGAATCCGAAGCCGGATTAACAGTTGCAACAGCGTGATTGTATGCGCCGAAGCGCATTTGCAATATACTCGCTGCTCCCTGTCCGGAAGTTACGCTTGCCGTAACATCTCCCTGCCCTCCTATAGCAAGACTGTATGACGTCGGATCGGTAGTCACCTGACAAGGTATAGGTGTTGGAGTCGGAGTAAGAGTTGGTCCCCCGGGTGTCGGGGTTGGACCAAGCGTTGTAAACTGAAGAACAACACCATATCTTGTTCCTAAAGAATTGGTTGCATATACGCAGAAGTAGTATGTTGTGTTGGGGAGGAGGTCAGAAAGTAATGTTGCGTTTGGTGAAATATCTGTTGTTCCTGTAAGGTTTTGTGGGCCGGTAAGGGTATTTTCCTGGGCAGAACATGCAACTCCATCTGTCGTACCATATGCGTAGCTTGCGTTTGTCAGGTCATTATTTGGATTGACAAGTGAATTAAGAACAGCCTGAATATCTGTAATATCTGTTGCGGGAAATGTTATAACAGTCGGGGCTGTTGGTATTGGAGTTGGGGTTGGAGTGAAGGTTGGCGTTGGAGTTGATGCAAGTGTTGTAAAAGAAAGAACACCATTGTATGTTGTTCCATTAGCATTGGTAGAATATGCGCAGAAGTAGTATGTTGTATTTGAAAGAAGGTCAGGTATGAAGCCTGTTGCTTGGGTTGCTGCGCCTGAAAGCGGGCTTGAGCCAGTAAGTCCTGTTGGGCCGTTAAGGGTGTTTGGCTGGAGAGAACAGGCAACGCCAGGTGAGGTACCGTATCCGTAGTATACATTTGTTGAAAAACCGTTTGGATTAACTGTTGAGTTAAGGATAGCTTGGGCGTCTGTAATTCCTGTTGCAGCGTCTGTTGTAACAGTTGGAGCTGGTGGTGGAGGCGGAGAAGTTGGCGTTGAGGTTGGCGGAATTGGTGTTGGAGTATTTGTTGGACCACTGGGAGTTGAGGTTGGTGGAATTGGAGTTGAGGTTGGGGGTCTAGGCGTTGAGGTTGGAGCTAGAACTATTCCAAAATTTACTGTTGTGCCCGGACAAATCCCTACGTCAACAGGATTCGCTGTAGTGGCATTATATCCTCCGGGAACCGTAAGCGTTACACGATATGTCCCACCCGTAAGGTTCGGAAATGAATAATACCCATTAATATTAGTCGTTTTTGAAGATTGTCCTGTTGCATTAACAGTAGCGCCATTATATCCCCCTTCTCCACAATTTTGTACTCCGTCTTGACAAATATTATCTACAAATACTGTTCCATCAATAGTACATGTATATTGTGCATGAACAGTATTGGAAAATAAAAATAGAAAGCTGAAGATAGAAAAAAGGGCAAAAAAGAAAAGTAGTAATTTTTTCATTAAAAATTTGCTTTTCCAACGAAAAGCACATCTAAGTTAATAGTAGAAAAGAATACGCCACTTGTCAATAAAGAAAGAGTCAGAAAATTTTTTATTTTTCAACGAAATCTGCTATACTATCGCATAAATGAATCATAAAGAAAATATTGACACATTACCAACAGAACAGATTCATGACGGAACAGCTTTTGTAAAACGTCTAGTCAGGGTAGGAAAAAAAAATGGAAGATTACAAACCTTTAACTATGCTTGGATAAAAAAGGGGGGCCAGCTTGAATCCCATGCCCATCCGGACGGCATAGAATATTATTATTTTCTTTCAGGATCGGGTAAAATGTTGCTTGACAAAGATTGGCTTGATGTTAATTCGGGTGATTTTGTGATAGTACCACCTAAAACTACACACAGCTTAAAGAATCCGCATAATGAAGACTTAAAATTTTTAACAATAAGAACTCTTTTAACATAAGGTGTCAGCTGCCAATTTTTTTATATTTTTCCAATGCCTTATGTAATTTTCCTCTCGACATATTTCCATAGCTCTCTACTTATTCAATTTTCTGACAAATTTGTCATTGATTTATTTTTGCAAATAGAATAAATTTCTTCTTAGATTAAACATTTGGATTATAAACGTATGTGTAAAATGAAAAACGTTGTCAAATAAAGGTTTTCAGCTTTCAAAGATGGAAAAACTTAATAAAAAACTTCAAATTCTTGCTGATTTAGATAAAGAAGCAGAAGCAATTGATAAAAAATTAACTGAAATAAGAATAGTTCTTATTGATTTGTTTTGGGATGCGGCAGAGATAAAAAGAAAAAAATTAATATCAATCTAAACTTCGCCGATTCGAATATGAGACCCGTGAGAATCGAGTGAATGAACGCCTGGAAATTTGAATGTTTGAACGTAGAGAGTTTTCAAATTTCAGTGAGAGAGTGAGATTCGAACGGTACGAACGAGACTTGGCGAATCTTTTTGGTTCTACTTTTTGTGAATGGAAAGAACAAACAAGGAAGCTCTGCTTATTGGAGGACAAAAGGACAAGAGAAATAAACCACGACGAGAGGCGCAGGTAACTTTCCCCGGCAGGAAAGTACAAGAAATCAAATCAT
>MNYS01000006.1:0-1755 GCA_001873215.1 Candidatus Levybacteria bacterium CG2_30_37_29
TCTTGTGATTCTGTTTGATTTAGTATTGCCAAGGCTTTGCCGAATACTGCTGAATTAGTAAGGTAGAAGTTTCCGATATTTGCAGGTGCAGTGTTTGTTCCGACCACTAGTTGTGAGCTGACAGTAGCTGAGTAGTTAGTAACAAAGGCTTCACTGTCAACTATTACATTCCCCTTGTTATATGTTCCAAGAGTAAGATCCGAAGAATTAAAAGTCTCACCCGCCTGAATGTAAAGTGGGGCGGCAGACTTTATGTATGATGCTGTCGGATTTGTGAAGTTAAGGTCATATGCAATTGAGACATCACCGGCTGAGGTAAATGAAGTCGGAAGATTTGAAGTTACTGCAGTTTCACTGACAGAGAAGAGGGAGGAGCCTGCATCCAAGATATTAAACAATGATCCTGTTGTTGTTCCATTGGTGCCAATATTTAAGGCAAATAAATCTCCGGTTGCAGTTGTTGCAGAGCCAGGTGACCAGTCAAGATTTAATATTGACCCGTTACCAACGCTTCCGGTAAGTGAGGTTGCAGTTGTTCTTAGATCGAGAAGGGTGCCTGATGTTAGGGTGTTGGCAGTTCCAGTTGAGAACTGTGCAAGCTTGCCTGTTGTAAGGGTTGTTCCATTAAGGGTGTACCCAGTTGTTGTTGTATTTGTTGGTGTTTGAGTTATTGAGCCATTATTTGCAAGTGTAAATCTTGTAGTACCTGAAGCTGATGCACTCAAAATGTCATTTCCCGATGCTCCTGTTTGATTGACTATTGCCGCCGCATTTCCACCGGATGTCCCGCCATTAACATGAAGTAGAGCGGTGGGAGCGGTTGTTCCGATGCCGACGTTGCCGGTTGCTAGAATTCTCATCCTGTCCAAAAATCCATCGGTTGAACGAGTAGCAAAATTTATATCAGCATAATCACTTGTATGATTAGTATGTACAGCACCAATAATAGCACCAGCACCACTTGTTCCATCTCCAAACCAAATATTTGACCTATTATTTGTTGTTGTATCACTGTTTATGATATTTAAAGAATAATTACCAGTAACTTCTGTGCCAGCATAGGCTACTTCAGTTGCAATTCCATAAGTACCTACTACGTGCAATTTTCCTGTCGTTGGATTCGTCGTCCCGATGCCGACATTGCCTCCGCTCTTTATTGTCATTGCAGCTGCGTTTGCAGGGGCAAAGACAAGATCGCCGGTTGATGCATCTCCTAATTGCAGCTTATTCATGGCGGTTGCTCCGATTGTTCTGGTTGTTTCTGCGGCAGAACCAAGAGAGAATGTTCCCGCAATTGACGCAACAGGCGTTCCACTATTAATGTTTAGAACAGCAAACTTAGCAGAGGTTGTTGCGCTGCTACCTACTAAAATGTCAAGCGTATCGTTCACAGGCGAAAGCGCACCCGAAAGTATTCTCCAGTTGGAACCGCCTCCGCTTCCGCACGCACCCCAAGTCGGAGCGCCTCCGCCTATTGATTGAAGACATTGTCCGGCAACACCTACTGTAGACTGCGCCAAAACACCGGATGTTTGCGTGTAAATAATTCCGCCGTTATTTGTGTATGCGTTTGCGGTAATTGCTCCAAGGTTCCCAATGGTAAAGCGGGACGTGCCACTTGACGATGCGGTTAAGATATCTCCGCCTGCCGTATTGTTGTTTACAATAAATGCCGCTACGGCACTTTCTGTTGCAAGGACTCCAAACTTATCGTTTATCTCAACGCCCCCCGGAACAAGATTGCCTGACGCGCCA
>MNYS01000006.1:1766-172440 GCA_001873215.1 Candidatus Levybacteria bacterium CG2_30_37_29
GCGCCATCGTTTATAATCGGTTTTTGTAAGTCAATTTTCCCCAAATCGTCCGGGATTAATTGTATATTTCCATTTGAGCTTGCGTTGGTCGCAAGAACAAGCGGTTGACCCATGAGCTTGAACTGTCCGCCGCTTGCTTGAAAAGTAGGGGAGGCGCTATTTGCGATTGTCAAATTTCCGGAAGAGTCAAGCGCAAGAACAACATTTGTCGACGCAGCACCGACTTGAGTTATTGGCGGAAGTCCTTGGAGGACTTCCGCATTTGTTGCATAAGCAACAGTTGCAAGTTGTTGGCGCGGAGTTAGCTCGGAATCATTTCCAATACTTATTCCCAGAAAAAGCTGCGCGTTATCGCGGAAAAGAGATTGCGGTATTCCACAGGCATCTGTTGCAGGGCTGGCGGGCGGGCTGCCGCCATTACAAAGCGCTGCATTGCCGCCGGTTGCAGGATCTGAAGCAAGAAGAATAGAAAAAATTCCGTCTTGATCAGGATCAATACCTCTTACTTCTTCCCATAGTCGCGAAGCTCCTGATGCGGTAATATCGTCATAAAGAATAAAGCGCACCTGTTCGTGGGATGTTATCGGGTTGTCGCTTGCATCAGTCAGTCTTCCTTGAAAAGAGTAGACTTTTAGCGGCTGGGCAGGCGCAGCAAAAAGCTGGCTTTTTTTGCCGGGCTCTTCAATAAGGTTTTGGTATAGGATATAGCCGATACTGACAGAAAAGATTATTAGAATAGAGACATGAAGATAGTGCGCGAATGCATTACTATGATACCTTTTGTACCATTGCGGTCTTGTGTGTTGAACATGGTGCCAAATTTTTTTGTGAAGCGGAAGATTTGTAAGCGATATAAGGTGTGGGGCATAAAATTCCTTTTTTATATTTTTTACTATAACTTCCTGTGTATTTGTTGAAAACCCTTTTTTCAAAAAATCGAAAAGTGTTTTATTTGGGATATTTATTTTTAAAAATTTAAACCCCCTTATATTTTCTACAATCTTTTGGGCTATAAAATCTTCGGCCATAGAATAAGCTCTTTCTGCGAATAGAATGAGCCTAACAGGCGCAAGTTTTGAATAAAAAGAAATTTTCTTTACTTCATCTTTGTGGCTTAAATCTTCCAAGGCTATTGAAGCATTTTCCGGTTCTTGCGCAAGAATAATATTTGCGACAGGATCGCCAAGAAGACTGGAGTCTTTATCCAAAAATTCAGCGTACTTACGTATGGATGAAAGTTTTCGATTTATGCTGCGGGGAGCAAGATGAAGAATGTTCAAAAGTCTATCTTTATAAACCTCAAGAATTGCCTGCGTTATGTTTAGGCCATTTTCCTCTCCGATTGTTTTTTCATACCAAACCTTAAAAGCTTGTATATCTACGATATAGTTTTTTATACTAACGCCGGTAAAATTAGAAACATACAGACTGTCTTTGAATTCCCGTAAGCGCCAAGCATCTTTTTCTTTTTGAACTACAGGTGAAGTAGCGAAGGGATTGTTATCTGTAAGTCCCTCGTCTTTTAAGAATGTGAAAAATTTCCTAAGACTTGAAATAAGCCTGTCAATGGAAGGCTGTGACAGATGTTCTAGTTTTTTTTCTTGAGTGATGTGGGCTAGAAAAGTTGACAATACATTTTGAGAAAGTGCATGTGAATTAACCGGTGTTTGATAAGTAATCTCAAACCACTCAAAAAACTTTCGTATGTCGGAAAGATAATTCTTTACTGTTACTTTTGCGAGCGGTCTTTCCTGCCTGCCGGCAGGCAGGTTTTGGGAGAGAAGATTTTCTTTAAAAAGTTCGAGCAGTTCCATATAGAAATTAGGTGATAGGTGTTAGGGTATAGGTTTTAGAACTTTTCACAACTGAATACTGTTTACCAAATACCAAATACTCGTTTATTTCCGCAGGAATAAATTTTAGCCTCGAGATTATACAGATTATACGGATTATATAGTTCATATAAATAGCTAATAATATATAATGACATTTGTCAATAACCTAGAGTAATTTATTCAAAGCAAAATGATATATTTTGATAGTCTGTTCTAAAAAAAATCGTCTTGTGAAATTTAGGCACAAAATAGCACGTTACTCTTTTCACATCAGAGGAATTTTAGAAAAAATTAGTTAAATTTTAAGAACATAATGTATCCTTTTATGTCAAATCTTGTATTTTCACAGATGATACACTTATTACCACTTCTTAATATTTGTATACGGTAATAATTTTCATAAACCTTTTTGTTAAGAGTTTTTTCTCCTAGAACTACTTAGAGTTCGCAGTTTGTTAAAAACTATTGACGTTTTTAAAAGGTCTAGCCCTTATGGTTTAGCAGAGGAAGTTACCGTGTGATTAAAAACAATCAATTATTTTTGGATTATATTTGTAAGCGATTTTAAAACTTGCGCAAAAATAAAGGTATAATTCTTGTAGATAAAGCAGGAAATTTTGGCAAAGGAGTTATTTACTATTAGCTAGTTGTAATTTTGTAATCTTTCTTCGAACACTAATGTATATGCCCAAAATAACTGCAAATATGACGCTTATACCAATAACCCAAATAAGAGGAAAGGCAAAAAAGACTATGCTTTTTTTAATCGGACGTGTGTTGTCTGAAAGATTGACTTGCAAGGTTGCGGTGTACATGCCAAATAAAGCTTTTTCTGACCATATTACGCTTGGAATTTTGGCATCTTGATGAAATTTTATAACTTCCTCGCTTTGTTTTCCCTCGCTTCTGTCAATAAGATACCGTTGTGTTTGTGAGAGTATATATTGTGGTAATGTTTCAATCTTTCCAACGGTTTGACCAAAAATATTCTTTATTATAATCGTCGCATTTGGGAGTATAAAATGATCACTCGTATTGTAGATAAGAGCTTTGAAATATACAGGTCCATGTTCTACGAATAATGGTGCCCAAAATTCAGATATGCTTCCGGTTGCCGGCCCCTTTTGTCCTACGGAAAGAAGAACATTTGTTGCTATGCCTGCCGGAATTGTCGTTGAAGTCTGGGAAGCTTGATTCAGGCTTTCCGTTATAAACACAACTGAAAAGTAATAGTCCCCAATAGGAGAATCTTTTTGGAGATCTATTTGCATATTGATTGTTTTTTGTTCAAGCGCATCCAGATGTATTTTTTGAACTTCTTCCCCGTTGACAAAAAAATGAACTTTTTGCCTTATTAGAGGATCCGGACCATAAAAGTCATCATTTATGAGATATTCAATAGTTCCGTTTAGCTCCTGTGATTGCCGAAAAGGATGAAGCTTGATATCAAAATCACGCGCTATTTCAGAGTAGTTTTGCAAAAAGATTTTAGCTTCAACTTTTGAAGGTGGAGTAGTTGCGATTTCAAATATAGGAGGGTTAATTCCTATATCAATCTCATCAGCCGCCATCGCAGCCGGGACAAATTTTGAAAAAAGAAAAAAAGCAAACAAAAGAATAAATACCTTACGCATATAACAAGTGTAGTACAATTATAAAAGAAATGAAAGTCTCAGGATATTGTTCGGATTAGTTTTAGGTGAAACTTTGAAGTTTAGAAAAAATGAGGCTGGTGCGGTAAATAAGTAGCCAATTATAAAGAAAAATATACGAATTTAAAGGCAGCTTTTAGGTCGTGTAAATAATGCTTTATTAGATCGTGTCTGCGTATCAAAGTACATCAGAAAAATTTGAGTATCTTAATCAATATATTTATCAAAAGAGAATAAAAAGTGATAAAAAATTAACCGTTACTGTTTGGGCCGATAAATCAAGAAAAAAAATACCCCGCTCTATTTTTGTATTAGTTCTTTTTCACGCAATTATTTTACACGAAGAGAAGTAAGCTTTTTGCGAAAAAGAATTACCGGCTAAGAAAATTTTTGGATTTAGAAAAAAAGTTTTTATCGCTTAAAATTGTTAAAAAGCAGGCGTGGCGATATACATTATTACATTTTGATATTGTCCTGCAGGTTGGGTTTGTGAGACATTTAACTTATACGTAATTTGAGTCTGTTTCGAGCCTATGTTAGAGCCAAGCATAACAGGTTGGGGAACTTGATTTTTTGAAAGATCTGAAAATTGTTTGTAATAAGTTGAGTCTGAAAATCCAACCGCGCAGTCTGTTGCCAATAAATTGTCACAACGATAGCCAAAGCCATATGTAAGAGGACTTGTCCAAGCGCTAGATGTTACATCATTGCATGTTCCGGAATCGCAAGTCGTGTTCTGAATGTCAACACCGCTAGTCAAAACGCGAAGAGGGTTGTTTTCAGATGCGGTTACTTGGTATCCATAGGCTGATTGGTTGGTAATAGAAAGTGTATTTGTTCTGCTTATCGGCTCGCCCGGATTAACTGTACCAAAATTTATAACCGTTGAGGAGATAGAAAAGCGAAAACCTTCCGGGCGTAGATACTGAAATCCGGCTCGAACTTTATAGTTGGTTCCCGAATAAAGTCCAATTCCCAATTCACCGCTTGTGAAACCAAGTTTGAATGTGGAATTTGTAGGTTTTCCTGATGCTTGGTTAAAATTTCCTCCGCGAAGAATAAAATTTGAACTGCTCATCGTAATAGCTGTCACAACGGCAGTAAAAATCAGAAAGAGAAAAATGATGCTAAGAGTTATAGATATATATCTTTGCATAATGTTGTAAGTTTATAATGTTTAGATATCATTTTTCCGTCTCATCCCGAAGTTTTTGGGTTTTTTCAAGGATATCAGAAAGCTCTTCTACCTCTTCATCGTCATTTTCCACGTGGTCTGAATGTAAAAGCGAGTCAACATCCTCAATTATTTCTCCAGTTTTGTCTTCTACCTCTTTTTCAAGCTTTTCGCGTCTTTTAAATTCCCTGCCAAAGAAAAAAGCTATTGGGGAAAGAAATCCGAGAGACCCAATCTTTATAAGATTTGATAGAACGTCATCTTTTAATGCCGGTTGAATAAATACGGCGGCAAATCCAAGCAAAAATACAAAAACAGTCACCGGTTCAAATAGAAATGCTATTCCAAAAAGAAGAAAATATAGTAAGAAGAAAAGGTTTGATTGTATTCCGCCCGTCAAAAAGACAGTCAGGACAATACCAGCAGTAATGACAAAAACCTCACGAAGGGATCCGATAAATAATTCATCTCCCTGCCTGCCTGCCGGCAGGCCTTTGTTTCTGCGGCGTTGAATAACAACAAAAATAATGGAAAAAATTATAAGAAGGGCAAGGATTTGGGTTATGAAGTCTGAAAGAGGAGTGTTAAGCGTGATAAAAACGAAAATCGTTGCGAGAATCAGAGTGGTGGATTGTTTTAAGGTTTTCATTTAGAAAAGTTCCTTTCACAATAATCATACCATAGAATAATTCAGTTTTGCTCTGTGATAGAGTTTATTTTTTTTGCGTCTTTTCAAAAAGACGCCCAAAACTTCTTGAGAGTATTCTTCCTTGTTCTTTCTGCCGAGAAAGAACCAAAGACTCTTGTCGTGTCGCGCTCACGCATTACGCCTTTCCCTCACTCACTGAAAGAGCCGGACAAGCCTTTCCTCTTTCCTGGCGCTCGCTCGGTCAAGGCTCCAAGCGTTGTGCGTGAAACGACAAATACGTTAGATTGCAAGGGGAGAGCAGATTAAGAAAACGGCGATTAAAAGAAATTGAGAATTGGAGCAATGATAATTGATTGAAAATTTAAAATTTAAAATTGAAAATTCCTCGAAGAGGTGTGTGGTGGTCCGGAAGGAAAGTTTACGCTGGTTGCGTAAAAACATTCCCTCCGGAACCGATTTCTCCGATTTAATCGGGGTTTCCCCGCGTCGGCGGCGAGAGTAGACCGTGCTGTCGGTCTGGTTCGCGTTTGACGCGTGACTGTTTCGTAGGTCATTCTACAGATCAATGTGGCTTCATGGATTTCGATCCGGGTCCGGATCCTGTCTCGATGATGAATCCAAGAAGAGGGTCCCCAGAGTCTTCCACGATCATCTGCTCCACGAGATTGTGGACCATCGTTTTTGACCGCCTCATAGCAGTCTCCGATCCCTGAACGTATGTTTCGTGGATGAGCCTGATAACTCGTTCGTGACGCCGTGTTTCCTCGCTTACAGCGAGCCGGCGCCTTCCCCAGGCGGCTGTCTGGTGCCAAAACGTTGAGAGCCGTCTCTGCTCGTTGGAAATGTCCACCTTGAGGCGGGTTTCGATCTCGGCCAGGTTGTGTTCGTGCGCCGCGTTTTCGCTCTCGATGAACGGTTTCGCGGCGTTTTGCGCCTGAACGAAATGGTTGTGTCTTGATTGAGCTACATGGAGAAGTTCCAGGAGCTCGTTTTCGGTTGGCAAGTTTTTACCTTTCTGCGCGTTGCGCAAGCTAGTCCGCCGATTTGGCGGAGGTCGTGAACTTATGGTCGTCTTGTCTTGTTTGGCCATTTGTCTTGAACCAGGTGCCAGACGAAGCTCTTGTCCAGAGCGTCAACGGCTAGGGTTATGACATAAGCCAAGAGGAGTGCGAACGCAAACCATGCGAGACCTCGTTCATAACCGTCTATCAGACCGAACTTAATCGCTTTCAGTCCTCCGTCAAAGAGCAGAGTGCTGGCCACGAAAAAAAACGGAACGTGAACAATCCTGTTCATGTTGACGAGATTATTGCCCCAAGTGGGGTTATCAGCCACGAAAACGAACATGAATGTGAGTACTTCTCCGAGCGCGAGCGCAACGAAAGAGAAACTCGTGTCTGTCCATAAAGAGGAAGGAACTTCCGCTTTCTGGAGCCAAAGTGCGAGGACGCCTGCGAGCAGAGCAATAAAAATATCACCCACCCAGCAAGATGTCCACCGCGTGATCGCCAATCCATAGGGAGGGCGATATGCCTCTGTGTGGTACCGGATGTTTTCGGCTATCCACACAAGGAATGGTGACCAAGTCAAGAGGATAAGGGTAACCGCCAAGGGCGGAAGACCCCAGAACCACCTGAATAGATCATGTTCGACAGGGCTCAAAATTGCACCTCCCAATAAGCGCCAACTGTAACTCCTGTTTTGATTCCTATTGAATCGAAGTTGACTCCGATTGAATCGGAGTTGACCTACGAATTGTCAAAGTGCGAACGGTTGCTAGGTTTGTCAGGTGTTTGACGTGAATCAAACATCTGTCTTTCAACCGCGTGTTGATTGCTTTATGACAAAATATGCCCATGCAAAACGGGCCTTCTCCTGTCAAAAGCGAATACGGAATTATACCACTTTTGGGCAAGAAAGCAAAAACTATGGGGCTACTAATTTTTAATTTACAATTTTTAATTTTTATTGAATTTTCAAGTTAAAATTATTTAAACATTATTAATATTTGATTTCAGATTTAAAATTTAAAATTTGTAATTCTTAAGGCTTTAGGTTTGTAGTTGATTTTGCTATACTACATTTAATGAAGAAAGATAAAAATTACTACAATCACAGTTTAATCGAGCCTAAGTGGCAAAAGTCTTGGGAAGAAAAAAAACTTTTCTCTCCTGACTTGAAAAATGCCAAAAATCCATACTACAACCTCATGATGTTCCCATATCCTTCAGCCGAAGGGCTTCATGTCGGCAATATGTATACTTTCACGGGGGCAGACGTTTACGCTCGTTTTAACCGTATGCAGGGAAAAGATGTTTTTGAACCGATTGGCCTTGACGGATTTGGGATTCACTCCGAAAATTATGCACTCAAGGTTGGCCGCCATCCGCGCGAGCAGGCGGAAATATCAGAGAAAAATTTCTACAGACAGCTGCGCGCTATCGGTAATTCTTTTGACTGGACAAGAACGCTTGAGACTTATGATCCTAATTATTACAAATGGACACAATGGTTATTTGTCCAGCTTTTCAAAGCAGGTCTTGCGTACAGAAAAAAAGCAGAAGTTAACTGGTGTCCTTCATGTAAAACAGTTTTATCAGATGAACAAGTTATCGTAGATAAGTGCGAGAGGTGCAGTTCGACCGTCGAAAAAAGGGAACTGGAGCAATGGTTTTTCAGAATCACAGCCTATGCCGAAAGACTTTTGAACAATTTAGAAAAGCTTGATTGGACCGAAAAAATAAAAATAGCCCAGAAAAACTGGATTGGCAGATCACAGGGTTGTTTGATAAACTTTCAGGTTGTTGATTTAGACTGTCAAATCAAGGTTTTTACAACACGTCCCGATACGCTTTTTGGATCAACTTTTCTTGTTTTGTCCCCAGAACACCCAATTTGTCAGAAAATTGACCAAAAAGACGTCAAAGACTATGTCCGAAAAGCTCACAATATATCAGACAATGACAGAATTACAGAAGGAAAGGAAAAAACAGGGGTCTTTAGCGGGCTTTATGCAATAAATCCCGTAAATAGTGAAAAGATTCCAATTTGGATTGCGGATTATGTACTTATGGGTTATGGAACCGGTGCGATTATGGCTGTCCCAGCTCACGACCAAAGAGATTATGAGTTTGCCAAAAAGTATAATTTGCCGATAAGGCAGGTAATCGCGCCAGTATCAAGTAGTAAGTATCAAGTATTAAGCAAAAAAGAGGAAATACTTAATGCTAAATACGTAATACATAATACTGATATTGTTGAGGCCTATGCCGGAGATGGGAAAATATTAAATTCAGGTGAGTGGAGTGGATGGGAAGTTCCAAAAGATATGGATATGGTTATCGATTGGATTGAGAAGAAAGGTTTTGGAAAACGTGAAGTAACTTTCCATCTTCGTGACTGGCTGATTTCAAGACAGAGATATTGGGGTCCGCCGATCCCGATGATTTACTGCAAGGCATGTCATGATGCTGGCCGTTCGTGGTTTACTGAAAATAAAGCTGCGCTCGGTGAAAGAGAAGTATCAAGTAGTAAGTATCAAGTATTAAGCAAAAAAGAGGAAATACTTAACACTAAATACATAATACATAATACTGAAATGAATGGATGGTATCCTGTTTTAGATGAAAATCTTCCGGTGCTTCTTCCTGATGTAGAAGATTGGAAACCCCGTTCAGCAAGTTCGGCAAGGTCGGGCCTTGCCAATAAGACTGAAGGGCCTTTGTCCTCACATCCGGAGTTTTATGAAACAAAATGCCCTAAATGCGGCGTAACAGCCAGAAGAGAGACAGATGTTTCCGATACCTTTCTTGACAGTGCTTGGTACTTTCTTCGTTATACGTCGGTTGATACAGAAAGTGTAGCTTTTGATAGGGAAACCGTAAAAAAATGGCTTCCGGTAAATATGTATATTGGCGGAGCAGAGCATGCGGTGCTTCACCTTTTGTATAGCCGTTTTATCACGATGGTATTAAATGATTTGAAATTTGTTGATTTTGATGAACCTTTTACAAAACTCTTTGCGCATGGGCTTATCATAAAAGATGGTGCAAAGATGAGTAAATCACGCGGAAACGTGGTTATTCCTGACGGATATATTAAAAAATACGGCGCGGATACTCTTCGAATGTATCTTATGTTTATAGGACCTTTCAATCAGGGAGGGGATTTCTCAGATTCTGGAATTGAAGGAATGAATCGTTTCCTCAAGAAAGTCTGGCGACTTCTTTCGGAAGCTCAAATTTCAAATTTAAAATTTCAAATTTCCAATCAAATTCCAAATGATGAATTTGCAAAATTAGATACAAAAATGCATAGAACTATAAAGGATATAACTGAAGATATTCAAAACTTTAAATACAATACCTCAATCGCGAGACTAATGGAATACTATAATGTTCTTTTTGATTTTTATACTAAATACAAAATACCTGCCTCGCCGGCAGGCAGGCTAGATACCAAATACTGCAAAACATTAGTTTTGTTACTTGCGCCGTTTGCGCCGCATATGACTGAAGAATTGTGGCAAAGATTAAAGATTAAAGATTTAGGATTAAAGAATGAAGAGAAGAATCATCAATCAGCAATCACCAATCATAAATCAATACATGTAGAGGCGTGGCCAACGTTTGATGAAAAATATTTAGTAGAAGATACGGTTACAATTGTTATTCAGGTAAATGGAAAAAAGCGTTCAGAGTTTATAGTTAATAGTTCACAGTTAAAAGATGAAGAAAAACTTAAAAGTCAGGCACAAGAAATAATAAAAAAATATATTGAAGGAAAAACAATTAAAAAAACTATTTATGTTCAAGGTAAAATATTGAATTTTGTGGTGTAGATCTTTGTACTTTCGTTCCGGCGAAAGTACCAAAGACTCTCGTCGGGTCTTGTTCATACCATTCAAAAGCTCACTCATTCAGGGAAGTACCGGACTCTCCACCAGTCGGCGGATCGCCTTTCAACTTCTTGTTCCTTCGTTCGTTCACTTCTTCATGGGATTCACTTCGAATCGACGACTATGATGGCGCGTGAAACGGCGAATTTTGGAAAATGATCCTTGAAAATTTAAAATTTAAAACTTAAAATTGTTGTGTCGTATGGATGAAGGTACCGGCGAATTGTTTTCAAAGCTTCAAGTTTTTGCAAAAAATAATTTAATCATCTTGGTTCTGGGGGTTTTGGGACTTTCTCTACTAATTGTCGGTTTAATACAATTACTGGGTCAAAAGCCTCCCGAAGTAAATTTCAGTGCCGCACAAGATTTGAAAACAACACAATCAACAGCTTCTACGAGTCCAAAAATAGCAGTAGACATAGAAGGAGCCGTTCAAAAACCCGGAGTTTTCCGTCTTCCGCCTGATGCGCGCGTCCAGGACGCGCTGATTGCGGCAGGGGGAATAAGCGCGCAAGCAGATCGGAATTTTATTGAGAAAAGTCTTAATCTTGCTCAAAAGCTAACAGATGGGGCAAAGATTTATATTCCGCGTCAAGGAGAAGTTGCAACGAGTACTAAGTTAACCACAGGTTTAAGCGTAGACACAAGTCAGTCTGTTCGCGGACAAATAAATATTAATTCAGCAACGCTTGTCCAGCTTGATACGCTTCCGGGAGTAGGGCAAGTGATTGGTCAAAAAATAATTGATAACAGGCCGTATTCTGATATTTCCCAGCTTGTGTCAAAAAAAATAGTATCGCAAAAAACTTTTGACAAACTTAAAGATAGCATTGGGATATAGTGTATGCGCCTCGTAATTGTTTTTATTCTAATAACAGTCGTTTTGTTTTCCGCAAGAATTATTTTTTTTTATACAACATCACCAAATTTTCAAAAAGGGGAGGATGTTAATTTCACTTATACTTTTTTTTCCGACCCGACAAGAATTCCCAGCGGATACCTTTTAAAAGTAAAAAACATAAGAATATTTTTACCTAAAACTCAAGAGTTTTCTTACGGAGAGACTGTTGCCATAAAAGGGAAAATTACAGAACAAGAGAGAGTTAGCAAAAGAGACAACCTTTTGCTAAAAGAACTGGTAATCAATAATCCTGAAGTAGAAAAAATCAAAAACAATAATTTTTTGTTATCACTAACGTCGGTTATCCGCCAAAAAGTCACCAGTATTTATGGGAAATATTTAGGACAGAATGAGTCGGGTCTTTTGATGGGAATTGTTTTTGGGATACGGCAGGGGATGGATAGCGACCTTTTGGCGGCTTTTAGAACAACAGGAGTCTTGCATGTTATTGCCGCATCAGGAAGCAACGTGAGTCTGGTGTCGGGGTTTTTGCTAGCAACGTTTTTAGCCTTCATGAAAAGAAGAGTAGCTATACTTTTCACGCTGGCTGGAATAATTTTTTATGCTTTTTTGTCAGGCCTTGACACATCTATTGTTAGGGCAAGTCTTATGGCGGCGTTTTCGTACGGTGCTTTGCTTTTCGGCCGCCAAAACTATTCAGTTCTGGCTCTTTATACGACAGGATTTATTATGCTATTTGTTGATCCGGAAATTATAGGTGACATTGGGTTTCAATTATCTTTTTTGTCAACTTTTGGCATTCTAATACTCAAACCGCTAATCGATAATGTTTTATTTAGAAATAGAAATTTTTTTCTGCGTGACGACTTTTCTACAACTATATCGGCGCAAGTCATGACGGTACCAATTATGTTTTCCGCTTTTTCCGCGTATTCTTTGATTTCCATCCCTGTAAATTTATTTGTTTTGTGGACCATTCCGCTT
Organism: Candidatus Levybacteria bacterium CG2_30_37_29; assembly: GCA_001873215.1. Classification (GTDB taxonomy): domain Bacteria; phylum Patescibacteriota; class Microgenomatia; order Levybacterales; family GWA1-39-11; genus CG2-30-37-29. The sequence goes on from MNYS01000006.1 coordinate 13,820, forward strand.
CTTATGATTTTGGGAGGTATTGCTGCTGTTGCAAGTTTGTTGTTTTCTGTTTTTGCTGCGCCCTTTTTGTATCTTTGTCTTCCCCTTTTACTTTACTTTGAAAATATAAGTCTTGCTTTTGCTCGTTATTCATTTCCTGTGCAAATTGACAAAACACCGCAAGTTTTAATTTTGGGGTACTACATTTTTTTAGCAAGTATTATTTTATTTTTAAACAAACACAGGAAGAATTTTAAATTTTAAATTATAAAAGAGAAAAACGTTTAAAAAACAAAAAAAACCATGAGAAATAAACTTTTTATTTTAGCACTGTCCCTTATGTTTCTATTCGGTCTTTTTGTCTTCCAAAGTTTTCAATATGCAGACGGCCGTCTTCATGTTGTTTTTTGCAACGTAGGGCAGGGTGATGGAATTTTCATAAGAACGCCTAAAGGGAGCGATATTGTTATTGACGGAGGACCCGACGCAACAATTTTGAAGTGTTTGGAAAATCACATGCCGTTTTGGGATCGAGATATAGAGCTTGTTTTTGCAACGCATCCGGACAGCGATCACATAACCGGTTTGGAATCAGTTCTGAAGTCATATACGGTGAAATCATTTAATACGTCTCAAAAATCAAAAGGTACGGCAGTATTTCGCCGAATAAACGCTCTTATAGAGAGTAATCATGTTCCTTTTCGATTCCTCGTAAAAGACGACACATATAAAATTTCAGACGGGGTAGAAATAAAAACATATTGGCCTACACACGAATACGTTAACTCGGATATTAATGGAAAATTGGACGCTAACAGTTTTTCTTTGGTTCAGGTAGTTTCGTTTGGTTCATTCAAAACTTTATTGACCGGAGATATTGAATTTGAAATTCTGGATAAACTTTTTACTTCCGGTTATGCTTTTGATATATTCAAGCTTCCTCATCATGGATCAAAGACAGGAGTGGACGCAAAGACGTTTGAAATAATAAAACCTAGTTTGAGTATTGTTTCATCAGGGAAAAACAACCGTTATCACCACCCCTCGCCACAAGTTTTGGAACTGTTAAAACAATTCGGTTTAGGCTATAAAAATACAGCAGAAGTGGGGGAGATAGAAATTGTGAGCGATGGAAAGAGTTATTATTACAAATGAATTTGGGACTTGCTTTTATTATTTAGACTTGATAGCCTTAAATTAGGGTATAGTTAGATAGGGTTTAGCGTTTAGTTTAAAAATATATGAAACGGATTCTTCTTGTTGATGATGAAAAGGATACAGCCGCTGTTTTTCAAACAGCGCTTACCGGTGCAGGGTATGAAGTGTTTGTCGCGCCGGACGGCAAGACAGCAACAGATTTAATCGCAAAAGAACATTTTGACGGAATACTTCTTGACCAAATGCTTCCTGACGCTCACGGAAATGAAATCCTGAAAGGTATAAAAGCTAATGAAGCGACAAAAAATATACCTGTTGCGATGCTTACTAATTTCGGAGACGACGAAATGATAAAAGAAGCATTGAATACGGGGGCGCAGGATTATATTCTTAAATATCAAGTTTCAACCGATGACCTTATTGTAAAAGTTAAGACGTTGGTAGGTCAATAGGCGAAATAGGTTATAGGGGTTAGGTGATAGATAAAACATATTATGCAGCCGCAAACAACAGATTTTAAACAGCTTTTTACGGAGATAATCCATAAACAAATTGTAATTTTGGGTCCTGATATTACAATTGCAAAAGTCAAAAACGTTCATGGGATTGAAGTGGACAATACGGGTCAGGTAACAGCTCTAACAGGCGATCCGCAAATACTCCTTCAGGCGCTTATCAGCCAATTTGTTGAATTATCAGGCCTTATTGTCAAAAAAACAATGGAGTCAATACTATCAGCATATCCTGATGGGCAAAGTCTTTCACAACAGATATCAAATATGCAAATGCCTCAAGCACTGGCAGGAGTAGTACCACCGGTTTCTGTTGCCCCGCAAGCTCCGATTCAACCACCTGTTGAAGTCGCTCAAGCGTCTGCACAGGTATCAGCGCAAGTTCCGCAAACGCCAATACAGGGTGGCACGCAAGACGAATTGCAGAAAATGGTACAGGAAGTTAATGCAAGCATCGCGCAAGTTCAGGGAAGCGGAGAGAATAAGATCTAAGATTTACGACCTGCCTACCGGCAGGCAGGTTTATGATTGATGATTGAAGTTTTGAAAAAAATGGTTAATACTAATAGTTAGTTAGAATTTTAAATCAAATATAAATTTTAAAATTAAAAACTCTAAAATTAATTTAAAACTTAAAACTTAAAATTGAAAATTTAAAATTTTGAACCTATGTTTGATAGCACACGATTTTTAACAATAATTGTAGAAGGAATTTCTTTTGTAGCAGCATTTGCGGCGCTTGCTGCCGCAGTCATTATGTATCAAGTAACGAAAAAATTCGGTAGCGGAATTTTAGCGTCGGGCTTTAAAAGCATAGCGTTTGGTGTTCTTTTTTTAGCCTTGGGAATAATAATTGACGCGCTAAATTCATCGCTTCAAATTCAATACAACAATATATATTCAGTTGCGGTTTTAGTTATAAAAGGAGCGTGTTTTGTAATAGGAACATATATTATTGTTATAGGAACAAAAAATACCGCAGATCGCCTCGAGAATCTTACGAAATAATGATAACTAGGTTATATAGGTTATAGGTGATAGCAACGATTATGCAAACGATTGCCCTTATATTTTCAATTTTGGTATCCGGCTTTTTTGGAATACTTTCTATTTTTTATGCTTCGCGTGACGAAAAAACAAAGAAAGAAAGAGAATCGCAAAAAAAAGAGCTTTCACGAAGGCTTTATGAATCTACAATCTTAAAAGATATTGCCCAAATTAGTGCATACTCTTTAAACATTGAACTTGTGGCCGGAGCCATTGTTGCATCAATACAAAACCTTTTCAAGCTCACCACCGCGTCATATGCAATAGCGACAGAAATCCAAATTACTATAAACACAAGAGCATCGCAGGGTATAGGTCCTCAATACCTTGAAAATATTTCAAAAATTATTCGAGATTCTTTATGCGGAATAGATGAGACAAAAAAAACAATCCCAATAAAAGTTTTTCCAGCGCAATATAATATAGAAAATACCATATCGTTACCTTTTGATGCAGTACCTCTGTCTTATTTTAATATTCCTCTTATTGTCAACAATAGGCTAAGAGGTCTTATCACTATTTCCTCACACATCCCAAATATTTATCAGGAAGAAGATATGAGCATGATGTATAAAATTGTAAATACCGCAGCCCGCTCAATCGGTCGGCTTGAAGAAGTAATTGAAACGGAAAAAGGAAAGACCGATTCTCTCATCGCAAGCCTTTCTTCAGGCGCAATGCTTTTTATGCTTGAAAAAAACGGACTCTCAATTTCTACAATAAATGAAGCGGCGAGAATTTTTCTTAACCTTCCTGCAGGTTATTTGGAAACTTATATGGTACTTGACAGGTTTGGAAAAACTGAAAGCATACTTTTACACTTGCAAAAGGTTTTAACAGAAAAAAAGACTATTGTTTTAAACGATATTATTCTATCTGAAAAGCATTTTAAGCTTTACATAAGTCCTGTTTTTTATTACGACACAAAGAACGTAATAGGTGTTTCAATTACAATGCAGGATATTACTATGGAAAAAGATCTTGAGGCTCTTCGTGAGAATTTCACAAATATGGTAGTGCACCAGCTTCGCACTCCGCTTACAGCTATAAAAGGTGCGTCAAATCTGCTTTTGAATAAAAATCTAAACGATAAAGACTATGAAAAAATGCTTGATGTTATAAAAAATTCTTCGGAGGAAGGATTAAACGATATAGGAAGTCTTCTTGATGCGGCAAAAATAGACGCGGGTAAATTCGTACTCTACAAAGAGATGTTTGATATAAATAGTCTTGTTCATCAACGCGCACAAGAATTTTTGGTTCTTGCCGGTCAAAAAGGGATAACACTAAATACAAATACGCAAGTTGGAATTCCGGAATTTTCTTTTGATCCGCTTCGAATAGGTCAGGTTCTAAGCAACCTTTTTTCAAACAGCCTAAAAGCAACCCCTGTTGGCGGAACGATTACCATAAAAACCATTCTAAATGGTGGGAATTTAGAGGTTTTGGTATCAGACACGGGGAATGGTATTCCTAAGGATAAGATAGGGCTTCTTTTCTCAAAATTTGGGCAAATTGGCAATACTGCAAACAAGGACAGTACAGGGCTCGGACTTTTTATTTCAAAAGGAATTGTTGTTGAGCACGGAGGGAAGATTTGGATAGAGTCTCCTGTTCTGTCTTCTCAAGGCGAAGGAGAAGGAAAGGGGACGACCGTACATTTCACTTTGCCGATTGTAAAAGAAAAGAAAGAAGAGGAAAGAGAAGCCTTAGAAATTCCCCAGACGTTCGTGAATTGATCTTAGTTTACTTTCAAATAATTTCTTCTGTACTTTTATTTCGCCGATTTAAACTACGGTACATTTATACAGGTATACTGGTATACCTGTAGCAGACGAAAAGTTCCGTTTAGAGAATAACTAAAAGATTATTGCGTAGAGGTTGTTTCAGAGCCAGATGCAGGGCTTGTTTTTTTCTTCTTTCTCTCCCTCATGATGAAGAGCAGTACTAGAATTATTACAATAAGCGTTATAACTGTTGCGATTTTCCATGGAAATACTATAAAGCTTACTACGGCAACTAATGGAAGGTTATTATCTCTGCCGTAGGTTGCCGAAAGCCGCGCGGTGTAACGTCCAAGCATAAATTTTGTTCCAAAAGAGTTCTCGTTCAAAAAGCTTTTCTCTGGAAAAATATTATGTTCTTCAAGCGGAAGAATAGTTCTTTGGCCAAAAATATTTGTTACGGTAATTTCTCCTTTCGGTTTTATATGCAGGTCACCGTTGTTGAAAATTTCAGTTTGTACTTTTACGGGTCCGTATTCTGAAAATCCTTTTGCGCTCATAACTGCATTTGCGGCTTCTGTAATTGGTCCTTTGACACCAAGATAAAAAAGAGTACCGATTTGAGTTTGGACTCCTGTTCCTGTTCCTTCAACAGGAATTGTTTGTGTTGGTTCGTAAATAACCGCAGCGTAATGTCCTCCCGGAGCAGCATCCAACGGAACTTGTAAAAAGTAATTTAGCTCCTGTTTTTGGTGGGGTAGAATTGTAAAAGTTGAAGGGGTAACTCCCAGCCAAGCTGCAGCCGAACGCTTTACAGAAAGATCGTTCGGAGCAAGAATTTGTGGTGTTCCATGATTGTCTGACACAACATAATCTCTTACCATTGCTGTGAAAGTGAGAAGTTCATTGCCATCATTTATTACTTTCATGACTCCTTCTTTTTTGTCTCCCGGAGCTAGAGAATATTCAACAGCCGGAGGAACGATAGTCATTGTTCTTATTGCCTGGGGTGGTTCTTGAGCAAAGGCGTGAAGAAAAAGACTTGCCGCACCAAGCGCGCCCGCAATGGTTGATGCAGTTATGATTTTGGGCAGTTTGTTTTTCATAAATATTATTTAACTAAAACGACGGTGTTGCGACATAGGTAACAACAGCTTGATAAGTACCGGCGGGAACACGTGCATCAACGCCTGCGGCATAAGCAACGCTCACAAGACCGCTTCCAGTGGTAATAGTATTTCCTACAGGACCTGTAGTTCTATATGCTATTGTTACAGGTGACGTTTTTGTAGGCCATCCGTATTTGCAGATTGGATTGGTTGATCCGGTAATGTAGGTATTACAATTACCGCCACCTCCGATTGAGTTCCAAAACGTTGAAGCGGGATTTGTATCAAGACCGCAAGCATGGAGACCAAACCAGTTTTGCCCGTTTGGAAATACTGCCGGAGTAGTACTGCTTCCAATATCAAAACCGGTTGCTAAATTACGCAATGGTCCGCTTGACGTTGCAACAAGGCTGTACCCGTTTATAGCATTAGTAGAAACTGTCAATAGCTGTGCTGCAATATTTCCGACCTTTGTATCAGTACTCGTTGGAACATTAGCAAGCGTTCCTAGGTTTACGACTGTTGCGGTTGATGCAAGTCCTGCATTTGTTGTTTCAGTCTGTAGACATCCTGTTGTATTGCCGTTGTTGATAGCTGTAGCATTTGCGATACCGGCTATTGTAAAAGTTAGAGTTGGGTCAACGTTTGCAAATACCTGAACAGATTCAATGGTTCCCATCGCGACTTTAACAGTATCAAGTGCAACGCTGCTATCATCTTGCGTATCAATGGTTACTTTCCAGACGTCTGCAGTTCCTGCAGTTGCGGTTTTTGTAGGATTTATAAGGGTTGGAACTTGGGTTGTGCATTCGCCGTCTGTTTGAGCAGAGCACCCGACTAGAATAGTGACAACCGTTCCGGCGCCGACAGGAGCGGATAAAGTACATGTAATTGAAGGAGAACTGACTGCAAACGTGCATGTTGCATTATTTGCGACAATATTTCCTGTTGTAAGACCGTTAAAAGCAAAGGTGGTTGCGGAAGGAGATGCGGTATTATCAGCCGCACCCGGGTAAGTAAGAATAATCTTTCCGGCATTTGGAATAGGATTTGTTGCGATAAACCTAAATTTATGCATTGCGCTTATGGCGGTAGTTATTGCATCTCCTTTGTGATGGGTATTTGCTGCAGTTCCCCCAAAATACACAACTCTTTGATTAGCAGCAGGAGTATTTGCCGCTGATAAAGATGCAACCGTTACGGTATTTAAAGTTTCTCCCGTGTCAGGTCTTAAAATAGCAGAGTCAGAAGCCAGATAAATGGATCCGTTATCTGTAATTGTTACCTGTCCTGCGCTTGCCGCTTGGTCTGCCCCTAATGGAGCAGAAGCAGAAGGGCGTGAAGTAGTAAGGGTACCTGAAGCGCTTGCAAGAGTTGCCGCGTCTGCGCTCTTCACAGAAAAAAAGAAAAGCATAAATACTCCAACCAATAGAAAAAACAGAGTATAAATACGTGATAATATTTTCATTCCTTTACTATTTAATACACTTTTTAGAATAGTTGTCAAGTAAGTAAGTTATTACTTTTTTGTAACATTTTTTTTGTCTGTATCTACCAGTTTTAATAACCAGTCATGGTGTAGTCCTTTTTGTCTGTGTAATTTATCAAAAATGCTGCGAAATAACTTAGGACGCAAGATAAGTATAATAATGATGATAATTATAATAATTAACAATAAAAGAAGAATCAAAAAACCGATGATTGTAGATGTGAGCAAAGCAGTTCCGCTAGTTGTAATTTTTTCAATTTTTTTCCCTACCTGTTGTGGGAGTGAAAGAACAGTTAAGTCTATGCCTTTTTTTGGCGGAAGAGACTCTTTGTTATCTAATTTTCCGTATGCAAGAAAAGAGTATGTTCCTGCTTGAACATTTTTTATTGTTATAGAATAGTAACCGGTACTGTCTGTTTGTGCCGTATAAGCGTTTCCGTCTTTTGATTTTATGATAACCGTGCTGTTCGGCCTGCTGTAACCGTAAATTACTGCTTGGTCTCCCGCGCTTATTTCTTTTTTCAAAAGTCCAACAGTTGGAGGAAGGAAAATATTGTCAATAGTTGTATCGGTTGTTACAGGATTAATATCAAGACAGGCCTCAGCTTCTCCAAGACGTTTAAAATCTGTTACCGAAAGACAGAAGTTTGAAAAATTCTCTCTCACCAAAATCTGGGAGATAAAAAAATTTCCAAGTGCATCGGCAACAACTGATCTTATAAATTGCCCGTTTGATGTCATAACAATCGAGGCATAAGGCGAGGTATATCCGGAAATAGAAAGGTAAACGCCTCCAACGCTTGCGTTAACTGTTGTTGAAACATTCCCGGGATATACGATGGTTTGGGCATTTGCGCGCAGCGCAAAAGTCAAAAAGCAAAATGCATAAATCAAAAGAAAGAAAGCAATTTTGAATTTTGAGTTTTGAATTTTTAATTTGAAACGGGCAGCGTTCATAGTATTAGAATACCACAGTTAGGTTTTGGGTTTCTAGGTGGTAGGTTATTAGGAGAGTTAGGGTTTAAAAATTATCTAACAATCTAACGATCCCGTCTAACGATCCCGTATCGTTAGAGTCCTTTTTCTTTGCGTCTTTTCAAAAAGACGCCCAAAACTTCTTGCGAGTATTATTCTTTGTACTTTCGTTCCGGCGAAAGTACCAAAGCCTATCGCCGAGTTTTGTTCCGTGCTTTCAAAACCTCGTTACTCACTGAATTTTCGAGTCCCCTTCGGCGAAAATTCCGGGCGCTTGCTCCTGGGTTTTTCATGCACTTCACTGCAAATCGGCGATTAAAAAATGAGTATTAGAATATTGATAATTGATTGAAAATTGCTTGCCCTGAGGGAACCCGAAGGGAAAATTGTAAATTGAAAATTTCTGTCGGAATATTGGTAGGATTTGTGATTGAAGAGGTAAGAAATGAAACATGAGGCACTAAGATATGTTTTGATACCCTAGTTATTGTAGTCCTAGTTTATAAATATTATATGGGCTTCCAGGGTTGAGTCGTGTAATTATTGCAATGCTTGTTCCGTCCGGCCAAGGAAAAATATAATTATCCAAAAAAGGTCCTGCATAAACAGTTGTTGGATTTCCTCCGTCGTATTCAAGAATAGTGATCTTGTTGTATTTGGCAAAAACCAAATGGCGCGAATCCGAATTCCAGAAAAAGCGGGGTGAAGTTTCACTTTCCTTTATGTCTGTTTTGTCAAAGATAATATAATTCCTGTCGTCCTTAATGTCATAAACATAAGTATTTCCTTTTGTAAGCTTTCTTTGTTCTAAAGTGGAATTGCCTCCGACTATACGAGGTTTTTTAACAATAGGCAAAAGTGCGCTCTGGCTTGCAGTATAAAGAATTTTGTCTCCTTCCGGAGACATTGAAAAATCCGAAAAATTATCAATTACGATTGTTCGAAGTTCTTTTGGAAAAGAATCAAGTATTTTTTTGTTTTTATCCTGCGCTTGTTGTTCCCAGTCTTTTTGTACTTGAAAAAGCGATGTTGTAACGTCTTGTGGCGTATCGATAAAGTTTCTTACCGGAAGAAGATATGATGTTATGCCGCTTTGAGTTTTTATTTGAGCAAGCATTTCTTTTCCGTCCGGGGAAAAAGAAAGAGTAGCATCGGAAAACGCGTCAACTTGGTTATTGGTAATTTGTGTTGTTTGCCCGCCAAAAGAAATAAGTGGCCGCGCATTCATGTCCAATACATAAGCACCATTTTTGGTCGCAGAAGAGGAAGAAACAGTATAGGCGATAAGAGTTCCGGTGGTGTCAAGGACCGGATTTGTTGCGCCGGTTGAAGTAATTGCTTCGAGCTTTGGGGCTGTAGGATAAAGAAGCGCGTTGACTTCCGAAACTACTTCTTTATCTACAACAATTTGCTTTTTCCACGGAATATAGCCATCTTTTTCAATAACTACGTCATATTTTCCGGGTGAAAGATTAATTGTGTTATTGGTTGCTGTTGTGAGGTGGTTATTAATTTCAACTCGTGCTCCTTCAGGCTTGCTTGTCAAAACAAGAAGTCCTGTGCCTTCTATGTGTGCTCTACCGTTTTCAGGGAGAAAACGATAACCCCTGGCATACAGAATTGCGGCAATAGTACCTATTGTAATAAAAAATAGGATAAGAACCATGCTTACCCAAACCCGTTTCATTCTCCTAATTATATATTTAATTTTCCCTATTGCAAGTTTTTTTAGACACTAATATAATCAGGTAAGATTATAAGATAATTGATATATATAGTATATATTTTGATATAGTTAAAATTAGGTATGTTTGGATCTTCAATGTTGTCAAAAAAAATAGGGATTGATCTCGGAACAGCCAATGTTTTAGTGTACGTTGCAGGTGAGGGGATTGTTCTTAATGAACCAACGGTTGTTGCAGTGCGGGCTGATGATAATAAAGTTGTTGCGGTAGGTCAAGAAGCAAAAGAAATGCTTGGAAGAACGCCCGGAAATATTATAGCGACCCGTCCATTAAAAGATGGAGTTATTGCCGATTATGGAATAACTCAAAGTATGCTTTCTTATTTTATAGATAAGGTCTCCGGACCGACGAGATTTTTGAGCGGATCTTTTCTTCGTACAAAACCTGAAGTAATGGTTTGTATCCCCTCCGGCATCACGCAAGTTGAAAAAAGAGCCGTTCTGGACGCAACCTTGGCCGCAGGAGCCGGCTCTGTATATCTTATTGAAGAGCCGTTGGCCGCGGCAATCGGTGCAAAACTTCCAATTGCCCAAGCGACAGGACATATGATACTTGATAGCGGAGGCGGAACTACTGATATTGCCGTCATTTCTCTTGGAGGAGTTGTGGAACATAAGTCAATTCGCATTGCCGGAAACAAAACAGAAGAGGCAATAGCAAACCATATCCGTAAGCGTTTCAATCTTTTAGTTGGAGAAAGAACTGCCGAAGAAATAAAAATAAAAATAGGAAATGCTATTCCGGATGCTTCTGACCCGCAAATCATGGGAGTAAGAGGCAGAGACAGCGTTACCGGTCTTCCTCGGTCAATTGACATTTCAGACGAAGAAGTAAACGAGGCGATTTTACCTGTTCTTAAGCAAATAATAAATGCAATCAGAGAAACTTTTGAGATAACGCCACCGGAGCTGGCATCAGACATTATTGACAAAGGTATTGTGTTGTCAGGCGGAACATCGCTTTTAAAAAACCTTGATAAATATATAAGTAGGGAGACAGGAGTCCCTTCGTATGTAGCTGAAGATCCGCTTTTTTGTGTTGTAAGGGGTACCGGAGTAGCCCTTGAAAACCTTGAATTATACAAAAGGTCAATAAATAAAAATGAATACTAACGCATTCATTTTTTTGTTCGTCCGGCAAGCGGACTTCCAATAAAAACGAATACTAAAACAAGAGATAATAGCTTATAGTTTCATTTAAATAATAATAAAACAGATACTTTTTCACATAGAAAATTTTGGAGAGAAAAGCGAGAGAGCCTATAATAATAAGAGCAAAAAAATAAATTTTACACAAAGTAATAATTAAAATACAGAAAAGTGTAAATATGACAAGAGATTTTGAAGAGTAAATAATCTATACAATTGAGCATACATTTTTTATATTCTAAAATTTGATACTATCATATAATATTTAAAAAAAATGGACAAAAATGATATTCTTGGAGTAGGAATAACAAAAGCATCTGAAGATGAAATCTTAGAGTATATTATTAAAAAGTTGGAAAAGACCAATGAAAAGATAACAATCTTTACCCCAAACCCCGAAATTATTGTAAAAACTTACAAGGATCCGGCATTCAAAAAAATCCTAAATAGCGCTGATATTTCGTTACCTGACGGAGAAGGCGTTGTTATCGCAAGCCGATTCATGCGTAAAAACATAAAAAAACGTATAACCGGAGTTGACTTCATGGTGAGGCTATGTGAATGTGTTTCACAGCATAATATAGGCGTGAAAAGGGTAGCTTCCAAAGATGCAAAAAAGCTTATTACGACGGGCTTTATTGGTGGTCAAGAGGGTGTAGCAGAAGAGGCTGCCAAGTGCTTGAAGAAAAAATACCCAACTCTTTGTGTAAATATGGCAAAAAATGAATGGTCTGAAGCGGATTTGTATAAAAAAACTGATATATTGTTTGTTGCATTTGGCGCGCCAAAACAAGAAAAATGGATATGTGATAATATTCAAAAACTTCCGGTGAGGGTTATGATGTCGGTTGGAGGATCTTTCGACGTATTAAGTGGGAGAGTAGCCCGTGCTCCAAAATTTTTTCAGTTTGTCAAAGGAGAATGGCTTTTTAGATTGGCCATACAGCCATGGAGATGGAAGCGTCAATTAGCCTTGATTGAATTCATTTTTCTCGTTGCGTCAGATTTTTTCAGAAGTATTTTTAAAAATAGGCCCTAATTTTGCGTTTTTAGACCATATTTTCACAAAAAGCATCAACTAACCATCTAAAAAACGATAAAAAAAATATTTTCACAGCTTCAATTAGCTTTAAAAATTAGTTTAACTTCTTAAGTTTAAGTTTGGATTTTACCAAATTAGTTGCCCCGGATGAGCAAAATTAGATTTTTATAATTTAGCCCCTTGACAAGTCTGATGCGTTTTGCTAGTCTATTTATAGATACGATATAGAGAGGCTCTAATCGTACACAGTATGCAGCAGCACAACATATCAATAGAGAACTTACCAGATCTACTTACGGTTAGAGAAGTAGCAGAACTTCTTCGTGTTTCACCACTAACTATTAAAAGATGGGGGAAAAGAGGAAAATTGCCAGCAATCAGAATAAATTCGCGCGGAGACCGCAGATACAAGAAGGAAGCAGTGCTTTATCTACTGGGAATTCAACAAAAATCCACGATTTAAACTCATGGGCGCAGAACAAAGACCACCAGCCCCTGAAGCAGAACAGCCACGATCAGAGTTTTATCAAACACTTGAAAACAGATGGAGTAAGGGACTTTTTGTTTGTGTGGGACTCGATTCGGAATTCGCAAAAATCCCCGATTTTCTTAAGAAGGGTTCTGTTGTGCAAAATATTTTTAACTTTAATACGCGCATTATTGACGCAACGCACGATTTAGCTCTTGCCTATAAGCCAAACAGTGCATTTTATGAAGAAATGGGTGTGGATGGAATTCAGGCGCTTATTCTTACTGCTGATTATGCAAAACGTAAATATCCTGAAATTCCGATTATTCTTGACGCAAAAAGGGCAGACATAGGTAACACTAATAACGGGTATGCAAAGTTTGCATTTGATATTGTAGGTGCTGATGCAATAACTGTTCATCCATATTTAGGTAAAGAGGCGTTAAAACCATTTCTTAACAGAAAAGATAAAGGCGTAATCGTTTTGTGTAGGACTTCGAACCCAGGAGCGGGAGAGTTTCAGGATTTAATCGTAGACGATTGTAGCTATGGAGATACTCCTCTTTTCGGAATGGTTGCGGCAAATGTTTTTCGTGATTGGAACGAACATGGGAATGTAGGATTGGTTGTGGGAGCAACATATCCTGAAGAACTTGAAAAGGTAAGAAAGACAGTAGGGGATATGCCGATTTTGATTCCGGGTGTTGGGGCACAGGGTGGAGATTTGGAAAAAGCAGTCAGAAATGGTAAAGATAGTAATAATCAGGGAATGATAATAAATTCTTCAAGAGGGATAATTTTTGCTTCCGGCGGAGAGGATTTTGCAGCAGCCGCAAGAAGAGAAACGCAAAAATTAACTAATGAAATAAACACCCACCGTCTCGCCTAATATTTCTCAATTGAGATTCGCAAAGATGAAAATATAAAATAACGATCCCGTATCGTTAGGCTCGTTAGAGCTCATTAGGGCGTTAGAATACTTTACGGCTTAACTTTTCTCCTTTCAGCTTCTTTTTCCTTCACTCACTCGATTTTTCATGTGCTTCACGGCGAATCGCCGATTTTAATTGAGCGCAAAACGACAAATTAAGCGAGAAATTGCGCACAAAACGACGAATAAGGTTCATGCGTAAGTTTAAATTGAAAAAAAACTTCGAACAGAAAATGCTAGTGGAGCGAATAGCTTGTGAAAATTAGTTGATGAGTCGTTTTGATGCCTTTGGAATGAGTAATTTTGCAACAAAAACAAAAAGGCCTGTTGCAATTGCCGAGTAAAATGCAATCATTGTCGCGCAAGAAAGTTGCCCTTCAAGTCCAACCGTATTGCTTTCATTTAAAACAGATATACCATTCATTCTTCGTATATTATAACAGATTTGTCAATGGTTTGTGCCTATTTACCCACAAATAAGTTGATTACTTTCCAAAGAAGAAGAGGCCAAAAAGAAAAATTGCAACTGCAATCCTGTAAATTCCGAATGGAATAAAGCTGTATTTTTTGACGTACGAGAGCAGCCATTTGATAGCAAAAATTGCAACAACAAATGATGTTATAATTCCTATACCAAGCGCAATCCATTCGTTTGTACTGAAATAAAAGCTCGTTTTGACAAGGTCAAGTCCTGTTGCCGCAAGCATTGTAGGGATTGCAAGTAAAAATGAGAATTCTACGGCTGTTTTTCGATCCATTCCCATTAACATTCCGCCGAAAATTGTTGCGGCAGCTCGTGAGACTCCCGGAACAACAGAAATTGACTGGATAATGCCTATAATTACTGCGTTTTTATATGAAACAGTAGCAATAGATTGATGATTTATGACCTGCCTGCCGGCAGGCACGGTTGATGATTTCTGATTTTTACGTTTGAGGTAGAGTTCGAGCGCAATAAGAGCTATTCCTCCAAGCGCAAGTGACCACAAAACCACGCTTGAATTTCCAAGTAAATACTGTTTGATGAGTTTATATAGTAAAAATCCTATAACTCCGGTTGGGATAAAAGCGGCCAAAACCTTTTTTAGCGATTCGGTTTTTGTCATAATATCTTTCCAATACAACGCGATTACGGCCAGAATTGCGCCTGATTGTATGGCAATTTCAAATGTTTTGACAAAATCTGTTTGGCTAATACTTAAAAGTTTGCTTGCTAAAATAAGATGGCCCGTTGAGGAAATAGGGAGGAATTCGGTGATTCCTTCAACAATTCCTAAAATTATTGCTTGAAAGATATCCATAAGCGTTTTTTGTTTAGCGTTTAGTTAATTAGCGTTTAGGGTTTAGTTGACCAATCTTTATAATCATAACATGAAGCATGCGTGAAACTTCATTAACCAAGCTTTCAATATCATTGTACGAGTTTATATTACCAAATTTTAAGTCTCTTGCTATGGTTAGTTGAGTTTCCAGTTCCAGCAATGATCCGTACGCTATTGAATAGAACTGTGAATATTCCCTAGAAGATTTTCTTGCATAACCCTCTGCTATATTTGATGGAATTGAAACTGCGGCTCGGCGCATTTGAGAGCTTAAACCATAAATTTCCGATTGAGGAAAGTTGTTTGTTAGTTTGTAAATTTCTTTTACAAGAGAAATTGATTTCTGCCACACAATTAGTTCTTTGTAAGATTTTATTGATGACATAACTAAACGCTAATTCCTAAATAACTAAACCCTTATCGCATCACAAGTGATGCGATTGTTGCTGCTCCTGCGATGGTCATAATCGCGACGGTTACATACCCCAAGATATTTGTATGTACACGGTTTTTCCATTCACCCATAATTTTTTTGTTGCTTGAGATGGTCACGATAAGAATAAGAATTACCGGGGCAATAAGTCCGTTGGTCACAGCAGAGTAGATAAGCATTTTTATAGGGTCAATTCCTATAAAATTTACCCCAAGCCCTATGAGTAGTGAAAAAATTATAACTCCGTAGAAAGAATAGGCGTCGTTTAGCTTTCTGTTCAGACCAAACCTCCATTGAAGAGCCTCTGAAATTGCGTATGCGGATGAGCCTGCAAGAATTGGTATTGCAAGCATTCCCGTTCCTATAATTCCAAGTGTGAAAAGAAGATATGCGCCGTCTCCTGCAAGCGGACGCAAGGCTTCTGCTGCCTGCGAAGCAGTTTGGATATTGGTTATTCCTTTTGGAAAAAGAGTTGCAGCGCACGCCGCAATTATAAAATACATGACCAAATTTGAGACAAACATTCCTGACCAAACATCAACTCTCATGCGTTTTACTGCCCGCGGAGTCGTGCCGCGGCGCATAGCAAGTGTTATTTTTCCTTGCAGTATTTCTTCTTCAATTTCTTGAGACGTTTGCCAGAAAAAAAGATAAGGAGAAATTGTTGTGCCTAAAATCGCGCAGATTAAGAACGCTTGGTTTCCTGAAAATGACAGAGAAGGCAAGACGGTATTTTTTAAAAGTTGTGAAAAGTCCAAATTGATACTTAATGCAGAGAAAATATATGAAACAAGAATTAAAGCCAAAAACTTCAAATATTTTGCGTATCGTTCATAGCTTGTGAAAATTTGCAGCCCAACACATATCGCTGTGAAACTAAAAATAAGGTAAATAAAATCTATTTTTGGAACAAGAAGGCGGGTTGCATCTGCCATGGCACCAAGGTCAGCTCCTATATTCAAAGTATTTGCGACAAGCAAAAGTATGGTACATGTATAAATTACCCAAGGTGGAAAAAACTTTCTGATATTGGCTGCCAATCCGCGCCCCGTAACAAGTCCGATTCGCGCGCACATCTCTTGAACTACAGCCATAAGAGGAAAAGTGAAAGTTGCAAGCCAGAGAAGTTGGAAACCGTATTGAGCGCCTGTTTGGGAATAAGTTGCAATTCCTGATGGATCATCGTCCGCCGCGCCTGTTGTTAGGCCCGGTCCCAAAGTCTGCCAGTACCTTTTTGCCCGTCTTACATGACTTTGTGTTACAGCATTATGTATTTGCTGAGAAGTATTTACCGTTTTATCCAAAATAACGGCTGGGGTTTCAACAACCCTTTCAACAGACCTTCTACTAAAAATGCTTTTAATCACGTGAAAATAACCTCTTATTAATTATTTTCACCAAACGAGAAGAAAAGCAAGGACTGATTCGCCGTTTTTGTTTTCGTTTTACATTTTCGTGGGTATAATTCACCTTGACTTTTTCAAAATCTCATTTTATACTAAGTATGCTCTTAAGTGAAAAGTGGAAGCGGAATGTTTTCCTCTATACTTTTTTCGAAACTGGGGTAGTTTTTCGCCAAAAGCGGAGAGCAACGAGAAATTTTTGTTTACCCCGAGGGGTATGCAAGGTTTTTTTCCCAATTGATGTTTCGGGGAATTACCACTTCCAGCTTGCACTTGAGGGCGAAGTTATTAATAAATAGGTAGGGTTTAGCGTTTAGTTGCTAGGGTTTAGTTTATCAGTAGTTTAGATTTTAACCTTAGTGGGTGTTTCTTCCTTTTTTTCTTCACCTTTGATACAATTCCTTTAGGTTTTAGGTTTTAGGTTGCCGATGTAACCCAGTTGGTACCTGCCTGCCGGCAGGCAGGGAGTAGCTCTTTCGCCCCAGCACTTTCTTTCCAAATTTGCTAAAATTTGGAATTAGAAATGCGGGGTCCCGTAAAATCGGCTTGCCTGAGTAACTCAGTGGTAGAGTAGCTCTTTCGTAAAGAGCAAGTCGTGGGTTCGAATCCCACCTCAGGCTCACATCTTGCAAGCACGATTTGTACTGGGATAAAGAGTAAGTCCCGAGTTCGATTCTCACCGTTGGCTCAAATATTCCTCCCCCTCTATTTATTTGCTTTTCTAAAAATTAAGAGTATATTGATAGACTATGACAGAAAGAAAATTTAACAGGCGTCAATTTGGAAGAATAGGCGTGGGTGCTACCGCTATGGCTTTTGGTATAGGAGTACGTACGGATTCTGATTTAAGGAATTATTTAGGCACATTATTTAATGAAGATGTAGATCATAGATTTATCAACAAGCAAGCTCTCCTCTGTGCAAATGAGTGCGGGGATGCAAAAATACCGTTCAGCTTGGCTTTTGATACAGGACAATTGCCATACAAGCTTCTTGTCCCCGGACTTTCTAAAGCAAACTATCCAGATGTGCCGGATGGTTGGGATTGGAAATTTATTCCAATGCTTGCCGCTGATGGTCTGCCGCCGCCAGAACCAAAAAAACCGGAGAGGCCAAAATGGAGCCGCGAAGTTCTCCTAAACCCTGTTTTTAAGGGCCCAAGTGATCGTCCTTTGGTTGCTTTGACAGTAGATGACGGGTATTTTAACCGCGATGAAATTTTGCAAACAATTGTTGATATGAATGCTTCAGCGACATTTTTAATAATTGGTTCGGTTATGGATTCTGACCCTAATTTTATTATTAAGGCCAACAATTCTGGAAGAATTACATGGGGAAATCACACATATACCCACATGGATTTATCGGCAAAAAGCGTCGATCAAATTCAAAGTGAACTTGGAAGAACTGAAGAAGCCCTCAAAAGAATATGTGGCGCTACAACAATTCCTGTAATGCGTCCGCCCGGAGGATCAAGGAGCAACACTTCAATTGCGGCCGCTGCAGATTTAGGTCTTAGAACATTTATGTGGAATGTTTCCGGTGATGCGGGGACTCAATGGACATCTAATAATCCTCAAGCTCTGGTCAATTATTATATGGGTCTTTTGGATGCTCAAACAAATCCGTGGGGATCAATTGTTCTTTTACATTTTAGGACTTCAACTTCCGCAGCATTGCCGGGAATTATAAAAGGAATCCGCGCCCGCGGAATGGAACCGGTATCTTTTGATAAACTGTATGAAGGCGGAAGAGTCTAGGACAGCACTACATTTAATCTTATAGTTTTATAATTGTTTTTTTGCTATAATATCCTCATGCAAAAAGAACAAAGTATCAGGCGTATAGAAAAAATATTTGACGCACTCGCTCAAGGGTATCCTGCCGGAGAAATTGATGAGCTTATTGAGTTGCAGATAAGACAAGAGAAAGAAATGATTAATCGCGCAGAAGCCGGTTTTCGTGGTGATAGCTCAGAGAAAAACATTGCAGAAATTGTTTCAGTTCTTCCCTATGTGACTTCGGTACGATGAACACAAAAATTCAGCGAAGAAGACAAAGAGGGAATCGATATTGTTGTTGGGTTGGATGATGACATATTGCCCGTTGTTTATGTACAGGTGAAATCGAGTAATCACGCAATCTGGTTCTTTGAAAGAGAAAAAAAGAGACACTTTGGTATTACCGGTTCTGAATTAGATAATTGGTTAATGGAAAATGGATTGTTAATTATAAACGGCGCACAATCAGAAAAATATATTTTGGATAAATTTGTGAGTAAATTAAATAAAATTAGAAACTACAAAATTCTTGAAGGGAATCCTACGGGAATACCGCCTCTTATCCATCGTCCAGTTCAAGCAAGCATTGTCCCATAGTTTGACTTTTGCTTCATTTTCTGTTAGCATTTCCACATTGAATTTCTTTTCGTTTGGGTATTTGCGTGCCTAAAAACGTATTGAAATTCTTATTTCCCGATTGATTCGGGATTGCTCTTTGACAACTTGCGAAAGATTTAATAATAAATTGCTATTTGGCCAGTTAGCTATATAGCTATTAATTTTTTTGTGGGTGGCAACGCGCGCAGAGCGCGCAATTTTTAATTTTTAATTTTTAATTTTAAATTGCAGGTAAGCTGCTCGGGTTGCCACCTACAAGGTGAGTTTTTAACCCCAAGGAGGGTAAATAGGAGGAAGTGACCGAAGGTTACGACCTCAAGGAGGGTCCGATCATCAAGTTGGATCCGGTCGGAAGACACGGATACGTACTCGATGAAACGACAGGTAAGCCTTACTTTTTCTACTTTACTCATCGCCGCATGGCCGTGATTTTTCGCGGACATGTCGACTTTGGGAACAAGACGACTAAGCAAGGATTTCACCTTCGCGCAGCGATTCGATGTGTATTCACACTAACGAAAAACGTACGCGGAGAAACCGTAGTCCATCGTATCGCACCAGCGGACGATTGGCACAACCTTGAGATATCAATCTCGTCAAACACCAGTTTGGCGTAGATACGACCGGAATTCAGACAAGCGCATGGAGGCGCAAGTAAATGATACAGTTCAGCATCTCCTTTGGAGAAGCTCAAATCCTGAGGCCCGCGCTCCAGGAAAATTTCTCGCGCATGGATGCGGGGCAGGCACAGGTGCTCTTGAGTATCGCAAAACGTTTCGAAATGTTCGGAATCGCATTTGCGGTAGACGAAACGCCGTATGCAGGCTCAATTCCACATTCTTACATGAGGGCAACCTTTTCCCCCGAATTTTTGGGACTGGTCAAGGCCATTCTCATGGGGAACACCATCGGATCGGACGGGAAGTCCTTCATCGTCCCTTAGGGCAATACCCGAGAGCGGTAAAGGACTAAGCCCGAATAGCGACAATTAGACAGAACCGATGGGAGGGTTCTATGAGTCAAGATACAGCAGTCAAGCTAGCCATTTGGGTCTTTGCGGGCGTCATCGCGCTCCTCCTCGCGGCAGCCGTGGCGTTCACCGTCAATATCTGGAAGGGTGTCGAGCGGAACGGAAAGTTCTCTCTTGTAGCCATCTGGGTACTGTTCGCCATGATCATCGCGTGCACAACAGCAGGAGCTGCGCTGTACGTCGTCGTCCTGACCTAGTTCGGTAGCCATCCGAACAGCGAATCGGAGTTCAAGCACACATGGAGGTGTAGCTAATGTCAATTGAGGGAGGACCCGGGGGTAGTGTCGAGCGAGAACCTGGAATCAGGTCAGCTCAGGCATCAACTTTGCGGGTTAACTGTCGCTTTTGCGAAGGCTCCGGGCTCGGCCTCCTACGTCCCGACGAATCGGGCGAAGCTTTCTTCTGCGCAGCGTGCGACGGCCATGGATTCATTACGGCTACACGCTTCACAGGTTTGAGGGTTCTTGCTTCGGTGAAAAAGGTTTCACGGCACCCTGACGCGCAGGGAAATCCCGTGACCTACAAGGGATTTCTTGCAGGGAAGCGGCCGACCTAAATCTTTCGCAAGTACGTATCAGTCTTTACCCAAGCGGCAAAAGGGCCAAAAGCCCACGCATCTGCCGTAGAGGTAGGACAAAGATACTCCCGAGTTTCTCGGGTACACACACGTGCCGCCGCTTCCTTCACAGGAAACGGCGGCACACCACAACTTTTCCTCTATTACTTTTAATTTCCTCTGCGTCTTTTGAAAAGACGCCCAAAACTTCTTGCGAGTGAAGCCGGACTATTTTTGTTCGTTCACTTGTCGGGTGATTTCACCCCTTCCTCGATCCTTCGGACGAGGAATCCCCCTGACGCATTCACTCACAAAAACTTAACGTCCTAATGCTTCAATCGCAAGGAGAAAGCATAAATACAAGCGACGAACATGAGAGCTTTCACGGCGAATCGCCGACTAGAATTTGAGACTTTATTGTTTAATAATTTCCCTTTTCTTTGTTATAATATTCTTTGCGCCGAAGTAACTCAGCGGTAGAGTAGCTGTTTTGTAAACAGCAAGTCGCGGGTTCGAATCCCGCCTTCGGCTCAAAAAACGTAAACAGCCTTTCGATAAATCTCAGGGTAAACAAGTCTGGGGTCTCGCGAAGCGAGATTCTCTCACTGAGGAGCACATTCGATTTTCTCAGTGCGACGAATGTGTTCGTTCTTTTTGCTTTGCAAAAAGCGACGCGATCCGCCAATTCGCGGATCGAGCGAATCCCTGAGGCGGCTCAAATCCTTTATGTCATTGATAACTAAGTGAAAAATATAGTACTATAATTGTGTGAAAAGACGTCTTGTTGTTCTCGGAGTTTTTATTAGTGTTATTGCTCTGGTTGCTTATATTTTAGAAAAGCCTTCGGTCGCGCGCCTCAGCCAAAAAGAAAAGGAAGCGGCACTTACCAAACTTCTTGGAAGAAAAGTTAATTTAAACGAAAAAAATGTTCCCAAAGGAAATGTTGAATTCAGGGGTAAATATATATCTTTTTGGTACCCAAAAAAAGCAATAAAATATGAGAAGACTGATCCTAGTTTTGCCTCCTCAAGCGCTCTTCTGGACTTTTTAAGTTTTGACATTAAAGAACCAAGGACAATTTTTAATATGGTTGTCGTAAAAAACGATGCAAACATTCAAACAATAGATGATGATCCCGGTGTCATGCTTCGGCGCAACTCGACAAGTTATAAAGAAAGTAAAATTATTGCAGGCGGTTTGGAATGGAAAGTTTATGAGAAAAAAGAATCACAGCAGTCTGAAAAAACAGCGTTTCTTTTGCACAAAAATAGGCTTTATTCGATTGCAATTCTATGCAACGACATAGAGGAGCTTCAAGTGCTTTTCGGCGATATTTTGCGCTCCGTGAAGATTTTTTAGTTCTTCTTCTTTTTCCTTACCCTTCTTGCGATAATACTTCCCGCAACCAGTAGCGCAATAAGGCCTGCAATTGTTATCTTTATATCAATAGACCCTTCGGTAAAGATTTGTGTTTTTGTCTCAATGGTTTTATTTGCTTTTCCATAACGAAGTTTTATTACTGCAGTGTAAGTTCCTGGGGAAATAAAGCTTTGCAACGGTTTTATCGCAAGCGTGTACTTTCTGATTGATTCGGGAAGTGTGATAAGAGAGTCTTCATTGACAATGCCTTTTCCGACAACCTTATTATTTGAATCGGTTATTTCGACTGTACCGTAAGGAGCAAGATCAACATTGCCGGTATTTTGAAACCTGAAAATTGCTTTTTTTGGAAATTGGAAAAAGTTTTGCTCAAGACCAAAAAAAGCAATTTTTGCTTCTTCGATTTCAAATCCGGTGTGTGCCCGGACAAAGAGTAGACTTGCCAATATGGCTTTTACCTGAACTTTTTTCTTTTCCGTTGTTTGTACGATTTCAGCAAGAATGCTTCCATAATGGCCACCGGGACTTAATTTTTCTTTGGTAATTGACGCTTTTACTTGGCGTTTTTCACCGGGAGCCAAAAGTAAAGTTTGTTTGTCCAAATAGACCCACGAAGAAAGTGAATATTTATAATTTTGCGCATTTTTTGGGTCAAGAAATCCTACCGGATTTCTTTCTTCAAGCTCTGCGACATCGTGAACAGATAGTTTTAGCTCAAGGGCTGAAGAAGTGTTATTTGTGTAATAAATTATTGCTTCTGGCGCGTCATTTGCCAAGTCAATTTGCGTAAGTTGGGGAGTAACTTGTATGTTTTGTTCTGCAAAAGACACGGAGGCAAAAGCCATAAATCCAATAAAAAGTAAAAGCCCAAGGAATAACTTTTTCATAAAAAAGAAATTAGCGAAGATTTTTTTGACGCTTAAGTTCACGACGTATGTAACCCTTCAGAACAAATTTGACTATAATAAAGAGCGCGATAAGAGAAATACCGATGAGAATAAGAGGACCATATGGAATAATCCAGAATTTAGTACTTCCTTCAAGCGTAACATCCCGTTTTCCGTCATCAAAAACCATTAAAAGAGAAGCAGTATATGGCCCAAACCGAAAACTCGTGAACTTATTCCAGTTGACGACAATATGAGTTATGGGATTTCCTTTTGCGTCAACCTTTACTTTATTGTCTTCCATAACAGGCTCTTTTACCAAAAATCCATCATTCCAGCTTGCGCTAAAAGAACGCGTTCCATCAGGTAAAACACTAATTTGAGTTGGGTTGATTTCAAGAATTCCTATCTCTTTTTGATTTGTGCCGCGTATAAATATATTACCTCTCGGTCTTATGTGAACATTCCCCTTGTTGGCTATTCTAGCTGTGAATTCAACCGGAAGATATTCGCTTATGAAAGAATTTGTCTTAAATTCAAGAACTTGTGCTTCAGTCTTGACCCCCTCCTTTTTCACATTAAGAAGTGTCGGGATAAGAATTTCACCTTTAACCTCCGCGCCGACACCCTTAAATTGCTGGTCTGATTTTTCTGCAATCCGGAATACATAATAATAACCGAATGCCGCACTTTGAGGAATTTCAATTGTGAATGAAACATCTATCCATTCTTTTGGCAGAGCGTTAAAATTGGGTGAATCAAAAGTAACCCAGGAGATAAATTCGTCATCCGGACCCGGATTAGCAGGTACCGGTTCACCATTTGTTGAATTGGCAACCAGCTTCAAAGTAGAAACAGAAAGATTTACTGACTGGGAAAGGTTATTTCTGATTCTGAATTTCTCCTTTATTTTATCTCCCGGCTTTACATTAAGCTCAATAACAGGAGGACTAACGGTAATATCAAGACCTCCTGCGCTTTGAGCATTTGTTTTGATGGAAAAGATTACAATGGCTGCTAGAAGAGTAAGAAGAGTTATGCTTGCGATAAATATTTTTTTCATTTTTTGTATTTAGAGGGCAGAAAAGAGCAGGGCAAAAATAAAAGAAAGCTGTAAATACTAGCTAAAATTAAAACATTCCATGATAAATTCATATTTCCATTATACCATTTTATGGATTTTAGAAATTCCCTGCTGCCGAAACAACAAGTGTGTCTGCATAATCTGTTGCCGCAGCTTGCGTAGAAGAAATTTTTGCGCGGACATTAAGAACGACAGTTGTTGCTGCTTGTCCGCCTGTTAAAGATGAAACCTCATGGAAAACTCCTCCTTCAAAATTTCCTCCCGAACTTGTTCCGTTTCCGTCAAACCCTGCGTTAATAGTTGGTGAATTTGTTCCGGGTACAGCGTCTAAGACTACGCCTGTTGTGCCTGATAAGTCAGAAACAGTAGGAAAAGAGCCCGGAGTTGCAATTGTTGCGCCGGCGACTGTTGAACGAAGTCCTGACCCCCCTGTTGTATTTGTTCCTTTAATCCACGATACATATCCGTTACGGGCGTTTGTTGAAACCTCTTGTGTAACACTTCCGGAGGTAACAGCGCTTGTTGATAAGGTACCAAGCGCAATGGAATTTGCGGTAAGTGAAAACGACATGGTTGCCGAAACAGATGCTGTTACAGAAATTTGATCTGCTCCCGATGAAACAACGGAAGTTGCGTAAAAAATCGTATCAAGGAGAACAGCGTCTGCCGCCCTTGTTTTTAAAGATCCTGTTTGGTTATTTGCCGCGCTTCCTACTGTTGAACTTGCTCCTGTGAAATTAAAACAATAAAAAGTACCGGTTGAAAGGTTTGACGTAGGGAAAACAACAGATAATCCTGTTACGTCTGTTGCTGTTCCGATACCAGCCCATGCGCTTGCCGCTCCGCCACCGGAAGGATCTGTTGGCAAATTTGTTGTAGTAACAGTCCAGTCACCTGGAGTCTGGGAAATTGTCCACCCTGTAGGAAAGACAATAACAGTACTGGTTTCTGTTCCTATATCATCTGATCCTGTTTTCTGACATGCCGTTCCGGAAATTGCAGCGCCGGTTGCAAGTCTGTCAAAACGTACAAAACCTTCTTGCGCATAAGTCGCGGCCTGCGCATTTTTTGGAACAAGAAGAGGGTAGAAAATGCTGACAAGAAGAATTATATGAAGAAAAATACTTATTTTTGCCTTGCGATTATGAATATTAATTCCCAAAACAATCTTTTTGGCTTTTTTTACACGTAAATTCATATTTATAATATATAGCAAATCATTTTTTTAATACCTTGTCAATACCCTAATTTTTAGAAATTTCCTGTCGCAATAACTGTAAGTGTGTCTGCGTAATCTGTTGCGCTCGGAGTGGTATTTGAAGCTTTTGCTTTAAGAGTGAATGAAACCCGCCCGCCTGTAACCGGCGCTAGGGTCGAGTCAAACATCGTCCTTTTTGCAGTATCAAGCACTCCTACGGTTGTTCCCGTTCCGTCATAAGGATTTACGACTTCCATATTTCCGCTTGTGGCAAAAAGAGTATTATACTGTGCGCCATATCCCTCCAAAGCATCACCCAGATCATTTTTTGCGGGGACGGTGTTAATAGTATGTAGGGCGGTCTGACTCTCAAGTCCTGTATTTGTTCCCTGAACATAAATAACTCCTCCGCTATTGGCATTAGTTGTAAGGTCAACCCAGACTTTATCGTTTGCTGCAGTTACCGTCGCAGGAGATAGGTTTCCTATATTAACAGTATAGGGGCCGGCTGTTTCACTATCCGTTGGTGAAACATCTATGTCAAAGATTAATGTCGGATTTTCCGTTGTTGCTTGAGCTGTTGGGCCCCACATAAGATTCGTATAAAAATCTCCTTGTTTTGCGGCAACTTTTGCAGTGTAGATTGTGCCGGGATAAAGCCCGATAATTGTTGTTCCAGACGCACCACCCCAAGAGGAATATGTCTGCCAATCCTCAAGTCCAAGCGCGTCACCAACCGTATTGTCATTTTGTACATACTGAAATTGTCCCGAACCGCTTGCTATTGCAATTGCGTATTTGTAATCTGCTGGGTCATTTCCCCCACGGTTTATGGTAAGTTTTAGCTTGTTGTACCAGTTTGAGGAATTTACGAATGTCGGTGTAGCAGGAACGCTTGCTTGCAAAGTAAATTCAAGGCCTGCGCCAATAAAATAATTTGCCGAAGACGGACTTCCCTGATCTACTTGTCCAAGTGTTCCAAAAAGGGAATAATTGGTGGATGAAGAAGACGCAATACCGCCACCGCCAAAACCATAATTGACAATCTTATAGTTAGTACTTGACGGAGGGTTTTGCGCGAAAGCAACACTGGTAAAATGTATTAATAAAGACAGTATCAGACTATTAATTAGTATGTATTTATGTTTCATAACGTATCAAGATTTATGATTTATGATTTCTGATTAATGAATGTCTTACTTTTTCTTATAAAGCCCTGTAATAGTCGATCAACAATGTCTGTTTGTTCCGTTAAAATTTTAAGATCCATTTCTGATAGACAATCAACATCTTTTGCGATTAATATAAAATTTTTAAGCTCTGAAAGCGACCCTTTTGACATATAGTAGAATTGAACTTTTTCTCTGTAGCCTTGTCTTCCAAAGCCTTCCGTAATGTTCCCTGTTATCGAAGCTGCAGCTCGTCTCATTTGGTCTATTAGAGAGTATGTTTCTTCTCGAGGGAAACTCTTGGTGATTTTATAAGTCATAATTACAAGCTTATGTCCTTCCCTCCATACACTCAAATCCGTAAATGATTCTATTTTCCCGTTTTTCATATTCTTTAATCATTAATCATTAATCTTTAATCAAGTATCTAAATTTTCGTATAATACACCGAGCGACCTTTTCCTGCCGAAAAAATTAGACCTAGAGTAGCAAGTTTTACAAGGTCGCGACTTGCTGTAATTTGAGAAACTTTAAAATATTGCTGTACTGTTTTATTGGTTATTTTTAGACCCGGCCGATTAAGGAGTGAAAGTATAGATTTCTGTCTTTCAGAAATCTGATAAAAATGATTCGGCATGCTTGATTGGATGGGCCCTTTTTCTATCTTTTTCAGTATTCTTTCTGCTTGAAGCGCAATGTTTTGGGAAAAATATTCAAGGTAAGATGATAGATTTTTGTCACGGAGCGCTCCTGATAAAAGTTCTTGAAAACGGCTCAAATCTTCTATTATGAATTCTGCGATATTTACATTATCCCTAAAATCAAAACCGCTTTTGTATAAAAAAACGGTCGAAAAAAGTATTGAAATAGGCAGATTTTCTTGGTTTTGAGGCGTGATGCTTGAAAAAAGAATAAGAGCAAGAGCAGCCTGGACCACGGGGTGTTCAGGATTAACTTGGATAAATTCAACAACATGGGCAACACCTTTTGTGTCTGCTTTAAAAGCAGGAACGGTTTTGAAAAGCGCTTCTATGTCTTTTGCCTGAAGTTTCTGCGGGTTAAGTTTCCAATTTTGACGGATTAAATCATATACATTTTTGTAAGAAAGGACTGTTTGGAATTGTCTGGGATCTTTTTTCTTTTGTGAAAAGGTGAGCGAGTCTACGATTTGACTCTTTTTTAAATTCTCACCGCTTAATTTAAGAAGATCATGTATTCGTAAAAGGGTTTCTTCCCATTGAATTTCTAATTCCGCTTTGGGAGGAATAAGTTCTACCAGAATTTTATTTCTTGTTCTCTGAATATTTTCTAGTTCCTGTTTGAGAGAGGGGGTTAGCGTGTAAGAAAAATTCATCATATGATTTAAAATAGTTTTAAGCAATTTAACATCCAACTATCTAACTATTTGGCATAAACGTATCATAATCTTATCACGATGTCAACAGACCTTTTAAACGAGGCTAAATAAGCAATTAATTGACAAAAACGATAAGATTATGATTAGATTAAATTTCGTGAAAAATAATGTTTTCACCCCTTGACAAATGCTTTTAAAAATGGATATGATTATGAATAGATTATTTCTCGGCCAGCGAGCCGAAAAAATAGAAATTAGTAAAAATTAGAAATAGAATTTGCGCAGAATGCGTAAACTGCCCATCAGCTTAAGATATATATATACTACTATTATAATAATAGTATTAGCGCTCGCATGGACAGCAGTTCCCCAAAAAACTTCAGCCGCGCAAGGAATTCCTGACTTAATAAATTTCCAAGGAAAGATTGTAAATAGCGACGGTACAAACGTTGCGGATGGAAATTATAATATAACATTCAAAATATGGGATGCGGCAACAGACGGAAGTACGATATGGACAGAAACAAGAACAGGCGGAAATCAAGTTGAGGTCTCGGGCGGAATTTTCCGCGTTCAGTTGGGTTCTGTTCAGGCACTTCCGGGTTCGGTAGATTTCAACACGGACAATCTATATCTTGGGATCGCATTTAACGGCGATTCCGAGATGACGCCGCGTGTCCAATTTACATCCGTCCCGTACGCTTTTAACGCGGAAAAAGTCAATGGTTTGACAGTTACAAATACTTCGGACTTACCGTTTTCTACAACTACCACGCTTAAAATTGCTGACGGAAAGACAGTTGCTGTAAATGCCGGACTTACTTTTTCAGGAACCGATTCGACAACCTTTACGTTTCCGGCAAGCGGCGGAAATATCGTGACCGAGGATTTCACGCAAAGTTTGACTAATAAAACGATTGGTTCAACAGGACTTACGTTTTCAGGAGCTCCAACAGATATTGCTACAGTAACAAATGAAGACTTCTCAATTGTTCCGAATGGTACCGGGAAAGTGAATATTAATACAACTAGCGGCCTTGCGTCTTTTGATGTTCGGGCAAATTCTGAAGTTGGCGGAACTCTTGCTGTTGCTTCAGTTTCCGGAGCAACATCTTTTGCAAGTTTGGTAGTTGATAATACTGGATTAGGCGACATCTTCACAGCATCAACGGGAGGTGTTCCCAAATTTACAATTAATAACTCTGGGAGTATTAAATTTTCAAATTACACACTTAACGGTGGAGTTTTCTATGCTGATACAACCGGAAATTTGTTGCAAACCGCAGTCGGAGACGGCGGTCAATGTCTTCAGTCTGTAGGCGGCGGGGCTCCAACATGGGGTTCATGCGGCGGGGCTCCTGCAGGCGGCGGTTCCAACTGGACACTTTCAACTGTCAACGGAACACTATCTCCCAACAACAATACGCTTGACTTCCTCTGGGGCGGAATTTCCACCGATTCTGCAAAATTTGCTATTTTGGGAATTGCGGATACCGGCGCAACAAACAATCCTTCAGCGTCAGTTTCGGCAATAACCGGGAATAATGCAGGGAACGGCGTTGCGCTTTTTGGGAACGGATCAATTCAGTCCTTGAGAAACAACACTCTTACTCTCGGCGGAGCAACAACAGGAGACATTGCATTCAAACCGGGAAATGTTTCAGCGCCATCCCTTACCCTTGCATCAAATGGATTTGTCGGTATAGGAACGACAAGCCCCGCGCAAAAACTTAATTTATATGACACGACAGCGATTAATTCAGGAACAAAGTCAACGCAAAGAATTTTTACGACCTTTACCCCGTCATCCACTAACTATACTTCAAGTATTGAAGGGTTAAATATTTACACGGAACTTAATTCTTCAACTGCAGTAGATTCAACCGATGGGAGTGCTTATATCCGTGGATTTTTCTCCGAGGCGCCAAATTTTTCAAGCAAGACAATTAACGCGACCTACGGTGGAACATCGGCATCAGGTATCGGTGGCGGGGCAAGCGGGGGCATAACAAACGCGTACGGTTGGCATGGGTATGTTTATCAAAATGGCACAGGAACTATTACTAATGCGTTTCCGTTCTTCTCGGAAATCCGTTCTACGGGCAACGGAACGATTGACACGGGAGTAAATTTTTACGCTGACGTTTCAAACTCGCTTGGAACAATAAATACTGTTATAGGCTTTAAGAATAATGACGCATCAAGTCTTGTAGGTAATCAATACGGAATTCTGGCATACGGCAAATCCCGTTTCGGCGATACTAGTTATCCGACAGCAATGGTGGAAGTAGCCGGAGACCTTAATGTTGTCGGTAGAAGAACGGGAAAAGCATTGGTTGTTTTTGATGAGACGGGTGATCAGGCAATCCTTACCGCTTCCGCAGCAGGAGTTACCAAGTTTATTCTTACAAATACCGGTAATATAGGGATTGGAACTTCAACGCCAACAACAAATCTTGATATTTCGGGTTCGGCTTCCGTTTCTGCCAATCTTGGGCTGTACGGTGCGGGCGATGCACATACTTTCAATATTTTTGACAACGGAAGTTTGAATATCCAAAGATCTGCCGGTGGAGATGCAGGACTTGCTACCGCGTTATTTGTTCAAAACAACGGAAATGTTGGAATCGGAACGTCATTACCCGGAGCGCCTTTGGAAATTTATAAGAACGGATCAGGTTCGGACAATACAGGCGGAGGCATAATATTAGCAAGATATGACGGAAGTGGAGTCAATTATCGAGGCGGAGCAATTTATTCCCGTTATATTAGCGCAGTGAGTGCTGACGCTATGGTTTTTGGTGTGACACTTGTTGATGGCAAAAACCCATATTCAGACTTTGATCAAGCAAGAATGGCTCTTCTATATGACGGTAGATTGGGTGTCGGAAACACTGCTCCGACAGTAAATTTGGATGTCGGTCCTATTACTCTGGGAGCATCGGAAGTCGTGCAGATTCGGGTAGGAGATTTTTTGATGCAAAGTCAGCAAGGAGCAGCAAACGGTATTACTGCATTAACTACCCGCGGTTCAAATGGCAATTTAACTCTTGACGGAGCTGCAGGATCCGGTTTTTACACAAGTCCTTTCAGCACAAATAATAACTTTTTGGTATCAGGAGGAGGTAAGGTAATCGTAGGATCAACTGCTGATCCAACAGCAACTTTTGATATAAGAGCTACAAGCGGAACTCTCCCTGTCGCATCAGTTTCAGGAGTAACAGCATTTGCAGGTTTGGTAGTAGATAACTCAGGATCAGGAGACATTTTCACAGCTTCCTCTTCAGGTCTCAACCGTTTTGTCATTACAAATCAAGGAAATGTGGGTATTGGAAAAGTAAATCCCGGAGTAACTCTAGACGTAGTTGGCGCAGGACAATTTTCAACTTCTGTTACGTCTCCTACTTATACCGGAACAGATGCAGTTACTCTTTCTTCCGGCGGGACATCAGGATTGACTTTTGATAGTGCATCCGGAGATATTACAGTTTCCGCCAATGACGGCCTAACTTTTGCAGCTACCACCGCTGGCAATAACGGCTCGGTAAACTTAACCATTAATGCGGGTTCAACCGGGACTACAGCAACGTTACTTATAAAACTGGATACATCAGGAACCGTAGTAACCACCAATACTACGACACTTAATGAAGCAGTAGGTGTCGCCTTGGATACAAAATCAAGCGGTCAGGCAGTACGAGTTGCAACCCAAGGTGTTGTAACCGTAACTGCAGATAATACAGTAGCAGCAGGAGACTATATAGGAGTAGGAACAACAACTGCAGGACGGGCAAAAAGTTTGGGAACAACATATCCAACCACAACAGGCGTCCAGGTTATCGGACGCGCTTTAAGCGGAGCATCCGCAGGAAGCACATTTTTACTTATGCTAAATGGTTTGGATAATAATGCAGGCGGAGGCGGAGGAGGAGCAAATGAGGCTCAAGTTATATTTTTCTCAAATGCAGAGGCGGTAGCTTTTTAAATTATGCATATTTTAAATAAAAAATTAAATCTAAAATCTAAAATCTTAAAAAAAGGATTAGGATGGAGTAAAAAATCCTTAGCAATAGTACTCATTCTTTTGCTTCAGGCGTCATATTTCTATTTGCCGCTTTCCCGGTATTTTAATCAAAAATCCCCAATCCCGAAGGTTGAAGCTGCGAATGCCAATGGTATGGTGGTATATCCGGTAACCGGAAGTAATATTCCAAGATACAGAGCATGGGACGGCAGTGCTTTTGGTACGGAAAATAATGCTGCGGCTGCTGTCTCGGTTATCCAATATTCTGTCCTCCAAGAGTCGCCAACCAGAAGCGAGCATATACTGGGAACACTGGCAAATACCGGCGTAATTACTTTTCAAGTGGAAAACGGATCTTGGGGAAACGAAGTCAGCAGCACTCCTGGCGTTGGTACTACAAACGATGCATACCGGGGTTTTGATGTTGCATACGAGCAGCTAAGCGGTGACGGACTTGTTGTTTACGAGGATAATTCATCTGCAAACACAGATATTAAATACAATACATGGAACGGATCTGCTTGGGGCGGAGAACAATCTTTAACAGTAAACAGCGCAAATGTGCTTTGGGTAAGAATGGAAACTAAGCCTCTTACTAACGAAATAATGCTTGTAACACTTGATAGCAATTCTGGTATTTATGCTTATGTATGGGATGGAACCCAATGGGGTAGCGGACAGTTACTTACAGATGCGGCTTCCTTTACAACCTCTCCAATACTTGATGTTGCTTATGAAAACACTTCCGGAGACGCTATGGTAGCTTATGGAACCGGAACTACCTGGGATTACTGGACATACGTTGGAACTACATGGACAGATGGTACAAATGGTTCAACTTGCGCAGGAGACGGAACAACAAATGCCTGCGCTAATGTAGAAGGTACAGTCGTAAATCTTAACTTATCGGGAAGCAGTGAAAATAACTCTATTGCAGTTGCAATTGAAGAAACTACGGGAGACGACTTTATTGCGCAAGTGTGGGATGGAACCCAGTGGCTCGCTATGCCTCAAGCCGTAACGCTGTGGGATGAGGCTGGTGCTGTTGAAAATGCAGCCTCTGAGATGGCGCAAAATGTGGTTTATGAAGCAGCCGGAAACCGCTTTATGTTTTTGTATGCACTAAATGGTACATTTGCCGCTACTTATTTCTTCTATGACTTAGACGATTCCACTTGGTATAACGGAGACGGAACTACCTCAATTACCGATATAGACAGTGTTAATACAACTACCGGTAATATTACCACCGATGATTTGGCATGGATAAACGTTAAGGCAAATCCCGATGATGCTTCTCAAATAATGCTAACCGCAAACGATATTGATAAAGTAAGCAGGTCCAGATTATGGGACGGTTCTTCTTGGTCGACTCCAACAAACGGCGACCATGGAATAAATACCAGCTCCTTGATTGGAGGACAAGCTTATTTTGCCTGGGACAGGACATTAAATGTTACAACAGTAGGTACTAGCGGAAGCCAAAATTCCACTCTTGCAATTACCGCTACAGATAAGCATGTGGGTGGAGCATTTACACTTATAAACAGCTTGTCTTCGGCAAATGTTACTTCTATTAAAATAAGCGAGAAAGGAAACGTTAACGCAAACAGCAATTTAACCAATGTAAAGCTTTTATATAAACAGGAAGCAACTTGCTCTTCAACAGTTCCGGCAGGCACTACTCAATTTGGTACAACAGGTACTTTTAACGCGTCTGACGAATCCACATTTACAGGCACAATGAGCGTTGGAACATCGCAAATATGCGTATATGTAACTTTAGATATTGGATCGGGCGCAAGCGCCGGCCAAACTGTAGAAATAGAAATAACCGCTCCTCAAAGCGATGTAACATCTGCTGCAAACGCAATTGCGCCGTCTACTGCGCTTGCTATTTCCGGAACTTCTACCCTTGAAGCAGCCGCACTAACTGTTGCAGCTTCCGGAACTCAAAAAACCGAAATGGGAATTCCATCAGATGATAACTTTATCGGAGCCTCATTTACATTTGTTAGAAATGTAGGATCAACCAATGTTACTTCTATTAAATTTACGGAAACAAACACAGTTGATGCAGACGTTGAGCTTTCAAACGTAGACGTTTATTATAAAGAAGAAGCAAGCTGTTCGGAAACAGTCCCAGGAGATGCTACTCTTTTTAATGTGAGCACCGGAAGCTTTGTGGCAGCTGACACGGTTACCGTTACGGGTACTATGCCGGTTGATACCGATCAGACGTGCGTTTATTTTACTCTTAATGTTACAAGCGCAGCAGACGATGCCGATTTATTTGATATAGAAATTACAAATCCT
Organism: Candidatus Levybacteria bacterium CG2_30_37_29; assembly: GCA_001873215.1. Lineage (GTDB taxonomy): Bacteria > Patescibacteriota > Microgenomatia > Levybacterales > GWA1-39-11 > CG2-30-37-29. Next base: position 47,706 of record MNYS01000006.1, read on the forward strand.
TCAACCGATGTTGCCGTTTCATCAAATACCGTTACGCCGGCAACCGTAATAGCCTTAAGCGGATCTACTCCCCTTGTAGCGCCCAGTTATGTATCTTACGGATCACCTTTCCTTTATACACAGGCAAACTGGAATTCAGGGTCTGGGTCAAGTTTTACATTTGAAGTCTATTGGAAGAAAACTATTGGCAACGTTTTTGCAAGAGTATGGGATGAAACATCAAGCGCCGAAGTAACAGGATCAGTAGTTTATATTTCCGATTCAACTTTTGTAAGAACCCGAACAGGCGATTTGACCCTAACTGATGGACATATTTATAGAGCGCAACTTGGCCACGTTACAGGAGCAAGCGGGGAAGTTTATAGCGCAAAACTTCTTTCAGACGGTTCAGGCGGAGGCGCTGATTTGGCAGAGTATTATCATTCTAATGAGCCTTTGCAGCTGGGCGAGGTTGTTTCAATTGATTCCTCTAAAGTCGCATTTGTAAAAGGGTCAAGTAAGCCGTATCAAGGGGATGTTTTAGGAGCAGTCTCAACTCAACCCGGAATTATACTGGGTGCAAACATAGGACAGTCCTATCCGGTTGCCTTGTCCGGAAGAGTTCCGGTTAAAGTAACTACCGAAAACGGAGAAATAAAGGTTGGAGATTTTGTAACATCTTCTTCTACCAAAGGCTTCGGAATGAAAGCAACAAGCGCAGGTAGAGTTTTAGGACAGGCTTTGGAATCATTTGATTCTGTAACTACATATGTATGCCCTGCGGGAACCAAAGAAAATATAAAGTGCGCATCAGTAATGGTTTTTGTAAACCTGACCAATTATTTTGGACAGTCAATTGATATAGCTATGGTACAAAGTCCAAGCGCCAACCTGAAAGTTTCAGGCCTTAATATTGCACCCAATTCTCAAACTTCAACGCAAGGTCTAACAAGCGCAGATTCAGATATATTTATACCATCGGCCCAAGCGCCGGATAAAGAGTCACAAATATTAGCATTTCTTGAAAAATCCCAACAGCAAGCAAGCGTATCTGCCCAGCTTTCTGAAATTTTCACGGGAAGAGTGAGTGCAACAAGTGCCGTAGTTGCGCCTTTAATTGTGACGGATACCTTGTATGCTAAAAAAATTAAAGCTGATTCGATAGAAGGTTTGGAGTTTCTTATTAATAATGGAATTAAAAACTTCGGAGCAACCGATTCGGCAAATCTTGTAAGTTCCGAATCTGCCCAGACAAAACTTACGGGGAAAGTTGCGGCGGGCGACATTGAAGGACTTCCTGATTTAATCGCAAGTCTTATTCAGCGCGATGTCAAGGGAATTGCGACTTCAAGCGGTCAGACAACGGTTGTTCCCGACGGACTTATTGCTCTTGGTCCGACAACTTTTGGCGAGGCAAGCATTCTTGACAGACTTACTGTAGGGACAGGATTTATTCTGGAACACAATTCTGTCAATGTACTTGGTACTGATTTTGAAATACAATCGCTTCGCCAGGGCGGCGTATCATTCCTCGGGGGACTTGTTAGTATTTCAACAGACGGCGTATTCAAAGTCGCAGGACAGTCTGTTTTTGAAGGAGATACGGTATTTAAAAACATTACGATTTTCTTTGCAAAGGCGATATTTAAGAGTGACGTTGAATTTGAGAAGCCGCCTGTTTTTGCGCGAGACACTGCAGGAACAGTTGTTGTCAAAAAAAGTGAAGACAGGGCTGAAGTAAAATTTGATACAGAATATCCAAATGTGCCAAGAGTTAATACAACTCTTGAAATTGCAGAAGTAAAATTGCTTGATGGAACCGCCGAGGAAAGCCTTGTTACGGAGCAGAGAATTTTGCAAGCGGGATATAGTTATGTGGTTTCCAAAAAGAACGTTGGGGGATTTGCGATTGTTTTGAATAAGAAAGCCGCAGAAGACCTTACATTTTCATGGACGGCGATTGGTGCAAAAGAATCTTTGCAAACAAACGGTTCAACAAGTATTTCGGCGACAAGTCCTACGGGTTCGGCAAGCTCACCGCAAGCTCCAACGCCTACGATTTCTGAAACGATTTTGTTACCAGGGTTGCAGATGGTGGGAGAGATAGCGGGCGTGGCGACGGAAAGCGCACAGTAAGTTTAATTTTAAATTTTCAATTTTAAATTTTAAATCAAATCAAAATACAAATCAAAATGACAAGCAATAATAAAACATATGATCTTGAGGAAAGAACTGCAAAGTTTGGAGAGGCAATAATTGACGTTTGTAAAAAAGTATCAAAAGATACGGTTTCAGCTCCAATTATTACCCAGTTGGTAAAAGCAGGGACGAGCATCGGAGCAAATTATTATGAAGCAAATGGTGCTTCAAGTAAAAAAGATTTTCTGAACAAGATATTTATTGCAAAAAAAGAAGCAAGAGAAACAAAATATTGGTTACGAATGGTTGTAAAATTGCAGACAGATTTGAGGGATTCGTGTTCGGTGCTCTGGAAGGAAGCACAAGAACTGACGCTTATTTTTTCAAAAATAGCCATTACGACAAAAAAATGAAATTTAATATTTATTATTCATTTAAAATTGTAAATTTAAAATTTAAAATTTATAAGCGGATGTCTATGCACAATTTAATTAAAAAAGTTGTGTTGAGGTGGAAGGCTTTTTTTAAGCGCTTCCCGATAGCACAACTTTATACATACAAAATTTAGAAGGACGAGGTTAATTTTTTCTTCTCTTGACACTTGACGACACTTGACGATCCCGTATCGTTATGAGATGCTGTAATTATGAGAAAAGTGTCGCTTACAACAAACAATATTTACCATATATTTAATAGAGGAGTGAATAAGGCCCCAGTTTTTTTCGGCGATGACGATCGCCGTCAATTCATAAAGAGTATCGTTCATTATTTAAGTCACTCAGGTAAATTAAGCTACCGCTCCAATGCACCCAGCGAATCTAACGAAGCTAACGATCCCGTATCGTTAGCTTCAGGAGAAGTTGATATAATTTTCCCTAAGGTGGAGATACTTGCATACTGTCTCATGCCAAACCATTTTCATCTATTGCTTAAGCAGAAAGAAGAAGGTGGAATTACGTGGTTTATGCGTCGCGCAATGAACAGTTATGTACACTTTATAAACGTAAAACATAAAAGGGTAGGTCCGTTATTTCAGGGAAGGTTTAAAAGCGTGCATATTGAAACAGATGAACAATTAATTCATCTTTCCCGATACATCCATTTAAATCCGGTAGTTGGTAATCTAGTAAAAAACATAAATGATTATCCCTGGAGTTCGTTTCAGGAGTATTTTCAGCTTGATAAAAAGAGGATTGTTAATGCAGATGCTGTTCTTAATCAGTTTGCTGACAAGAAGGCTTATGAACAGTTTGTGATTGATCATATTGATTACGCAAAGATGCTTGATGCGATAAAGCATTTAACCTTCGAGGACTAAACTGGTAAATGAATTTAACGATCCCGTATCGTTAGATTCAGATTCACTAGATTCGTTGCTGTTTAAATAATATATTTTAGTACGCGGCGCCTATCGTTTTTCTCAAAATTCTTTTTGCGTAGGCAAGCCACATAATTATTGTAACAACGGTTATTCCTATAAAAGGAAGGGCTCTCAAGAGTCCTATGCTTTGCGCAAAAATTAACTCAAGAAAAATACAGATTAGTATTATAAATTCAAACAAAAACCCTATAAAATTTTCCGCGCCGCCGAGAACCAGCCTTGAAAATGATGGTATTGGGTTGTCTTCTATCTTTTTTATTATGTACTCCAGCTTTCCGATAAGAGCGTTCGGAAGGTAATCGGGAATTGTAAAACCTTCGTAATCATTTTTTGAAATGACAATTTTATATTTAGCGGCTTGAGGCTTTCTCATATAAAACTCACCGATTTTATTTGTTGAAGTTTGCGCTAAAAGTGTGTTTGATTTAGCATCATAAAGCTTAACTGTCGCGCGCGAAACCGCACGTCCGCCGTGTTGATCCTTTACTTCACCGTGAACATATCGTTCATGTGTCCTCCTAAATAAAGTATCTTCCGCGTTGAAAAGAAAAAAGAGAGGAAGATGCTGAAGCGGAATATGAGTTCTGACACTGAAGGAAAAAATTGAAATTGTGACAAGAAGGGTAAGCGAAACAAGCGCTACAAGGTCAAAGAATCTTATTGATTTTGAAATATCTTTCACGAAAACAACAGTACTGTTGAAAACGTCGTAAGCTGTTCCGGCGTAATATATTATGGTGGTTATTATATTAAAAGGTTGTTTGTCAAGGTAAATTTGCGGATAGTTTTGATTCTCTTTTGCACCGATTACAAACTCTACATTTGTCAGCGGATACCCCAAAGCATTAATTTGAACCTTATATTTGCCTTCTGCAAGAACTATCGGTACGGTCCCGTCATACAAAGAATTGCTTGGGTTTTTTACGCCTATGACATCGGACGATATGATACTGTATATTCTTGAAGACGGATTATAAAAGTAAAAAAGAACAGTCGCATTTTCAACCGGCTGATGGGTTGATTTGTCAAAAATGCCGAATGGTTTTACAATTCTAATTTCTCCAATCTTTTGCTCGGCGACATTTCCGTTATTGTCATATATTTGAATAAATAGCTCGTATATTCCCGGAATCGGCTGTCCCAAAAGCCTTCCCGCGTATACTCCTGTTTGAACTTCTTGGATTTCTACATTCGCGCTGTTGTCATTTGATGCTTCAGCACTGCTTACGCCCAAAACCTTTTTATTTCTAAGTATTGCCTTTATTCTTTTGACAACCTGACGTCCCTGCAGGGAAAATCTGAATTGATAAGGTGTGCTTATAGGTAAAACCATAATGGGTTTATTTTCGGCGATTTTGTTTGAAGGGTCATCGCCCGTAGTTGCGGCACCGGTTGAGCCTGTATCCGGAGATAGATTGCTTACAAGAATAGTATTGGAGCTTGTGACAACGAGGGTTTGAAAATCTATTTCCGGAGCAAGAGAGGGAAGGGCGGTTTTAAAAGTAAAAATATCAGAATCAATAGTGCCCCCGCTTTTGTCAATTGCGCGTACTTTAAAGTAATACTCTGTATCGGGTGAAAGGGCAGAAAGAAAAATTATTCGTGAAGTTGAAAAAGCAGGGTCTGTCGTTTTGCCGCCCAAATTGTTTATCGATGTGCCGTAATTTAAAACAACGCCGGTTGAATTTGTTGTTGTAATCCCGATTGACGCATTTGTCGCCAAAACACTTCTTACGGTTATATCTTGAAAGGAAAGTTTTGTTTTTGTTTTAGGAGTAGGGGTAGGTGTCAATTTGACTTTTGGCGTGGGAGTTGGAGTTGCTGTTGTAGCGGGTTTTGGGGTAGGGGTATTCGTTGCGCCGGGAGCGGGAGTCGAAGTTGGGCCAGGAGTAGATGTAGGGGTAGAAGTTGGACTAGATTGGGAGCTATTTTGGTAAGTAAGACTTACTGTAGAATCGGCAGTGCTTACGTTGCCGGGACCGATAATCCGCGCTTTGACAGGAAATGTTATTGCGCTTGACCCTGTATAATTTTCCGTTTCGAGCTTGAAAGAAACAGTTTGTCCGGAAGTATTTGCAGGAAAACTTGAAATCGTCCACGTAATTTTATTGTTTACCGTATCAATAACAGGTGCAGTACTTGCGTACGCACTTCCCGCAGATCCCACAACATAACTCACAATATCAACTGATGGAGATCCTTGTCCGCTTAATGTTCCTTGGTACCATTGCGCTTCAAGCGTTATGTTGGAGGCGTAAGAAAGATTTGACCCATAGGTTATTTTGTAGGATATTGTAGTATTTTCGGGAAAAAGACTGTTTGATGGGTCTGTTTTTTCAAGATTTACGGAAAAATCGGTAGGATTTGCGGGGACAGTTGCGGTGACACTAATTTGGTCATCTGAAACAATAGAAAACGCAATCGGGACCGTATCAATAGTTGTATTTGAAGAATTTCTTGTTGCAAAGTTCCCCGCCTTGTTGTTTCCCGCGCTTCCAGTTGTCGAGCTTCCCGATGAAAAATTAAAACAATAAAGACTTGAGGTTGATAAATCAGAGCTTGTAAAGATAATGGAGTTATTCGTAACCTGCGAAACACCGATTCCAGGCCATGCAACAGCGCCTGCGGGAAGATTGGAGGTCGAGACAGACCAGTTTGAAGTGTTCGAGTTGATTGTGAAATCTGACGGAAAGTCGATAACAACTTTTGCTTCTGTTCCGGCACCGCTTGATGACGGTGTTGCGCATGCAGTTCCCGAAAGAGTAGTACTTGCTTTATTCCGATCCAATCGGACATAAGAATCGGTGAATGAGGAAGCATGGACCGAGAGAGCAAAAAACATAAAACAAAAAACAAAGAGTAAAAAACAAAGAAGAGTTTTGTATTTTCTGAGAAATAAGGCAGGTAGCATGCTTTAATAATACATATTGTCAAGGTAAAAAGTAAAGTTTGAAATTAGAGGCGGTATATTTCTTGACAGAAAAGAGGATTTGAGGCATACTATACTATACAAATAACAATTTTAAATTATAAATTACAAATTTTAAATCAAGTATAAATTTTAAAATTAAAAACTTTAACATTCAATTAAAATTTAAAATTGAAAATTTAAAATTATACCGGTATGAAAGCTTTTAAAAAGTTGCCTATAAATAAAACCACTTACATTATTGCCGTTGTAGCTTTTATTATTGTCGGGATTATTCCGTCATTTTATTTTTATAACCAATACAAAACATCTCAAAAGCTTTTACAAAACCCAAATCAGGCTGCAAAACAAGAAATAAAATCTCTTGTTGAAAAAGTCGGAAAGCTTATGGTGCTTCCAAAAGGAGAAGATCCTACGGTTGCCACAGTGACAGATAAGACAAAACTTGCAGGTCAGGCTTTCTTTCAAAATGCCGAGAACGGAGACAAAGTTCTGATATATGGAAATGCACAAAAAGTATTTTTGTATAGGTCTTCTATTAATAAGATTATAAATGTAGGACCGATTAATACGGGCGGTGAGACAAATGCGAATCCTGCAAATTCTCCTGCACCGATAACTTCCAAAGTTTCTCCGTCGCAAGGCCCTACTTCAACACCTACCCCTACGCCAAAACAGCTCAGAACCGTTTTGCTAAATGGCACAAGCACTATAGGGCTTACAAATACTGTTGAGAAAGATTTGAAGGCAAAAATCGCAAATATTACAGTTGTTGATAAAGATAACGCGATCAAAAAGCCATACTCTGATACATTAGTTATTGATTTGACCGGGTCGCAAAGCGATGCGGCGGGAAGTATTGCAAAGATTATGAAAGGAAAGACTGCAAGCCTGCCGGACGGTGAGACAAAACCAAAAGACACAGACATTGTTATAATTATCGGCTCCTCTTATTTAAAGTAAGTAAATTTTCAAATGAGGTGCCACCTCAAATAGCCTTGATTTTTCAAACTGATTTTTAAAACTAATCGTCTTTTTCTATGATAAGATCGCCGAGAATATCTTCTGGTTGTGTCCGATATGCATTTACAAATTCTTTATATGTTGTACCTTTTCCTTTAATATTCAAACCTCTAAAATAACTAAGTATTTCATTTGTGTCCAGCCAACTTGCGCTTTTAGTACCCAAATAATAAGGCAAAGAAGAAAAGTCCTCAAAATCTATTTCCTTATGTTTTATCTTAGTCGGGTTCAGATGAATATATCTGGAAAGATGAAGTAGATAGGAATCATTTTCAATAAGAGTAGCCTTATATGCATTCTGGAAAAGAGCACCTACGCGTTTGTATTTTCTATTGAAATACATGACATAGCTTGTAGTTAATCGTTTCATAAATTTTATCATTGAGTCTGCATTTTTTTGCTTTATTTCAAGGTGAATATGATTTGGCATAAGAGAAAACGCTAAGAGAGTGAACTCATCGTGCATGTTATGTTTAAGAAAATTTTGGAGTCTGGGAATTTGAATTTTTTTGATCTCTTCGGGTTCGCCTAGATACAATTTAAGATACCTTTGAAATACCACACAGTCTTGATTGTCAAGGAATATCTGCCTTTTTTCTACACCACGGTTATAAATGTGATAATAACCTCCTTCAACATAAGATTTAATAATGTTTTTTGATGGCATATATTTATTCTACACCATCACTTTATATTTTTCAAGCTAATTGAGGTGCCACCTCAACTGTTGGCGAGTTATGTTTTGTGTTTGCGCTGAGACCTTTTCCTCGAAGCGGTTCTGGGAGAAGTGCTGCGGGGAGGATTCGAACCTCCGTAGCCCCAACGGGCGACAGATTTACAGTCTGTTACGATTGACCACTCCGTCACCGCAGCTAATTACACATAAAGAATTTTACACTATTTATAATAAAAAAGGAAACCTTGGTTGATAAATTCAAGAGTATATTATTTTAATTTCTCTATCTCTTTATGAGGTTGGACCTTGCGGCACTTGTTACAGTATTTTTTAAGCTGGAGCTTTTCGGGTGTGTTTAGTTTGTTTCGGGATGTGATATATCCACGGGTTTTACAAACCGTACACACAAGTCCCAAAGTCAATACTGTTCCGGATTTCTTTGCCATAGGTAACAATTATAAATTATGAATGATGAATTATCAATGAACAATTATAAATGAAGAATTAAGAATGAGTAATTAACAATGAAGAATTGTTATGTTTTCAGGTTCATTTTTGATTTTTTAACAATTGTTGAAAGAATTGCAACTAATTCATCTACCTCCTTCAATAATGGATTTATAGTTGAGTTTGGAAGTAGTTTCGATTCGCTGATAAGTTTTAACCAATACTTCGTTTCGCGAGCTTCGCCCTTTGCTATATTTATTTTATATACGAAATCTGATTTAGTGTGTGCGCCAAGAGCTTCTTCTACGTTTGCCCCTATTGATGTTCCGCTTCTAATTATCTGATTGCCGATGCAATACCCTGATGTATTTTTGGGTAAAAATTTTATGAAGTTTATTATTGCAACGCCGAATTTTAACGTTCGCTTATCAATATCAACAGTCATTTTCGTTTATTTTTAATTATTGCTACTTGTTCATTTTTAATTGTTAATTTATGTGAGCCAGCGGCGGGGAATAAGACAGGGTCGCCTTGAAGCAAGTTCAATGGCGCTTCCTTCTTTATCCCTTGTGTCTCAAATTCGCTTTGCTCATTTGAGCCAGCGGCGGGAATGACAACCTTCGCTCCGCTCAGAACGTCGCTTTTTCTCGTAAAACTCAAAAAAGTCGTCCCCTTGAGCCTTGATCGGGAATCGGACCCGAGACCTCTTTCTTACCAAGAAAGCGTTCTGCCACTGAACTACCAAGGCGTTCTACGTCAGAGTTTATTTTATCAGGAAGAATTTTGAAATACCAATATTAAAGTAGGGGAATTTGCGAGATTGGACCGTATGCATCTCCCATTCCAAGCAAAAATCCTCTTGCATAAATTTTTTTATGCCCCAATACTTGCTTATATGCATTTGCAAGTTGTGGTTGGGATGAGAGCATCTCTTCTGCTAAATAATTTGCACCGCTTACAATATTTGCAAGAATTTCAGGAAAAGGATAACCAACAGTTTTCATTCGTGCAAGTTCTGCAATTTTTTGCGGTGTAAGATTTTCTCTTTGAGTGTTGGTCAGTTCGCAAAGAAGTCTGATGCTTCTCCTGCTTTCCGGAAGACCCAATAATCCACTCCAATATGCGTCAATTGCTTTTTTGGGGACTACAAAATTTTTGTTTTCGTCTGCCTGTTGTTCTCTAAAAGCCTGATGAACAAATCTTTGCCCCACTTTGTATTGATACAAACATGATGTTTCCTCTGGCGCAACAAACAACTCGCGAATAGAATGCATGCCGTCCAAAAAATGAGAAAAATCAGAATAAGGTCTATCGTGTTCTCTAAGCATAAAAGTTTGTTCGTCAACAAACGGTTTGTCAATACCGTCAAAAAGGCTTCCTTCCACAATAGTCTTGAAAGCGTGTTGTCCAGGCTTCTCTTTTAGAGGAATAGTTTTTCTTATTGGTTGTGATTCGTTAGTCATGCTTTTTGATATTGTCCCAAGTCTTTGTCGTTTGAAGACGTGGCGTTAAACATCCGTTCAAGGGAGTCTCCGCTTTGAGTTTCACAAAAAATTCCATGTGTGTCCCAAAAACCAAAAGTAAGAGATGACACATTCATTGTTCCTATCTGACCTTTTGCAGCAGAAAGAAACTTATAAAGAGTTTTTTCCTTTTCGGCATTTGCTCCGGATTTAGCATTTGATGTCTGTCCAATTGCACCGCCCATTTTTTTAATATACCAATTTGATGGATCTTGTCGGGCATAAAGTTCTTCAAACAGTTTTATAGGACGCAGGCTTAATGAAGCATCCATATCTTGTTTGAAGCATTCAATTTCGGCAAGATTTGTCTCGCCCCAGTTTGTCAACAAATTTATAAAATATCTTTTTACATCACGTTCACCAACTTTTGGTACGGGAAGTCTATTTTTTCCTGCCTGCATTCTAATCGCCCTGTTGTAGAAAAGCGCGCCAACATCAAACGCATTTGAATTCCAAAAAATATTTCCAACAGTTGCTCTTAAATCAGATAAATCGCTTAAAGTAGAATAGAGTAGACCATTTTCTTCTCTCATTACATTAGTTTCACGGTTAAATTCTGTTCTATCATCTTCTGCAAGAGGCAAGACAATTTGGCGTAAAGACATTTCAAGTGCGCCTTCCTCAATTGTGATTGGATGATTTGGCTGGCCAATTCTTTCTATTTCTTTTGACATGACGTGAATTATAGTACTAAATTATTCAATAATCAAAGGATAAAAAATATCTACGATCTAAGATTTAAAAATAAGAAAGAGAACAGAAAAGGGGTTTGAAAGCAAAGCCAAACAATATGTTTGAGCTTACAACAGAAGGAGGGAAAAAAGTGCGCTGCCTGCCCCAAGCAATGCTCCGCCTACAACGTCAGTTGTCCAGTGTTCTCCTAAAGAAACTCGGGAAACAATCATAGAAATAACTAGTGTTAATATCATAGTATGTATGAATAGTTTTATAGATTTTGAAAATTTTGAGTTGTAAAGAATAATTGAAAAAAGAACTCCCAAAAAAACAATACGCATAGAATGTCCTGATGGGTAAGACGATTCGGTAAAAACGTGAAGCCCCGGAAATTCGGAAAATTGAGCCCTTAAAAACATGCGAGGAGGTCCGGGTTGCTCAAGTATGGTTTTGCCGATATATTCAAGTACGTGTGCGGCGGAAAAAATTATTATAGGAACAAATCCTGTAAGTTTTCTTTTAAATAAAATAAAAATAAGAAGAATAAATGCTGTAAATTCAAAACGACCGACAACCGAAAGAATTGAGAAAAAAGTGTCAAATTTTACCGGAATCTTGCTTTGGACCCTAACGGTTGTATCAAAATCAAAACCTCTAAGCGTATCCGACCTAACAATAAGCGTAAAAACAAAAAACCCAACTAATAAGAAGAGGCTTATAAATAGATAGTATTTTTTGAGATTAGAGTGACTTTTTTCTTCTTTTGGCACAGCTATACTATCTTATCAAAATTTTAAACTAAGTGTGGAGAGTATTCCTGTATTGTCTAATCAGTTCCAAATCTTCGTCTGAAGGATTTGTTGGATTTATGCCAAGAGATATTGCAGCTCTATAAATAGATGTTCTTGATGTTCCGGTTTCAACCGCAAGTTGCGCAATAGCTCCATTGGTCTTATGCGTTCCGCCCATTTCCAGAAGCTCTCTTCTGTAATTGCGTATCTTTTCAATATCCTCAGAAGACAAACGTTTTCTATCTTTAATATCCAGTCTATCAACATATTGACCCACTGATGAGGCAGAAACCCCAAACTCTTTTGCAAGCGAGAACATCGTGCCTTCCGAAACAGGCCTTCCTGCTCTGATAATTCCTTCGGCAGACTGCCTTTTATACTCTCTTATCTCTTCAACAACTTTCCAAGGAAGACTATTACCTTTATATCCAAGACGTTTTTTTATCTGATGCATGCGTGCACGCGTTAATACGTACTCTTTCCCAAGCATTTCAAGACTTATTGTTTCACGATATTGATCAAGCCAATAATTTATAATTTTTTTTCGTTGTCTTTTTGTCATACTGCTTGTTTCAAGCATTGCTCCAAATTGTTCAGGATTTGGCAACTGTCTACGATTTAAAATCCAAGGACAATCTTTAAATACAGTAGGATCTTTTCCTAAAATTTTTCCCGCCCCCAGCGCAAATTCATTTGTAACCATGCTTTTTTCAGCACGCTTTTCATCTCTTGATGCAATCTCATCTTTTATTTTCTGAGCCTGCTCCTCTGTAATAATCGCAGAAAATCCTAAACCTTTTCTTATCCTCCCAACCATAGTAACATTTGGAGATTTTTCTCTATTTGGCATATCCTCCGAACTTAAGCTTTGAGATAGTTGAGTGTCGGTAAACGTAACGCACGGAAGTTCTTTGGCAACTGTTCTTGGGACCAAAGGAGGAATTCTGCCGTAAAGTTTCCCTTTCTTTTCAAGTGTTATTGCAATTGTTTCTTCTACCGCATCAGCAAGAGAGGCTAATTCCGACTCTGTAGCACCGTTAATTTCTGCCCCCTGCAGCATTTGTTCAAGAGTGTAAAGAGAGGTATCTTCTGTTCTGTTTCTTCCTGTAACATGCAATGAATGCAAATTAAATTTTTCATCCATTTCCCTAGATGTAATTCCTCGCAGCATACGAAAATCTTCCGCCCATTGTCCAATAGGGTTAAGAGGACGAAGGCGTTGAGTTTTAAATTGTGATTGATTTTCTCCAAATGCTTCAGGTGTTTTGCTCACAAGGTTATTTTATCAAAATTCGCTCAAAACTTCAAACTCTGGGATACTTTTTACAGAACTCAGGGCGGTGTAGAGAAGAAAGACCGTGTTTTATAATGGCATTTCGGTGAAGTAATGTTCCATATCCTTTATGTTTTTCAAACCCGTATTCCGGATACTCTTCAGAAAGTTTTACCATATAATTATCGCGGTGGACTTTTGCAATAATGCTTGCCGCGGCAATTGAGATAGAAGCGGAGTCGCCGCGAATAATATTTAATTGCTTACTTTTTTCAACAGAAGGAATACTAAAAGCATCTGTTATAAAAAAAATATTTTTGTTGCCGATTTTTTCAAAAACTTTTTTTGCTATTTTTTCAAACCCCAAAGTTGTCGCTTTCCCTATGCCGATTTCATTTATTATACCAACGGAAATATATTGTAAATCCAAGTAAAATGTAAATTCTTGAATACTTTTATTGAGCAGTTCCCTTTTGTATCCACTTAGTTTTTTTGAGTCGTTTATTCCAAGATTTTGAAGCTTTTCCAGTTGTAGTTTGTTTAAATCCGGATGTAAAATAACTCCTCCAACAACAAGCGGTCCGGCAAAACACCCGCGTCCCACTTCGTCAATTCCGACAACAATAAATCCCTTATTCCATAAATCTTTTTCAATTTTAAGAGTCGGTAAATTCTTTTTCATAAAGACAGTATATCATTCAAATTTTTATGCGATGTGATATAAAGAGGATATGGGTATTGAAAATTATTTCGCACATCCTGTAGATCAGAAAGATGTTGAAAGTTTTCAAAGAAGAAAAAATTTTTTAGGTCCGGCGCATTCTAATATTGATGCAGTTGCTCTAGACATGGCACAGGAAGGAAAAAATGCTCTGTCAAGTTTTGTTGTCAGCAACGTATCACCAGACGGCATGATCTATTTTACGCCATCTTTTATGAGAGAAATGGGTTTACGTGTCGGAACAGACATTGTTGGTATTCATCTTGCGGCATCAATTCTCAGTCTTGGTGAAACTATGGTTGAAAGACAATTTGATTTGAAAAATCATGTAGCAAGGCTTAATTGGTATTTAAGCGATTTTCCTCCAAGTCAGATGAATATTGAAAATGCAGGAATCGAGGCTATACCATACAGAAAACTTCGTGATATGTGGGCGCTTGCCCGTTGCGACAGAACTCTTTCGCGCTTTTTTACAACCGATACAAATCTGCTTCCGGATTACCTGCGTTCTCTTTTAGATAATACAGTCATGAAAGATATTCCTGCAATCATAAAACATTATGAACATAAAAGCGGTAGGCTTCTTGCAGCTCTTGAATCGCTTGATTTACAAGAGGATGAAAAAAGAGAACGTGGTGAAGTATATTCGATTGCTCAAAAAAAGTTTCTAGATGATATAGATTTGCAGATTGCCATACTTCAGGAAGAAATTGATGACAGACGAGGTCTAAGGAAAAGAGTTTAACTGTTTTGAAATTCCAAAAATCGCCCAAAATTGCTATACTAGTAATCTCGTGTTAATTTTTCGCAACAATCGTAATTTGGCAATAGTCGCTTTAATCGCAATAGTTAATGCCTTGGGGTATGGGATTATAATACCTATTCTGTATCCGTATTCAAAAAGTTTTGGGCTTACGGATTTTCAAAACGCCCTTCTCTTATCCACTTTTTTTCTATGCTCATTTTTCTCCGCTCCTATAATAGGCCGTCTTTCTGATAAATATGGGAGAAAACCGCTTTTGGTCACTTCAATTGCAGGAACAGCGACCTCCTTTTTGTTGCTTGCTGTGGCGCCGAATGCAATTTTTCTTTTTTTGGCGCGTGCTCTTGACGGAATAACCGCAGGTAATATTCCTGTTGTAGCGGCTGTCATTTCAGATACGAATGAGTCGCATAACCGCGCGAAAGGATTTGGAATAATCGGAGCGTCATTTGGTTTTGGATTTTTCTTTGGTCCTGCAATTTCTGCTTTGACGGTTGGGTTTGGAACGCATATTCCGTTTTTGATTGCGGCATTAATTTCTATTTTTGCAACAATTATTACAATTCTTTTTTTGCCCGAAACAAATAAAAACATAGGACAGGTTCGCAAAGGAAAATTGTTTGATTTTAAAAGACTTGCAGGAGCGCTTGTTCACCCTGCTGTCGGGAAAACTCTTTTTGTATCATTTCTTTACAACATTGCATTTGGGGCTCTTCTTTTTGCTTATCAGCCTTTTGCAATAAAAATATTGCATTTTACCCCTGCGCAAATCGGGCTAGTATTTACCATGATTGGCGCAATTGGGATATTTGTTCAAACATTTCTTCTTCAAAGAGTGATTAAAAAATTTGGAGAGAAAAAAACTTTTACTTATGCTGTATTTATCGCGTCGTGGGCATTTGTTTCGTATTTTTTTGTAAGGAGCGTTCCTATATATATTGTAACTGTTATTGTTTTTGGTTTTTCAAATTCCTTTGTGGGGCCGCTTATCCAAACTCTTTTATCGCGCGAAACAGATGAGAAATCACAAGGAACAATTCAAGGACTTAATTCTTCCTATGTAAGTATTGGTAATATTTTGGGGCCGATTATCGCGGGAGCTCTTGCAACTTTCTATATTCCTCTTCCTTTTCTTCTCTGCGCTCTGGTTGGATTCAGTTGTTTTTTCTTATCGTTTAGAATAAGGAAAGCGCCAAAAGAACACGCATTCGGCTAGGTGCTCTTCGAGTCTAGTTTATTTCGGAAGCGTTTATCTTCAGATTTACACCGTCGTATTCGAATGCAAAACGTATATCTTTATCTTTTGTATTTTTAATATACAAGTTCTGATTTTCGCTTGTGTTTTTTTGACCGGGCATATAATAAATTGATACTCCATATTCTTTCGGAACTTCCGGAATGTTTGCAAAGTTATGGTTTGTAGGTGCTTTTGTTTCGAGCCCGGCATCTTTTGCGACCCAGTAGAGAAGAGATGCAAAATGGCAAACACCGTCACCTACAAGCCAGCCGTCTGATTTAAATCCTTCACCGGAATTAAAATGGGCGCCTGTTGTAACGGCTACTTTACCTGAATAATCAGGAAGGGCATCTTCGTGGAACGCAAAAACCTCACCCTTTTTGAGGACAATTTCAACATCACCTTTTTTTCTGAGCTTTTCCCAGTTTATGTCTTTTGCTGACTTTACCTGACCGTCAAGATATGCAAGCGTAAGAAGAATATTATCTTTAAACACTTCATTTACTTGGGGCACGGCGTATCGGGTTTCAAGAGACATGGTATGGTTTGCCAATACACGTGAATTAGGAGAGGCAAGAGGACTTTGAATTGCCGTAAACCCAAAAATAGATAAAATTGTAAAATGAATTAGATTCTGAAACATATAATTATAGGCTATATAAAAAAGCCTGTAATCGTGGATTATAGCATACTATAAGCCTTTAGTCAAGTTGTCTCTTTACTTTTTGTACAAGACGGATTACGATAAATTTGTGAAAAAGAGAAAAACCAAAAGAAAAAAGCAAACTTTCAAATTCAGCTTCAGGCTATGCGTATTTTTTGTTTTAGCATTAGGCATTGGTGTGGGTACCTATATTTTGAGCGTAAACGGTATGGGTACAAGATGCGCAAATTCTATAAGCTGTATAAAAGATCTTTCAGGCCGTTTTATGCCTGGTTTAAGAGGCGAATTTTCTGGAAGGAAAATCGACGGCCCCAGCTTTGCTGTAAGCATTGCTTTGCCAAAGGTGCTTGGAGAGAAAACAGACTCAGAAAAGCGTATTTTTGTAGACTTATCTACTCAGCATTTATGGTCATATGAAGGGCCACAGCTTGTTTTTGATTTTCCCGTATCAACAGGAAAATGGTATCCTACGCCTACTGGTGACTTTAATATCTGGATAAAGCTAAGATTCACACGCATGGAGGGCGGAAATACTGCTTTGGGCACATATTACAATCTTCCAAATGTTCCATTCACAATGTTTTTTTATAACGCCGACTACCCAAAAACCCTCGGTTATGGTCTGCACGGTGCGTATTGGCATAATAATTTTGGCCACCCCATGAGCCATGGGTGCGTAAATATCAGTGTTGAGAATGCAGAAAGGCTGTATGCGTGGGCACAGCCTCAGACCACGGATAATTCAACGTATGCAACGGAAATAAATCCCGGAACAAGAATTACCATCTTCGGAACAACCCCGGCGGAGTAAAATTGGGTTTAATTTTCGTTTGGCAAAGCTAAATGTTGTTCGATTTTACGAACACGCCTTGCAAGTCTTGTATCTTCAACGTTGAAAACATCAATTGCAACACTTATATCCTTTTGGAGTTTTCTAATATCTTTTCTTGAACCTTTAACTTCCTCTCCAATAGAAGATAACCTGACTTCTACATTTTTTATTCTATCTCCTTGCTTGTGAATCGCATTTCTAAGATGAATATTTGCAGTTCTAACTTCGTGCGAGAAACTATCCTTAATATTTCCAGCTTCAGCTTCTATCTCTTCACGAACCACTTTCTTAATTGCTTTGAGGTCTGACGTTGTTAGCATAGGATTAATTATTATTTAGGAAGTTTAAATAAATTTCAAGAGCACAAACTATATCAGCAGGAATTGAGGTGCCACCTCAATTAGCCACAGAAATTGGTGTTTGACAAGAAGTTTGTATGTAATTACGTCAAAGGTTTAAGGCTTTTTGGTGGGACATTTAGCGAATTCGCAGTTTGGACCAACCCGTCCGACATAACTTCCGTCAGGACACAATTTTGCTTCCATCGTACACGCTTTTGTTTCAGGTTTGGATAAAACAGAATTTACAAGAGGTTGGTCAAGCCCTTTTTGATACTGCATTCCAAGATAAAATCCGATGAAGGGAAGTGATATGAATAGAATTAGCGCAATTGTTTTTGAAAGAGTAGTAACCGTGTTGTATTTTTTGGACAGTTTCACAGATTTAGTATAGCAAAAGCACAAAGAAGTTGCAGGATTGTGAGAATTTGTTCGAACTTTAATTATTGCCTATTCATTTACATCTGCCGCCTCTTTTACTCTAGAGAGACATGTGCATGATTTGGTAGTCCTTCTCTGCGTGTTCCTTCGGGACGCAACCTATCATTATCATTCGGAAGAGGTAAAGGTGCAAATTCAGGTATTATGGTTTCACCCCGGTGTCTTTGCCTCCCGGGATTCCACGCTTCATCTCGTCGGTCAATTGCCCGCAAAGCAGCACTTGCATCTACCCAGCTGCCTTTTCTTAGCTGTTCAAGAACCTGCCGGTTATTCATATTGTTTGTCGATATAATTTCCAGTTTGCTTATATGAGTTTCCGAGGATCTCATTATAGGGCAGATTATACCACTTTATGTATCCTGTCGGGAGCTAGCATACTTTGTGATTGTTCAGTAAATCTGCTAGCGCAATTCGTGCACGGTGCGGAATATCCCGAGCAGTAGGGTTTTGAACTTGTGCTGCGTGAACAACTCTCAAATGAAGAGGCATATTCGGAAGGGGAAGATAATAAGTAAAGTAATCCAACTCTTCTAATTGTTTAGCTGTTACTGTATAGAGGTGGTCAGTTCTCCGAGCTTTTCTGTCAAATAACGCTCCACAAGCAATATCGCAATTTTCGGTAAAAGTTACATGTGCAGATTTTCCCGGAGTAATAAATTCTCCTACCGGTTGTCTATCAGCATTTCTTAAGTCAAAAGAAGTGGGGATCAGTCCGTTGTTGCCCATAAAAGAAACAGAAATGTCTAGTGGGATTACTTTTCCCACAGTTAGTTTTTCGCAAACAGCAGTGTATGCCGTACGGTATTCAGCATAATATAAGGCTCGTGGTTCTCCGTCAACGCGATAATTTTCTATACTCATGTGGAGAATTATATCAAAAGAGGGCGGAAAACAGAACTATAAGATTAATCTTTCCTTCGGATAAGACTATCTTGCAGGGGTATCAGGGCTCGAACCTGAAATAACGGTTTTGGAGACCGTTGTGATGCCATTTCACTATACCCCTATCTTACTCACATTATATTGTATAATCAGGAGTGTTGCAAATATTCGTGCTTGAATAATAGCCTATAATAGTATATAATTTTTATATGAATCCTGAAAAACCAGCTACACAGCTTTATAGAACTGTTAAGCCTGATTATAATTCGTTTGACCAAACTTGCGTGCCCAGGATGTATCTTAAAACAGTCGGTGCGGACGATGTGCCTGGACCATCAGTTGTTGAAGAATTTGGTTTGGATGAGACAAAACGATTGATTTTAGGCGAACCACTTCCAAGAGACGGAGTATATAGGAAACGACTGATTGATACATCAGAAGAAAGAAATGGAGAAACAATAGATTGGTATTTTATGTTAATGCCTCAAATTGACAGATCGGATATGGTTACATTAACAAGAATGTTAACCGGTTTGCCTGATAGATTAAAAATGTCTGCCGGCAAATCCTTATGGGAAAATCTACCTACTTGTGAGCTGGAAAAAGACGGAGACATAACATTTTCAAACAACAGTGTTGGATTGCGCCTTGATGGGGTAACTGTCAGTCAAACATACATAGATGAAATTGAAGGAGAAATTGAAGATGAAATTACAGAAGATGCAAGAGGAAAATCAACAGAGATAATTTTACCTATTGATACGCTTTTTCCTTCTGAAATTGCCGGTATGTTTGGAGATTACGAAATTGCAATAGGAATTAGACTTGCAGGATTCGGCTCAGAAAGCATTTTAAAAAAAGCAGAGGAAATGTTGCAGGGGGGAAAATTTAAAGAAAGTGAATTGAGAAAATATCTAAATCCATATCTTAAGTGTTATAAGTATTAGATATAATAAATAAAATGACTGAATTTGTTGGGAAAAACCCCGATAGTATTGATACCCTTTCGCAGGATTCAAATTTTTCTGCCGGTTTTGCGCTGGGTTTAACTGGTGAGCCATTTCCACTAAAGGCGGTAAAAAATGTACGCAGATCATGTATGACTCCGCAAGGAGTTCAGAATTACGAAAATGGATACATTACAGGCCTTGGTAAAAGAATAGATGATTTAAAAATAAAATTACCAATCATTGAAGTTAAAGAAGATTTATCTCATATTTTTGCCGAAGACGAGGGAATAAAAGGACTCAATATGGGACTTGCAAGAAGTATTCCTTCCTTTCCGGAATCAGAAACAAAGCAAAAGGTTAATACAGCCAAGGCACATTACACCGATGGGTACAAAGTCGGGTGGGCTATTGTTACTGCTTCAGAATACGGAAATCCTCCGATTCTTGATGAGATACCTCAAGACGATGATGAGCATGCCATTTATGTAAAAGCTAGAAATGGAGATTTTAAAGATATTAATTATAGAGATGCGACTTTTGATGGTGAAATAAAAAAGGATAGAAACAGGATAATTCTTCGCACGGGAATTTCCCATTGGCTTTTTGACAAACAGGTAAGTCTTGATCCTGAATTAATTGTTCATTTTCATCCTTTGGTTCGTCTTGGATTTGCGTCTGCAATAAACAATACACGTCTTTCTGCAAAGGATTTAAAAAACGAATATGTGAGGCGGGGAGCAATCTTTGCGCGAAAAATATTGGAGATAAAAAGAACGCAGCAAAAAAACGGATTTCATAAAAAAACAGAAGGAGAAGTTGTATGAAAGTAGGCGTTGTAGCATTAATTGGAAGGCCGAATACCGGAAAATCAACCTTGGTTAACAATCTTGTTGGACATAAAGTGGCAATTACTTCCCCAAAGCCACAGACAACACAATTTTCAATATATGCTGTTTATGAAGATGAAAATGCCCAAATAGTTTTTGTAGATACTCCCGGAATTTTTGCCCGTTCGACTCGCTCCGCGCGCTCAGGGCAGGCCAATCTTGCTGCGTCCAAAGCTTTAAAAGAGGATGTGAATGTCGTCTTATATATTGTTGATCACACAAGACGCCGTGGCATTGAAGAAAATCGTGTCTTAGGAATTTTACGAAAAATTGATAAGCCAAAAATCTTGGTAATCAATAAAATTGATAAGAAAGAACCAAGCTATAGGGAAGAGTATAGATTTTTGGAAGACGAATTTGATTCTGTTGTGGAGGTGTCTGCAATAAAACCGTTGAATCTCTCTCTTCTTGTTGCAAAAATTCTTGAGTTTTTGCCCGAGGGAGAAAAACAAATAGTCCGTGAAGATATGGCAACACCGGCGCTCAACCTTAGTTCGAACCTTTATATTGAAGAGAATATCCGTGAGAAAGCGTTTCTTGTTTTGCGAGACGAGCTTCCGTACAAGCTTCGAGTGGTAGTTGATGAAGTAAAAAAAAGAAATAAATCAAAAATATTTTACATTAAAGCAAGAATTATTGTTGCCGACAAGCGTTATAAAAAAATGGTAATTGGCGCAGGGGGGCAAAGGATAAAAGTTATAGGAAGTATGGCGCGACGCGAGTTGGAGGTTGCAACCGGACAGAAAATTTATCTTGATTTGACAGTTGAGGTGGAGGAATAAATGATAAGTGAAACAGGGCAGTTTTTAGGAAGACGAATGCAGGAGCCGCGTCCGGTGGATTCTACAGTCGTAAAACAAGCAATCCGCGAAAATATAAGAAAGCTTGATTATTTTCCCAAAATGGAAATGATAGTGGATGATAAAGGAACAGTGGAAGACAAATGGGGAGTAGAAATCGCATGGACTAGAAGCAATCCGGAATTAACGCATCCTGATACAGGATTTATTCTTACGTGGAACGGATTATATGAAGAAGAAGTTGCAAGATGCGATTATAATCATTCAAGTAAATTAAGTATACACTGGATTTTAGAACGCTAGTTGAGGCGGCAGACGAAAAATACAGCATTTATGCAAGAAAAGCTATGGTGGAGATTAGCGATTTATTGTTCAAGCAACACAATGTCAAAGCTTTTCAAATACCCCAAAGTTAGTTAAATGTGTTTGAGGAGGTCTGTCAAGTCTGTCAAGGTCCGTCCTTGATTAGAGGATTTGGGTTTATTAGTGAGCTAAACTGAAAATTAAAGGTGCGGTTCTTGCATTAAAAAGTTAACGAGTTAACGGGTTAATAGATTTGGAGTTATGGGGTTGGAGGTTTTTGGCTGTTACTGCGAAGGGCATTTTCTATGGTTTCTATAAATTCATTAGGTACATATGGTTTTCGTATGATTTGAAGTACTCCCATAGCCAGTAATTGAGTTGCTTCATCTTGAGTCATTCCTCCCGTCATAACGACAACAGGTACCAGAGTCTCATCCATCACTTCTTTTACGCTAGTTCTATCTTTTCTTTGAAAATCGGTAACAATTAGTTCTGGTCTGTCGTTTCTCTCCGTTTCTTCAAAATATTCAAGGAGCTCACTTCTACTATTAAAGGTAGAAACCTTCGTAAATCTGGATCTTTTTAACACTTCTTCATGTATCCTACGTAGCCCCGGGTCAAAACCTTCCACAACCCAAACTCTTTTATCAGAGACATCAATTTTTTCACTTTTTGCCGCGTTATGAGTTTCGGGTGGTGAAACTTTCTGAAATAATTCTCGTTCGTGAGTCATAAGTAAATATTATATAATCACTTTTGTGCGATTGCAATAAACAGAAAATATGTCCGGAACGAAGAATAAAGGAAGAATTGTGTTTTAGGTTTGACTATTTTTTTTGTGGCGTGCTTCCCAATCCCTGACTTGTTGAACACTAGGTGCTTTATACGTAAGTCTCTTCCCGTGCGTAGGACAGCTTGCTGCAACAAAGTGTTTATATCCTCCATTACCATCTTCAACGGTAAATTCTTTATATGAAAGTTTTGCCGGAAAACGGATATGTTCATCTTTACATTCAAAACACACATGTGCTGTGGGATGGGAAAAACCCGGTTCAAGCACAGCTTTTCTGACAGCCTCTTCTTCAATAGTTCCCATGCGAGATTTATAGGGCCCTTTGTTTTGCTCCCTTTTATATTGATGTTGTATTTGTCTTGAGGATTCGCCTTCTCCGACAAGAGCCGTGAATGAATCATGAAATGAAGATGTTCCGGTTTCATGTGCGCATTCCTTATCTCCGCAATGTTGTAAAATATCTTGACGTATATTTTTCTCTCTTCCTGAAATTCTAATTTTTGTACCACATGTAAATGTAATATCCCTGTCCAGTCCATTTAGAAGATCATATTTAAATCTTCTATAATCTTTGACCATCCGACTCAAAATTCTCGAATCATCGATTTCTTCAACATCAGGATTATCTTCCCGCAAAGCTCTGTTGCCTTCTTCCAAAAAAGCTAAATAATTTTTATGTTCATCAATGGTTTCATCATTATCGATTTTTGCCCTACATTCTTCAACAATATCATTAGCCAATTTACCATCCTGTTCTGCTTCTTTTGGAATTCTGGCTTCCCAAATCATTGGATTTTTGCTTGATCTTCCCGGCAGGACATTTACCTTAACAAAACCGGCCTCGACAAGCTTTTCCTTCCTTAATTCAACATTTCTGTCGTTTCCGCCTTCCTCATAACCAAATATGGCCCCGCATTTTTCCTCACCTATTCTTGCCTTATTCTTGTCTCTTTTAGGATCTTGTCTATTTAGAAGATCTCTATATAGACTAAATAGTCCTTCCGGAATTTTGTCCAGATCAATAGGGTGGTTGCTGACAAAAAAAATCGCTGCATATTTTCTTTCTCCCGGTTGATTTAGGTCAAAAAGATGTGCAATTTTCTTCAAGTTATCTCTTTCAAGGGAAGCGCCTACCGTAGGGTTACTTAAATCCACGACAAGAAATTCTCCATTTTTACCCTTGCCGGGAATTTGTTGCATAAGATGACGGGTGAAAAGCTCTTCCGGTATGTGCGGAAAAATAGTTGGGAAAAGTTCAATAGGGGAAGCGGGTCCTTTAGATTGCGGTTGTATTTCCT
The DNA here is from genome assembly GCA_001873215.1 of Candidatus Levybacteria bacterium CG2_30_37_29. GTDB lineage: Bacteria > Patescibacteriota > Microgenomatia > Levybacterales > GWA1-39-11 > CG2-30-37-29. The sequence goes on from MNYS01000006.1 coordinate 71,451, forward strand.
TTGCTGACATTCCTAAACTTTGTAGTGGTTTTTCGTCGTTCCCAAATTCTCCAATGGGCTCTCCTATTTCTGTCATAGTGAATATATTTTACCATAGCATGGATAGAGAGTGGTTGTTTTTTTCTTGCGTCTTTTAAAAAAGACGCCCAAAACTTCTTGTGAATGAAGCCGGACTATTTTTGTTCGTTCACTTGTCGGGTGATTTCACCCCTTCCTCGATCCTTCGGACGAGGAATCCCCCTGACGCGTTCACTCACAAAAACTTTACGTCCTAATGCTTCAATCGCAAGGAGAAAATATGCTGTGAAATGGTGAATTTTTGCAAGATTTTTCCAAGAAAAAACCGCCCTTTGGCAAAACCCGTGTGACGTTGAGGTCACAGGAAATCGTTTGGGGCGGTTTTTCAACCAAGGGTCACGGTGACATGAGCTTCTCCTTGCGAAGAGTGGTGGTGCCAGAGCTAGTCAGGAACGCCAAGACAGAGCTTGAAGTCCATTCTGGTTATTTCGAGCCTGATCCGCTCTGCGAGTTGTCGTAGATAGAACTGGTCGAGGTCAGTCGTCAGCACGACGGCGTATTCGAAAGGACCTGCGACGGTCGTAGTCACTTCGGCGGTTTTTCCCATCATCGCACGGATTTCGTGTGCGACGGTGTTAGCCGTTCCCTTCGTGACTTCGAAGATGGCGTATCCTCTCACCAAAGATCTCTTCGATCGGGCTTCGAGCTTCTGTGGAAGACTTCGTCGGTCCACCCGGTGTACACGAGGATTACCTCGTTTCGAATCCATCTGGCGAGCCTTTTGATGCTCTTCATTTTAACTTCCGAACGGGCTCGGTCCATCGCTCGATACAATTTCGCGCGGCTTTGTCTTCATCGCGTGCGAAATCAAGATCTGCGAGGATCTGGTTGACGGTGGCGTGATCGCCCGATGCGTCCGCGAGCACAGATGCTTCTCGTAGCTTGTACTCGAGATCGGCAACGTTCTGTCGCGCTTCGGCAAGAGCTGTGAGAGCCGAGTAGGCTTCCTCCATTGCGAATGCTACCTGTAGCATCATTCGGGATATACCTCTCCTAGTGTTCGATTGACCTGACGGATGTCTGTCCGGCAAGCTTGTCTATGAAGCTCTGAATCCTGGTGTCATCACCTGTTAGAGTAATGGTTGCCACCGTAGGACCAAAGCTTTTTCTCTGGATTCTAACCCCATCCGGGATGTGTTTGTTGACCCAGCTTGCCACGCGGGTTTGGACGAAGGAGGTGTAATGCACCTTGACTTTCGTTGTCTTGGTAAACACCTTTCCTCCTACTTGCCGCTGCCGAATGTTTGGCTGTTACCGATCTTAACGCCGTTTGGCTTGCGCCTTGGTTTTGTCGGCGGTTCGACCTTGACTCCAGGGATTCCTGGTTTTGTCGTTCGTACGAACCTTGATGGATTATTTGCCACGGAATTGTCCCTCTCCTGCCCGTTTGCTATGTGGGATCTGCGTAGAAGCGAGATGTGACTGCCGGTTGAGAGAAGGTACACCTCCCCCAAGTGCACTTAACAAAGAGCGTCTTACCATTTTGGAGCTGGACGATCGTGTTAAGCCTCTTGCACTTTGGGCAAATGGTTTTTTTCCTTTTATCTCTCTTGGCCACCGTGTTTCCCTCCATTCAGACGGTAAGCGTAAGGATCCGTTCGACGGCAAGCATGATGCTGCCGATGAAGCTTAAAGCTGCTCCCGCAATAAACGTTATAGCGAGATTCTCGATGACCCAAGGCTCCCAAGAAGGAGATCCTCGAATTGAGACGAATCGTTTCAACGAATAAAAAGTAAGAGCTGTAAGTCCCACAAAAGCTCCTCCAATCGTTGAACCCCAAAGTCCCAATATGAATACGACGTGCACGAGTCCCTCCCTAATGGTGGTTTTTGTGATAGTGTCCGAGAGTGAGCAGTCCGATGAAGACGGTTCCGATGACGACGCCGGTTATGGCCCGATAGTCAGTGTGTACTCCATTTTTGTAGGCGTTGTCGATGAGGACAGCGCCGCACAGAAGTGTTAGTACGATAATGGTTCCAAGCCTGTCAAAATAATCCAAGTCTCCCTCCCTGCGGGGTTGAAAGGTGGTCGTTGACGAGATGCATTGGCTTCCCTTGCCAATCTGACTGTTGATGAATTCATGTCTAAAACACGCGGATTCGCAAATATGCAAATTGTCATCTGCTGTCCACGCGTGTGTGACCCAAGTTGTCAAAGAACAAAGCCAAATCCCAAAGCAGGGAAGTGGTCTTGCAAATTGACACAATCCCTAAAGACGGATTTGGCGATATAGATGCGATTATAGCACTTTATTAACAAGGAATCAAAAAGACTATAAGATTGTATTTGAGGCTATTGGATCCCAGCTTCGAACATTATATAGCCTATAGATATTTACTATACACACCCGAGTTCAAGTATCTTTAATAGCTCATAGTGATTTATTACATTTGCAGAGGCTTATAGAGGTTAGTTGTGTTAAGTAAATCTATCCTCTTGTCAAAACAATCAATGAACGATACTATAAATATATGTCGGATTATAAATTCGTTAACATTCCGAGTCTTGAGAATTGGGTGATACTCGCGCCAAAGCGCTCAAAAAGACCGGATATTCATGAAAAGAAAAAAAAGCTTTGCCCGTTTTGTGTGGGTAACGAGAAAAAAGATCCTGACGTTTATAGAATAGGAGGCGAGGGGTTGGATCAAAACTGGTCTGTACGCGTCGTAAAAAATAAATATCCGTTTGCTCCTATTCACGAAGTAATTATTCATTCCCCACAGCACATAGAGCACTTGACAGATCTTCCTCTTTCCCAGATACAGCTTGTTATTGAGGCATTTGTTAATAGATTCAACGCTCACATAAAAGAAGGAACCGTAATTATTTTTGGGAATTCGGGACATGATGCAGGGGAAAGTATCGGTCACACGCATTCACAGCTTGCAGTTGTTCCAAGGGATGTGCCCGTTGTCGTACCGCGACTTGAGGAAATTCTTGATTATACAGGAGAGCATTTTATGGTAAAAGACTTCAAGCTTATTTGTCCGCCTTATTCTCAGTGGCCTGATGAAGTTTGGATAATACCTACGGCTCGCGGAAAAATTTTTAGTGAAATCACTTTTGAAGAGATAGAAAGTCTTTCTTATGTGCTAAAACATCTGCTTCGTATTCTTGCTGCACGTCACGGCCACGAATTCCCGTATAACTTTTACATTTACCCTTATCGTGACTGGTACTTGCGAATTATGCCGCGTGCAAAAATCGCCGGTGGATTTGAGATGGCAACGGGGATTTTCGTAAATACGCAGGATCCGCGTGACACAATGAAATTTATAAAACAGCACTTTTTTGAGGAAGACGAAGAGAAAATTAAGATAAACAAAGCGGAGTATAGAAAAGGAGTGTAGGTTAGAGTTTGACCTGATTTGAATTTAAAAGTGTTTGAGCAGGAGTTGGTTTTGGGACAGGAATAGCTCGTATTTCTTCTACGTCTTTTTCGCTTTCATAAAAAGCATTTGATATTTTTTCCAACTCTTCAGCCGCTTGTAAAGCCCCACGAGCCGCTTTCAGGGTTATTCCAATAAGTGTTGCTTGTTTTATTGCTTCTTGTTCAAGAAGATCTTTTTGTTCTTTTACAAGTTCAGCGTTTTTTTCTTCAATTGCTTTTTTGAGTGCTTCTTCACGCCTTGTTAACGATTTTTGAGCTGCGTCTGACGCTTCTTTCGAAAGTTCTTCCAGTGAATTTTTTATTCCTTGAGATACGTCTTGCGCGTCCTTTATTTTGTCCTCCAACTCACTATTTATACTATCCCGGATTTCATTCTCCATAATATTTTGCGGAAGTGAGTCTTCTACTTCTACTTTTGCTTTTTTCACAGTGGCCTGTGTCAATTCAATCCGTAGTTTTAATTCTCCATCTGCTTGTTTTTCAAGACCTTTCAAAATATCCCGTTCTGTTTTGATCTTTTCATTTATTTGTTGGGATAGTAGTGAAACATCTTTCCCTTTTTGCTCTGCATCAGTCAGCGCGGTTGCTGCTTTTTGTGTTTCTGATGCCAATTCGGAAAGTGCAATATTTATACCCTTTTGATTATTTTTTAGAAGTTCTGCCTTTAATTCTGCAAGTCTTTCACCGGCAATATCTGCTCTAAGCTTTGCCTTGTCTTCCGGTGAAAAGGCTAGTAAAAGACGTACTTGCTGTTTTAATTTATCGACGAAATAAAAAGGGCTGTCTGGAAGAATAAGTCCAGGGCCGGAAGAGATAGAAGGAAAATTCAACTCTGATGCTTGTGTTGATGCTCCTAGGACTCGGTTTCTATGGCGTGCCAAGACTGACTGTGTAGCTGAAAAAAGCAAAACCAGAGCAAGAAAAACAGGTATAATTCTTTTCACGCTTATAGCGTAATACAGTTTGTTTGTAAATGTCAAGCTGGTAGCGTATCCGGTAATTGCACGATGTATATTCTTTATGTATAATCCTTGGTTAATATGAAAGAAAAGCTGGATGATAATAAGTATACGATAAGAAGAAGTAATAGAACTGTAGAAACAAAAATACATGGTTGTGAGGCAAATTTTTTCAGACTTGGAGCAAGAATTAATCGTGGCGTAGAGGAAATGGCAGCTTCACTTTGGAAAATGAATTGTGAAGGATGTAATGTTTCATCGGTTTTTGAAACAGGAACAAATACCAAGCTAACAAGCGAGCTTGGGGGAATGAGAGATTCAGATTGTCAAAAAAATCAGCCTCTAATCTAAAGCCCTTTTTAAGAAACTACAAGGCGAATTGCGGGGCTCATGGTGGATTTGAGAGTAACAGAGTTAATTTTTTCTGACCCTATTGTTTTAAGAGTTGTTTTTATATTCTCTTCCAGTTGCTTGTCTTCAAAAGATATTTTACCAACAGAAAGATGAATAATTGGCGCTTCTGACTCTGTTTTATAAGACACTTGTCCATGTGAGAGTTTTTCAATTAAAGCATCCGGCTTGTCTGTGATGGTTCCATTTTTTGGATTCGGCATAAGACCGCGCGGTCCCAAAATTTTTGCTACCTTTGCAAGAAGAGGCATTGTTGCTGGAGCGGCTATCAAAATATCAAAATCTATTTTTCCTTTTTCAACTTCGGCAATTAATGCTTCGTCTGCAACCTTGATTCTTAATTTCTTGCCGGTGCCGTGAGGTAAAGGAATTTGGCCTGAAATTCCTTTTTCTTTCACATTCAAATGAAGTTCTACTGTTTCGTCAAATTTTCCCTTTTTAAATTTTCGCAAGATAGATATGCCTTCAGAAAGTGGATAAATTGTGTCTTTTGCAACCAAATTTTTATTTTCTTTATATCGCTTTGAGAAAACTTTTACTTTTTTAAATTTCTCTTTTTTCGTTTTTCCGCCAGAGTCGGACTGCGCTTCGCTTGTTGTTCCTTCTTGTGATGTTTGGTCAAGGGTTTGGGCAAGAATTTCTTCCTCTGTTGGTCCGACTGTTGTTATTCTTTGGCCCCCACCCATGTTTTTTAAGTGAGCAACACCTTGACCTTCGCGAAGAGTTTTCTGCTCACGTTTTTCCTTGAGCTTTTTTTGCTCTTCTTGTTCAAGACTTTCGTCGCCAATTGTTTTGACTCGTATTTTACCCATAGTTTTTTTTAGCGTTTAGTTACTTAGCGTTTAGGGATTAGTTTCTATAACTATACGCTATGCCCTAAAAACTAACAGCTAATATTATTCCGTCTGTATTCCCATTGAACGGGCGGCGCCTTTTACTATTTTTGCCGCTTGTTTTACGTCTTTTGTATTCAAATCATCCATTTTTATTGTTGCTATTTCTTCTGCCTGTGCGTTCGATAATTTAGAAACAATTTCTCTCCCGGGTTTTTGCGAAGCCTTTTCAAGCTTAAGAGCCTTTTTTATAAGCTCTGCAACCGGTGGTTTTTTGACTATGAAAGAGAATGTTCTATCTTCAAAGACTGTTATAACTACAGGCAATACTGTTCCTTTTTGATCTCCTGTTTTATCATTAAAAGCCTTTACAAATTCCATAATAGGAAGTCCATGTTGTCCCAGTGCCGGGCCAACAGGAGGAGCCGGATTTGCCTCTCCGCCTTTTATGTTTAATTTTATTAATGTCTTAATTTTTTTTGCCATTTTAGTTTAGGGTATAGTTTTTAGGGTATAGGGTTTAGTTTGGAATTATAATTAACTAAACGCTAAACACTAGCAACTAAACGCTTTCTAGATTTTCGCAACTTGCAAGAAATCTAATTCTACCGGTGTTTCACGGCCAAAAATACTTACAAGGACTTTTACTTTTCCCTTGCTTTCGTCAATTGATTCAACGGTTCCAAGAAAATCAGAGAAAGGTCCATCTGTAATTTTAACTGCTTCTCCCGATGAGAAAGCCGATTTGTAAATAGGCTCTTTCATTTCAACAAACTTTACAATTGCTTCCACTTCGTCATCTCTTACCGGTGTTGGTTTATTTTGTGTTCCGACAAAACTTGTTACCCCCGGAGTTGTGCGGACAAGAAGCCATGCCTCGTCATCAAGCGCCATTTTTACAAAAATATATCCCGCAAAAATCTTTTCCTTTACTGTTTCTTTTTTCCCGCCACGAACTTTTACTATTTCTTTTGTCGGGACCAAGACTTCAAAAATGCGTTCCTTAAATCCCATTGATTCCACGCGCTGCATGAGGGTCTTTGCGACTTTATTCTCGTGCCCCGAGTAGGTGTGGACAATATACCACCGTGGTCTGTTTTCTTGTAATAATGTATCCATATCAGTTAATTTTCAATTTTAAGTTTTAAGTTTGCGATGACTTTATAACTAGCGAACAATAAGCTCAAGCATTTTCGTAAAAATAAAATCCGCGCCGCCAAGGTAAAGTCCTACAATTAAAGTTATTCCTATTACGATAAAGGTAAGACGTGCAACTTCCGTGCGGCTTGGCCACGTAACTTTACCTAATTCGCTTTTTACTTCAATCAAAAACGTAAACATAGTTTCGGACTTAGAAAGATTATTCTACCACAGAAGTCAGGGTCGTATCAAGGGTAACTTTGTTTTGTCTTACTTGACAAGGGTTTTGGAGCGTTTTACAATTACAGATACAATCGCGAAAGATACTTAAATAATTATCAATTATAAATTATAAATTTTAAGTGAAATCTAAATTTTAAAATTAAAGAATTAAAAATTCATTTAAAATTGAGAATTGAAAATTAAAAATTAATTTTATGACTAAAATTAGAAAGGCTGTAATACCTGCGGCGGGCTTTGGAACCCGTTTTCTTCCTCAAACAAAAGCAATGCCCAAAGAAATGCTTCCGATAGTTGATAAACCAATTGTACAGTATATTGTTGAAGAGCTTGTTAATGCGGGAATTGAAGACATAATTATCGTTACGGGTTCTCACAAAAGGACAATTGAAGACCATTTTGACAGTCCATCTATGGAATTGGTAGAAAACCTTCGTATGGGTGGAGAAAAGAAGATGAAATTTTTGGAAGAAGCAGAAAGAATTGCTTCTATGGCCAATTTTATTTACGTCAGGCAAAAAGGCCCATATGGTAATGGAACGCCATTATTAAACGTAAAGTCACTTATTGGCAATGAACCCTTTATTTATACTTGGAGCGATGACTTTATAAAAGCTCGTCCTAAATCACGTTTTCAACAGATGATTGAAGTTTATGAGAAGTATGGATGTTCGGTTTTGGCTTCTGTTAAGGCAAAAAGTGATGAGGATTATGATCGGTATGGTTTTGCAGGAGGGGAAGAAATTGAAGACGGACTTATTGATGCAAAAACCATTATTGAAAAGCCGGGGAAGCAAAATGCCCCTTCAGACCTTGCAACGGTCAGTGGATTTATCTTTACTCCTGACATCTTTCAATATCTTGATGGTGCGCTCAATAATCTTCGTGAAGGGGACGAACTTTATTATAACGATGCATTGAAATTAATGCTGAACGATAAAAAAAGAGTTTTGGCGTATGAAATAAAGGGTGGGAAATACTACGATACGGGTAATAAGTTGGAGTATATGAAAACTGTTGTTGAGTTGGCGTTGGAGCATCCGGACGTAAAAGAAGAATTCAAAAAATTTCTAAAAGACCTGAATCTATAGTTCTTTCCCAAGATACTCTTTTGGCGCTATTTTAGCTTGTTCAGAAAATACAGCTTCTTCAATATTTTGCAAATTTCTTTGCCTCCATTTATCTCTTGTTTCATTTTCTTTTATATCAATTTTTGCTCTGTTTAATAATTCATTAAGCGTTATCGTTTCACCGTGAATTACTTTATATTTCTTAAACAACTTAAGACCTCTTACTTTTTTGTCGCCATAATTTTCAAGACCATTTATTTCAAACGCGACAAAATGAATCCACGAATCCTCAATCGATACTCCGCGGTCATAAAGTCCTTTGATAAGACGCGTTACAACGCCATCTTTATCAAGTGTTAATTTTGGTTTTCTTGTTGCGTTTGATGCGACAACAACAATTCCACCGTCTCTAACGGTTGGCGCCGCCTCATCTAAATATTGAAGAGTTCCCTCACCGCGTTTCAAATCATTTTCTCCTTTTTTGTCTGCGCGATATTTTGATTCAGGAGTGACGACCTTAATTGCTTTTACGCCAATAGATTTTGCAAACGGCAAAAGACCAAAAAATGCCTGATGTTTTGCAATTGGCGCTGTAATTTTTACACTTTTTGCTTGATTTTTTGTGATGCTGTCAATTGCCCAAAGAGGATCCGAAGTACTAAAATGCATCTCAACAACTATTCCGCCTTTTCCCTGCCCTACATATTCGCAAAGTTTTTCAAGGCCACCAAAATCATCTACAGATCCTTCCGTTCTAAGAAGAGGATGCCGCAATATTCCCCGCGCCGCTTCTCTCCAAACAACCTGCAAGGGATTTATTCCGGCAGATCTTTCTTGGGATTCTTTCATAGAGTGGGATTATAGCACAAAAGTCAATTACCCTTGCCAAAAGAGAGGGGGTGCGGCCCTTAAAAGGAATTTAAAGTTGAATAGTTGACAATTTGCGAAACTATAGTAGAATATATAGTAGATATATAATTAGACATATACTAAGGAGAAATATATGCAAACAACACAAGATAGAGTACAAAAATTAGTAACATTTTCCCCAAAGCTATATAACAGTGCTGTAGCCAGAGCCAACAGCCTGGGTATTCCCTTTGCTGAGTATGTCAGACACACGCTCATTAAAGATGTTGAGGAAAGCACAAGAAACCTACCAATGGTTGACTCCGGAACAGAGAAAAGAATTGGTCAAAGCCTTAAGGATCTGGAAGAAGGCAGATATACTGTTATTCGTGGCAAAAAAGAACTAGATTCTCATCTGGATAGCCTCTAAAGCTTAGTATGTTTACTCTTGTTTTTACCAAGAATTTTGATGAAACCTACGCTTCAGTTATTAAAGAAAACAAAGAAGTAGAAAAGAAAGCCAGAAAAGCATTACATTTTTTGGAACAAGATCCATTTTATCCCTCGCTTAAGACACACAAAGCTAATACCAAAAATTATGGAGAAAAATGGAGCAGTTGGGTAACCGGAGATATTCGTATTATTTGGGATTATGATACTGAAAAGAGATTAATTATTATCCTTTTAGATATAGGCAAACACAGCGGAACTCACAAAGTATATAAATAACATTCACTTTACCCTTGCCAAAAAAGGGGCGTAAGTCCTTCAATAACTCTTTTTTGAAAATAATTTCAAATCTAAACTCGAGGAATAGAAAACATTTGAACCAGGTTGTATTAGGTGCGGTAAATAAAAATCTACCGAGTCTACCAATAGGCGTTAAAGTTCTTTATTCTATCCGCCAGTTTTCTTCTTTACCCACGTAATGTTTTAGAACTATCTTAACAACTCGACCTATACTTCCCTTTGAAAAGAGACTGTGTGTGAATTCTCAAGACTTTCAATATACCCAAATTAAAACAACCAGCCTGCAAACTACCGAGCATAGCTAACGATTATACTAGAGGCAAGGCGGAATTGTAAAGGAATCTTTGTCAGTTCTCGGCCTGAAAGCCTCGAAGGGTGAAGTGTGAGACTAATTCATTATCTAAAAAGTCTAAAAAGATAATAAGGACCAGTATAAATTATAGTAGCTAGTCCATAGTATATATAATATATTATTTTTGAAAGACCGAGAATGCCGATTATCGAAATGCTTAACAGCCATAATAAAACGATATATTTAAGTCTGAATTTTGAGAACACAACCATTGGAAATAGTATCGGTAGAGAATTTATGATTCCTATTGAAATAAAAAAAGCTAGCGTAGCGTAGAGTCCTAAACCAAATCCTGGGGTGCCGAGTCCAGTACCGCTCCCGGTTGCAGTGGCCGAAAAAAAGACAAGAATAACCCCAATTATTAATGATAAAATACATAGAACAATCGATGAGATAATTATTACTTTTCTAATCTTTCCATAACGATAGCTCAAGTAATTAAGACACAGAAGAATGAAAAAAAGTAAAAGAATAATTGGCGCAATTGTCCAAATATAATTCATATAAAACACTGATCTATCCGTAAACATATTTACTCTCGCTAAATCCATTAAAACAAAGCTTGAGTTATATTGCAAATTCCCTTGCCAAAAGAGGAGCGCGCCGCACAAAATCATTGTTTCAAAACGTTTTTTAGGGTAAGATAAAGAGGCTATGATGGATATAAAAGAACATATTGCAGGAAAACTTAAGGCGATTTTGACTGAATTAAAGTTTGAAGGTGTGCCGGAAATAAAAATATCGGATAATCCCGAGCATGGCGATTACTATACAAATTTAGCCATGCGTCTTGCAAAACAATCCGGAAAAAATCCACTGGAAATTGCCGAAGAGCTTAAATTGAAAATTGAAAATTTAAAATTGAAAATTCTCGACAGAGTCGAAGCTGTCAAACCGGGATTTATTAATTTTTGGGTTTCTGAAAAGTATCTGCTGGAAAATTTAAGTTCGATTGTTGACAAAAAAGAAGAATTCGGAAAAGGGAGTTTGTTCACAAGCAAAAAAGTAATGGTTGAATTTACGGATCCAAATCCTCTTAAGGAATTTCACATAGGTCATCTCTACAGTAATGCGGTGGGAGAGAGTCTTGCGCGTTTATTCGAGTCTCAAAGTGCGGAAGTTTGGAGAGTGTGTTATCAGGGGGATGTAGGACTTCATGTTGCAAAAGCGCTTTACGGAATATTAAATCACAGTGAAGGTATTAAGAGCTTTGAAGACAAACCGCTTTCGGTTCGCGCAAAATTTTTAGGCGAAACATATGCGGAAGGCGCAAAAGCTTATGAAAATGACGAAGATGCCAAAAAAGAAATTGAGAGTTTGAATAAAAAGGTATACGAGAAAGATGCATCTATTTTTCCTTTGTATGAAATAGCAAAAGGGTGGAGTCTTGAATATTTTGAGACGATTTATCAAAAACTTGGGACAAAGTTTAAACGCTATTATTTTGAATCAGAAGCAGGTGTTGTAGGTTTGAAAATTGTGAAACAACACATCGGCGATATTTTCGCAGAAGATAAAGGCTCTGTCATTTTTCCAAAAGAAAAGTCAGGCCTTCACACGCGGGTTTTTGTAAATTCGTTGGGGCTTCCGACATACGAAGCAAAAGAGCTTGGTCTTGCGCCCACAAAATACAAAGATTTCCCCTACGACTTATCAGTAATTGTGACGGGAAATGAAATTAATGAATATTTTAAAGTTTTGCTGAAGGCTTTGTCATTGATCGAGCCTAGTTTGGCCGCTAAAACAAAACACATTTCTCATGGGATGGTTAGATTGCCCAGCGGAAAAATGTCCAGTAGAACAGGAGATATAATTGCCGGAGACGCACTTATTGATGAAGTAGAGAATAGAATTCAGAAATCATATCCTGATGTTACAAAAGAGGTCATATCAAAAATTGCCGTTTGTGCCGTAAAATACGCACTTCTTAAGTCAAATATCGGAGGAGACATAACTTTCTCTTTTGAAGAATCTATTAATTTAAACGGAAATTCAGGACCGTATCTTCAATATACGTATGTAAGGACGCAAAGTGTTCTGGGCAAGGCAAAAAATAATAATTTTCAATTTTCAATTTTAAATTTTCAATTAAATGAGGAAGAGTTAAATGTTCTAAGATTGTTATCAATATATCAACAAATTGCTTTAGAGGCAGCAGAAAAGTACTCACCTAATCTGGTTGCAAATTACCTTTTTGAACTATCTCAAAAGTTTAATCTTTTCTATCAGAAGCATTCTATACTTACGCCGGAAGAAGGTAAAGAGATTCGAGATTTTCGTTTAAGTTTAACTTCTGCCGTAGGCCAAGTCCTCAAAAACGGCCTTCAACTTCTCGGGATCGAAACGGTTGAGAAGATGTAAAATTAGTGGCTGTTATTTCCAGAACTTGAAAGGTAAGACGTAGCATGAGATAATATAAAAATACTGGACGGTAGAGAATAGAATGTAGAAGATTGTGTTTGAGGGTTGAAAATATGAGATAGGGAATTTAAAATTTCTATTTTCCAGTTTCCATCTTCAAAAAACCATTTTCTATTGTCAATTATCTATCGTCAATTTATTTTATGATTTACCACAATTTTACACTTAAAAACGGTTTGAGGATTGTTGTTGTACCTATCAACGAAGTTGAAAGCGTCACAACCATGATACTTGTCGGTGCAGGAAGTCGTTATGAAGACAAGACAAATAGCGGAATTTCCCACTTTTTGGAGCACATGGCTTTTAAGGGAACAAAAAACCGCCCGACCGCACTTGAAATTTCTACTCTTATTGACGGTGCCGGTGCTGAAAGCAACGCCTTTACAGGTAAAGAAATTACAGGTTATTTTATAAAGTCTGCTGCAAGCCAGGTAAATCTTTCGCTTGATATTCTCTCAGACATGCTGACAAATTTACTTTTGGATCCCAAAGAAATTGCCAAAGAACGCGGAGTAATTTTGGAAGAGATAAATCTTTATGAGGATACACCACCCCGGAAAATCGGAGATGTTTACGAACAGTTATTATATGGAGATACGCCGATGGGATGGGATGTTGCAGGAAATAAAGACATCATAAATAAAATTATACGAGAGGACTTCGCAAAATATATGAAAAAATTCTATTCGGCAACAAATATGGCTGTTATCGTTGCGGGAAAAGTGAAAGTAGAGGATATATTAAAAAAAGCCGATAAGTATTTTTCAGGACTACCGACTTTTGTGACGCCGCCTCCGCCAGGAATTGTTGAAGTTCAAAAAGCTCCTGCTGTTTCAATAAAATTCAAAAAAACAGAGCAGGCGCATTTTGCTCTTGGTGTAAGAACTATCGGTCTTGTAAATGAAAAAGATCATTATCCGCTTTCTGTTCTTGCCGCGATTTTGGGAGGTGGAATGTCTTCTCGTCTTTTCCATGAGGTCAGGGAAAAAAGAGGACTTGCTTATTATGTCAGAACTTCTTCTGATAATTATGTGGATTGCGGAACACTTGCGACTTATGTCGGAGCAGATCCGGCCCGAATTGATGAAGCGATAAAAGTGGTTGTTGAGGAATACAAAAAAATCCAAAAAAAAGGCGAGATAACGCAAAAAGAGCTTGATAAATCAAGAGAATACGTGAAGGGTCATTTTGTTTTGGAACTTGAGGATACGCGCTCTGTTGCGATTTTTTATGGTTCTTCTTTGCTTCTTGAAAAAAAACTTGAGAATCCGGATGTGATAATCAAAAAAACAGACGCGGTTACATTAGATGATATTCAAAGAGTTATAAAAAAATACCTCACAGGCCCTCTAAATCTTGCCATCATCGGCGATTTTGAAAACTCCGAAAGATTCGAAAAACTGCTGAAATAGATTTTTTCTAACAGATTAAACTTCTAAAAAGTTTATTTTTAGTTATTTCGTGCGGGGGTGGAGCATTCTTTCGGCCATTCTTTCTGTGTTTGGGGCTTTTAGAATAGGTGCGTTAGCTTGATAGGCTGTTATATTCTCCCAAATTCTAGGTTGTGACCCCGGAGAAAACGTTGCAATAACAGGCGCATTGTAATCTTTCCAATGGGGGAAAACTATATTTCCTCCATTTTCAAGAATAGCTTTTGCAGCCTCAACTTGCCTTTTCCATACATTAGATTCTTCGGCATATTTACAAAGTAAAGGTTCATTTGCTTGGCGGAATCCATCAGTCACAAGAAGAACCGGAATGGCAAGCGGGTTTCTATCGTTAAGAAGATTGAGTCCTTTGTTTGCAAGTTTTTGACGGCTCAATTTTGCATTTGACGGGTCTTCTATCAGCTCACCCAAAAGAACCCGTACATCTTTTAAAATCTTTCTTGAACTTTCAATTTCACTTGTTTGAAGACTTTCTTTTTGACTCATAAAGCTTTTGCATTTTAGTGTTTGATAATTCTTTTGTCAAGAAAGAGTTCTCCTTGCAATTTAATATGATTTTTTATATGATAATTTATACCTGTAACTCTTGGCTTGCCCAAGCTCAGCCAGAGACTCTAGGTATATTTGCTTCAGAGGAAGCAGCGCAAATATGGAACAAACATTTGTAATGATAAAGCCGGACGGAGTCAGGAGGGGACTGACAGGAGAAGTTATTCATAGGTTTGAAAGGTCAGGCTTAAAGCTTGTTGGAATAAAAATGCTTGAGCCTTCTGTTGAGCATCTTCATGAACATTACAAAACAACAGAAGAAGAAACAATTTTGCGTCTTGGCGGAAAAACACTTGCGACGTATGAAAAATACGGACGCGATGCAAAAAAAGATTTTGGGACAAATGATCCAAAAGATTTGGGAAAACTGGTTGTAGAATGGCTTATAAAATATATGAAGTCCGGGCCTGTTGTGGCTATGGTTTGGGAAGGAAGGCACGCAGTCGATAATGTTATCTCTTTGGTTGGTCCGACAATGCCGGTTGCGGCCTCCGGAGGAACTATTAGAGGTGATTTCTCAACCGATTCTGCGGCTTACGCAAATATAGAAAGACGTGGAGTTTTGAATATTGTTCACGCTTCAGGAAGTATCGAAGAGGCAAAATTTGAAGTTGCACTTTGGTTTGAACCTTCAGACCTTCATTCCTATAAGCGCGTTGAGGAATATTTAACTCAGGAATAACGCGCTTTTGTTCATTTCGTTTTTCAATAAAAGCGTTGAAGAATATCTTACAGAGTAATCTTCAAATTTCTAATTTTAAATTTACAATTTTCAATCAATTTTTAATTTTTCAATTATTATTAATGCCTAAATTTTCTCTTGGAGGAAAAAAGCAGAGGTTAAATATCTTGTTTTAATATAAAATATTTCTAACTCTCTTCAGCAGTTTTTTTCAAAGGCAATATCATAGGAGGCTTTTCAAGCAGGCTCTTTGATATTGCGAGTTGGTATTCCGTAAGATTGTCATACGCAAGTGTCCGTTCATTTCTATATCCTGATGTTGTTGCTTCAATTGTTGCCTGAGTATTTGCTTCAATGGCATCGAATTCTTGTTCTATCGCCAAGCGTTGCTGTTGTGTCATAAATCGAAGAATAAGACGGAAATCGCCCCGGCATGCGTATTCCATCATAATTCCGAATTGTTGTCTTCTGATATGACTGTCTTCGGTTTCCGGATTAAGCCAGTGCGGCATAGGGTAAAGCCCGTCTGATATTAGTATTCCGTCTGCCATCAGCCTGCTTGTTCTTCCGTTTCCGTCGGAAAATGGATGGATATCGATAAGATCAACCATCATTTCGGCAGCATGCTCAATGACTTTATAAGTAAGTTCCGGGTCTTCCGGTTTAAATTTCATATAGCTTTCATATTGTTTTGCAAGTCTTTGCATTCTTGCGTCTATTGTGTCCGGTTCTGCGAATGGTTTGCATTCCCAATTACCTCCTCCGACGATTTTTTTACGGGAATATGAATATTTTCCTTTATACCGGCTTTCGATTTTGGGGTTATTGTTGGTTATCATTGCTTGAAACAATTTTATTGTTCCTTCACCGAAAGGAGCGTCTTTGTCGATCAAATCCTGCAAGTGTCCGTACGTATCTACCAGATCCCAAGCCTGCCTTTTTTCTACGGTTACCTCACCGTCGGCATTAAGTTTTTTTGCAAATTCGGCTAGTTCATCAGGCGTTGGTTCCATCGGGTTTATCTTTTTCTCCATCTGGCGGAGTTGTCTGTGGATTTTTCAATTTCAAATCTTTCCTGACTTGCTCAAGGGGAATATCAATGCCTTCAATAAATAAGCTGTCTACTATTCCGGTTGCTTCGGCTTCATCCTGTATTACTTTCTTTATGTCAGAAATGCTTTGGGGTTCTTCATGTTCAGCCATAAAACAATTATATCAGATAGTTAATATTTTTAGATGTTTGCAAGGCTAATTGATTGTTTTATAGTGAAATTATTAACTCTTGTGCGAACGAGACTTTTTAAATATCCGCCTGTGCTTAAACTCTTCCCTATGTCGCGGGCAAGAGACCTGATATAAACTCCCGGACCGGTTGTGACATTAAGTTTGATTACCGGATACTTATATAATAGAAGCCTAATTTCTTTTATTTCGACTTCACGGACTTTAAGTTCTACCGTTTTTCCTTTTCTTGCGTATTTATAAGCCTCTTTTCCGGCAATTTTTATTGAGCTGTAGAGTGGAGGGGTTTGCTTAATTTTTCCCACGAACTGTTTGAGTGTCTGTTCGATTTCTTCCAATGTTGGTTTAATCTTTGTATTTACTTCGATTTTTTCTCCTTCTTCGTCATCGGTTGTTGAGTCAAACCCGAGTTTTATTTCTGCAACATATTCCTTTTCCCCTTTCACAAACTCGTTTAACCGCTTTGTATTTTCCCGCCCTACTGCAATAACAAGAACTCCCGATGCCAAAGGGTCTAGTGTTCCGCCATGTCCGACACGTTTAACCCCTGTTTTTTTGCGAACTAAATCCACCACATCATGGCTTGTCATGCCGAGAGGTTTATTTACTGCGAAAATTCCATCCATAGCGTTTGTATTATATAATACAACAATGAAAATAAAGTTTTTGACAATTAACATTTTGCACGGGGGAACTTTTTGGGATAATTTGGTTTCTTTCGTGCACCAGCAAAAACCGGATATAGTTTTTTTACAGGAAGTTTACAACGGCCATGATCAAAGTTTGGAAAAGCGTTTCAGAACAGTTGATGAATTCAAAAAAGAATTTACTTTTTTGTCCCATGCTAAATTTGAACCGTCGTTGTTTGACACAAATATGGGAAATATAGAATGGGGGAATGCGGTATTCTCAAAGTTTCCGATAAGCTCCTCAAAAGCCCTGTTTTTTGATATACCGCTAAAACCTTCACCGTTGGTAGAAAATGAAGATCCGCGTCAAACGCCCGAGAGCATGACATGTGTTGAAATTGATATTTTGGGTAAGATTTTATATGGGTTTAATATCCATGGAATTTGGGATACGCACGGAAATGATACTGTAAGGCGTTTTGAAATGCTTACGGTCGTAAAAGGCGCAATTCATGGAAAATCTCCGGCAATTCTCGCTGGAGATTTCAATCTTTCTCCAATTACAAAATTTGTCGATGAGATTGAAAAAGAGTTAACCAGCGTTTTTGGTAATAGTTTGTCTTCCACCTTTAATATGATGCATAAAACCAAACCCGGTTATGCAACAGCTGTTGTTGATATGGTTTTTGTAAGCTATGATATAAAAGTTTTGTCAAAAGAAATGCCGAATGTTGATGTGTCTGACCACATGCCGCTTGTTGCAATCTTAGAAATTTAAAGCTCCCCTTGCAAGTCCCTTTCAATGTATCTATTCTAATACTGATGGCAAAAAAATCGCACAGACAAAAAACAAATAAATCAAGAAAAAAAACAATCGGGTACCACCTTCGCGTTTATTTTCTTTCGATTTTTGCCGGTGTTGCCGTTTTTATAGCCGGAAATTATTTTTTTAACTCCCAACCTATTTGCGCAAATTCAAAAACCTGCACGACGGACCTATCGTTTAGTATAGATAACGATGCCACCGGTATTTTTCAGGGACGCACAATTATTCCTCCAAAAATAAACCTGGCTCTTGATAATTCCAACCTCTCAATTCTCGGAGCTGATACCCCAAGCGGTGAAAAACACATTTATGTTGACCTTTCAAATCAGACGATTTATGCGTTTCAGGGGAAAACACAAATCATGAAAACACTTATTTCATCAGGAAAATGGGGGAAGACTCCCGTTGGAAATTTCAATATTTGGACAAAGTTACGTTCTACGCGTATGGCAGGAGGAGTAGGGGCGGATGCTTATAGCTTGCCAAACGTTCCGTATGTTATGTATTTTTTCCACGATTTCGGTTTTCATGGAGCATACTGGCATAATAATTTTGGCCATCCTATGAGTCATGGGTGCGTAAATATGAGGATTGTAGATGCGCGAGATTTATTCAATTGGGCGGACGGACCAAGCGGAAGTCAGAAGGGTACGCCTGTTTCAGTATGTAATAGTCTTACGGAAGACGGTAATTGCGTACAGAAGAATCCGGTAAATTAATATACCTGTAACTCTTGGCTTGCCCAAGCTCAGCCAGAGACTCCAGGTATATTTGAAAGTTTAGTTTATTTATAATTTAAAGAAAGGTAACTTTACAAATATGACTATAACAAGAACACAATTTGAGATAGAGACAGTTTCATTTATTGCATTTGCTGTTGCCGTAAGCATGTTTTTTCTTTGGCAAAACAACCAGAAGTATCGGCAATTCCCCATTGTTACTCCGGTGGTAAATATGACTGAGACTGCTCCTGCGCAAGCGATGGTTAAAAAAGTAGACATTGCGTCTCAAATTTCCTCCGATGGAGAAAAAAAAGTAATTATGAAAACTACAAATAATAATACAGGGACACTTACTTACGTTTTTTCAACAGCCGACGGCTCAGGGGATAACGAAAAAGAGATTTATACAACGACTCTTAGCGCAGAAGAAACAATGAGTATACCTTTTAATACCTGGTCACCGGACAATAAATATTTGTTTATTCAAAAGGGAGATAGAGGTTTTATGGTTTTTAAAGATTCGGGAGAGGCATTTTCCGATGGGCAGTTATTTCTTGATCTGACAGATTTATTTGCCCAGCGCAAAACAGGACATAATCTTTCCGAAGCAACAGGGTGGGGATCAGAAACTCTTATTATTATAAATACAGCCGGAGAGGGAGAAGCAAAAGGACCTTCTTATTGGTTTGAAGTTCCCAGCAAGGCAATTATTCAACTTTCAACAGAATTCTAAATTCAGTCGGGGTGGTTGGATAAGACGAAGAACTCACCTCTTGATAATATTAATATACAATCTATAATTCCATTATGAATCTAACAACCTACCAACAGACTAGCTGTGAGAGCTGTTTACCCGTTTTTTATTAAGCTTAGGTGGAATAGAAATTACCAGAGAAAAAGAGCTAAAACTGCTTTTCGATGGTTTAGCAGGTTTAAAAGATAGCTATGCCTTTGGTGTACTGGAAGCATTTGTTAAAACTTACAATAAAAAAGTAGACTTGTTTGTTGATAATAAATTCTTTACTAATCTTCTGATTGAGAAATGTAATTCACCCAAGATTACTATAATTCACAAACCAGTTAATTTAGAGTTTGAAGCTCCTTTCGTCCTTTATTTAGATTCTCAAGTTTTAGGTGGTTATAGCCATGCGCCACATTTTGTCATCGTGGGAAAAATAGTAGGTGATATTTGTACAATAATAGACCCTTGGGAAGGGAAGAGAAAAAGGTTGTCAAAAGAAAAACTAACTGAAGCAATTAGTTCACTTAAATATTATTTAAAGTATTGTCCTATATTGATAAAGCTCAATTCTTCTGAAGTTTAAGATAGGTTCCAAACCAAATTTCTCAGTCGGGGTGAGAGGAATGGTTTAACTATTGTTTAATGATCGGTTGACCGAATTTGATTAAATTCTCCTTTTTTGCTCGTCGCCAACCCTTGATTTGTTTTTCTCTTCGTCTTGCCTCAGGTAAAGTTTCAAATTGTTCAGAATAAACTAGGTCGTATACTTTATTTCTTTTAGTAAATTCAGCTCCATCTCCCAGCATATGACGCTTGATTCTTTTCTCAATATTTTCAGTAACTCCCACATACAAATGATTTTTCGGACCACGAAGAATATAAAGAAAAGACATAGGTATGATGTCCTTCGATAAACTCAGGGCTTTTCTTCATCTCCAAGTCGGAGACTTTGAGCTTGTCGAAAAGTCGGGGTGAGAGGAATTGAACCTCCTGCTTCGCGAACCCGAATCGCGCGTTCTACCGATGAACTACACCCCGCAAATAAAGTTTAAATTGTGCGCCCCCGATAGGAATCGAACCTACATTGGGCCCTTAGGACGGGTCTGTTCTATCCGTTGAACTACGGGAGCGTAGTTTATATTTTATCACACAGTTAACTAATTCCTCCTGCGCCAAAATATCGAGCAGAGCATAAATCTATTCAGACCTCTTATGTCAGTGTGTTAATATTAGAATATGAGCATAGAAGCAGATGCTGTTACACAACCAGAGCCAAATGAATCAGCTCCTAAACCCGAGATTAACAGGCGAGAAAAAAATCAAAAGAGCTCTTAGAAGAAGCAAAAAGAAAAGTAGAAGAAATGATAGAAAAAGGTAGTGAAAATTAAATGGCAATAGATTTCTTAAAAATAGGTTAGCCAGTTAAAGTTTATTTGTAGTTTGTAGTATGAATAATTTGTCCTTGACGAATTCTTTCGTTTGACTTATCATAAGTTTCATGGATGAAAAGCGGCCAACAAAAAAAGAGCTGAAGGCGATGCGGAAATTGGCGCAATTGGAGGGTAAGACTCTTGAGCAAAAACAAAACATGGTGAAATGGATTGTGATTGGGATATCATCCGTTCTTTTTCTTGCATTTTTCACTGTCATTATTATCGTTTCCAAACAAAAAGCTTCAGAGATAAAAATATCAACTTCGGGATGGGTACGAGGCGACCAAAACGCAAAAGTGACTCTTGTTGAGTTTTCAGATTTGCAGTGTCCGGCTTGCAAAGCGTACCAGCCGGTTATTGAGCAGACTCTTAAAGATTTCAAAGGACGAGTGAAACTTCTTTACAAGCATTTCCCTCTAAGTCTTCACAAAAATTCTACAATTGCGGCAAAATCAGCAGAAGCTGCCGGCGCTCAGGGTAAATTTTTTGAAATGCACGATAAGCTTTTTGAAAAACAAGTAGATTGGTCTGGAATGGATGCATCAACAGTTGAAGCAACTTTTATTTCATACGCAAAAGAGTTAAATCTTGATATTGATAAATTCAAAAAAGATTTAAATGACAAAACGTTTGAAGAAAAAATCAGATCCCAGGAAAATGAAGGGGCAGCGGTTGGGGTTAATTCTACGCCGACTTTTTACATCGGACGTGGAGAATCATACAAAAAAATAGAGGGCGCTTCACAGGTGTATTCCGAATTTAAAAAAGAAATTGAAAACGCTTTAAGGTAAGAAGTAATGAACTATCTAATTCAGCCTTTTGCAGGAATTATTGTTATAGTCGATATTTTAATCCTCGTATATCTTTTTTTATTTGTTTTATCTCTCAAAACAAAAAATGAAGCTCTGAAGAGCTTCTTTAATTTCATTTCCGGCAATTTTCTTTCTTTTGGTTTTTTAGTTTCGCTTTCTGCGACTCTTGGAAGTATATTTCTTTCCGAAGTTGCAAAATATCCCCCGTGTGAACTTTGCTGGATTCAGAGGGTTTTTATGTTCCCCCAAGCGGTTATTTTAGGAATCGGAATGGTAAAAAATGACATTTCAGCAAGACTTTATTCTGTGGTTTTGTCAACAATTGGTCTTTTGATTGCGGCTTATCACATTCTTGTACAGAACGGTCAGCTTCTTTCTCCGTGCTCAAATCAGTCAGTAAATTGTTCCGTAAAACAGTTTGTTTACTTTGGATATGTAACAATTCCTGTCATGTCAGCAACCGCTTTTGCCGTCCTTATTCTTCTGGCGCTTCCCGCGTTTAAACGGAAATAATCATATAATTGTGTTTGACTAAGGAATTTATTCCTGTGATAATTTAACTATGAAACGAAAGGACTATGTTCGATTGCTAATTCTTAGAACGGTTGGAAACTTTTTAATTTTGTTTATGCTTTTTGGCGTAGTTGCGACATTTGGTCCGGCGCTTTATTATGAAGCCGCATTCAGGATAGAAAAATTACAGGGTATACGCTATAAAGTAGCACAAGTGGAGACGGTTTCTGAATTCGGAAAGCTTTTGGAAAAATACAAAGGGACCAATTCTGTTAATTCGCCAAGCTATTTTGGAGAGATATTAAAAGGCCCGCATGAAAAAATACTTGTTCCGCCAAATGTAGATTTTTCAATTGTTGTGCCGAAAATAGGCGCAAGCGAGGGTGTTACAGCAAATGTTGATCCTTCAAACAAAGACGAGTATTTACAGGTTTTGATGCGTTCAATAGCGCACGCTAAGGGAACTTCCTTTCCGGGACTCGGCGGCACAACTTATCTTTTTGCGCATTCGGCTGACAATTTCTGGGACGTTGGCAGGTACAACGCCGTTTTTTACCTTCTAAAAGAACTTGAGTCAGGAGATGATGTTTATTTATTTTTTCAAGGAAAAAGATTTAATTATACCGTCTATGACAAAAAAATAATCGATGCAGAAGATACTACACTAATTGATTCAAAAAGCGATATGGGGGAGAGGGTTATTTTGCAAACTTGCTGGCCTCCGGGAACAGCGTGGAAAAGAATGATCATCTTCGCAAAGCCGAAAAATCAATGATGCCCTTTTAAAAGTTTGTAATTTTTCCGCGTCCCGAGTACAATAACATGAAATGAAAAAAAATTATGTAGTAATTCTTGGCATCTTTATTTTAGCTTCTTTTACTTTAATTATCTTAAGTTCAATATCTTTTTCAGATTTTATTATTTTACCGATACAAAAGATTTTCTCAGTCCCCAAGTCTTTTGTTTATTCACTAAAAGTAAATAAAAAACAGCCTGCTAATGGTGAAATTGAAAAGTTACAAGCGGAAAATAAAAGGCTTTCGGAAAAACTTGTTGAATATTACAGTCTCAAAAAAGATAATGAGGCGTTAAGAAGTCAGTTTGAAACATATGGACCACAATCTCAAACTCTCCTTCCCGCAAAAGTTATCGGAGCGATTGGAAATTTTAGTCTTCCACATACTCTTATTATTGATAAAGGTAAAAAAAACGGTGTTAGAACTGATATGGCTGTTGTTTCCGGAAAAAACTTAATCGGTAAAATCGGTATGGTAGGTGTTGGTTACTCGCAAGTTATTTTAATGACCAATCAAAATTTTAAAACTCTTGGGAAAGGTGCCGACGGGGATACAAGAGGAGTTGTAATTGGTAAGGACGATTTCATCTTACTTGATAAAGTAACAACTACCCAAAACCTTTCAAAAGACGACATTATACTCACAAAAGGTGAAACAAATAATTCAGGTATTGGAATACAAAATGACTTAATTGTAGGAAAAATTATCTCAATAAATAAAATAGAATCGCAAGTTTTTCAGAGTGCAAAAATAGAAAGTTTGGTCAAATTTGACGAGCTTCAAACTGTCTTTGTGCAAATAGGTTTTTAATAAATATGTTTGTTAAGTATTTTTTCTTCTTCGCGCTTTTTATACTTGCTTTTTTTGAGTCAACGATATTTTCTTTCCCGATTTTTTTTACCTGCTCAATTTTACTTTTTATTTTGTATCCAACAAAAGATTTATATATCACGATTTTTTTCGGAGCGCTCTTTTTAGATGTATTAAAAGCACAATCCATAGGAACAACGTCACTTTTTATTTTTCTAGCTTTTTTGCTTCTTACCTTTATAAATAGATTTTTAAACCTTAAAGAACCAAAAACCTTAGCATTTTTTATTTTGGTATTTAGTATTTTATATTCTTCAATTTTTTCATACCCCTTTTCATTCATTTATTATTCGGTTTTTTTCTTAGCGCTATTTTTTGGAATGACGTATTTTAAAAGACGAGTTTTATGAAAAAGGTTGGTATTGCTTTCGGAGATTTTGTAACGGAAGAGAGAATGAATAGACGTCGTGGTGGGGGAAGTGGTGCAATCGGTGAAATATTAGGAGTTTTCCCTCTTTTTGTGCTTGGGATTGCTTTTTCATTTCTTTTTGCGCGCCTTTTTTACATTCAAATTATAAGAGGTGATTATTATAAAAAACTTTCAGATTCCAACCGTACCCTAACAAAAATACTTCCAGCTCCCCGTGGGATTATTTTTGATCATACTGGAAAAAAACTAGTTAGCAATTCACCCGCATTTTTTATTCTTGACAAAGGTGTAGTAAAAAATCTTGATGAAAATGAGGCGCTTTCCAGGCTCTCACTTGGTGTGCCGGTTGAAAATGAAATAAAAAGAGAATACTTATATAAAGATGCGGCGGCCCATGTTTTGGGTTATGTCGGGAAAGTTTCAAGTGAAGAAGTAAATCTTCCTGCATTTGAAGATTACGAAACTACTGATGACGCTGGAAAAACGGGTCTTGAAAAAGAATATGAAACAGTGTTGCATGGGAAAAACGGACGCGAATTATTTGAAGTAGATTCAAAAGGAAAAATTGTAAAAAAGCTTGGACGGCAGGATCCGACGGACGGAAAAAATATTACCACAACCCTTGATCTTACCATTCAGCTTGCCGCTTATAATGCAATGAAAAATGTCAAAAAAGGCGCTGTTGTTGTATCAGACCCGCGGGATGGAGGAATTCGCGCGCTTTTTTCAAAGCCTTCTTTTGACCCAAATATTTTTATAAGGTCTAAAAATTATGAAGGTATTGGTGATTATAAAACGCGCGAATCTATTCTTTTGGACTCTGAAAATAATCCGCTTTTAAATCGTGCAATTGGTGGAGTGTATCCGCCGGGATCTACATTTAAGTTGGTTACGGCGATTGCGTCACTTGAAAAAGGCGCGATTAATCCTTCTACAAAAATTACCGACACTGGAATTCTTAAGGTTGGAGATTTTTCTTTTGGGAATTGGTACTTTTTGCAGTATGGAAAAACAGATGGGGAGATTGACATTGTAGGTGCTATAAAACGTTCAAATGACATATTTTTCTATAAAGCCGCAGAAGGTGCGGGAGTTGATTTTATATCGTCGTGGGCAAAAAATTTGGGACTTGGTGAGCGGCTTGGAATAGATTTACAGGGTGAAGTTGCGGGTACTGTTCCGACACCCGAATGGAAAGAAAAAACACTCGGTGAACAATGGTATCTTGGGGATACATATAATTACGGAATAGGTCAAGGATATTTATTGACAACACCTCTTCAGGTAAATTTTTGGACGAGCGTTTTTGCAAACGACGGAACGCTTTACCGCCCGCATTTAATTGACGGTAAAAAAGAAACTATTAAAAAGAATTTTTTAAAAAAAGAATATGTGGATTTGGTCCGCGAGGGAATGCGGCAGTCGTGTGATGCGGGTGGGGTTGCATGGCCATTTTTTCAATTCAAAGTTGAAAATTCAAAGTTGAAAGTTGATGGAATAGATTATGTTGATGCGAGTTCCGGTAGCGCAAAAATGGTTCAAATTAAACTCGGATGTAAGACGGGAACTGCGGAAATTGGCGGAAAAGAAACAAAGCCTCATGCATGGATTACGGTTTTTGCGCCGTTTTATCATCCCGAAGTTGTTGTTACGGTGTTAGTTGAAAATGGAGGAGAAGGATCTTCATTCGCCGGCCCCATCGCAAAAGAAATCCTCACAAAATACTTCGAGGCAAAATAAATTATTTAGTGAATTTGAAAGTGGAGAGGATTTTGTATTTTATATCTTTTAAAGAGTTTTCGTAAAAAACAATGTTATACGGAACGGAGTTTTTGTATGCAACAATATGAACTTCATTTTTTGCTCCTCCCACGATCATGTTATTACACAAATCTTTATCATTAAATACTGTATTTGAATATTTTGTAGCAGTGATACCGTCAATCATTGTTGTTTCTTCTTTCACAGAATAACATTTAGGATATTCGGAGGTTTGAAATTTTCCGGTTCCTTCCAGTGTATTGATAATAAGAAATTCTGGGGTTTCTTCACCGAGTGCGCATTCGCGTGACCCCTCTTTTCCTTCATAAAGATAAAAACCATAGGTTTTAGAGCAGTCAGTGAATTTATCGGTGGGATATTTCAAAGAGTAGCCATATTTGCTATTTGTATACGTTTTCCAGTTTGACGTGTCGACTGTTTGATTCTGATCGGTGAATTTGAAGGTAGAGAGAATCTGTTCTTTTTCCTGCTCGTTAAAACTGAGCAAGACAATTTCGTATTTTATCCCTTTCTCTATGAAAGAATAAGTATAAGTTAATGGACCCATAGGATAAGGAGGTGCATGACTTCTCCAATCAAGAGCTTTGTAGCTATTTACAGTAGTGCACGTGGCATTAGGATATCCTTCGGGCAACACAATACATGGATCAGTCTCGTCCGTAGTTTTCCATGATATGAAAAAAGATTTTATATTATCTTCATTGCCCAATGATTGAGCAAACGATTCCCACCCAGACTGCAGATTTTTTGTCACATAATAATTTTGTGGAAGTATAAGTTGATAACCATAGCCTTCATGCAGTCCTTTTTCTAAAGTGGGAGTTGGAGTAGGAGTTGAAAAAGCAGGGCAGGGAGTGAATTCACATTTGGGTCCGCTTCTTCCCACACTTGTTCCGTCAGGACAAACTTTTGCTTCCATTGTGCAAGCTATTTGTTTTGGGACTTGTTGATTAAAGATATAAAATCCTGCAGCGCTTCCGGCAACTAGTAAAAATAAAATTATTCCGATTATTAGAATTGGAAGTTTTGCCGCCTTCGCTTTTGGCTCCAGCGAGCCAAGGGATTTTTCCGGGTTTGAAACGGGAGGAGTTTGAACAACTGGCGGAACGGGTGAGGTGGGGTTTTGGTTTTGTTCGGTCGGAATATTATTTTCCACCTATCCAGTGTTTCATTTTTGAGCTTTTGTGTCAACAGAAGGCATAATAAAACTGTCACAAGTTGACAAAGAGATTTTGTTCGTTTGTTCGAACAAACGAACGGCAAATGTTCTAATGTTTCGATACATTAGAACAAATAAAAATAAGTGATAGACAAAAGAGTTCGAAATTTCTTTTGAAAGTATGCGAGAGCCTATGGTTTAAAGGAAAAAGTTTTGGCAATTTTTAGCAAAAGTTCCTTATTTTGATTAATAAAATTTGTATCTATTCTTTTTTCTTGTGGATATTGAAGAACTAAATATCCCTCACTTTTTCTATTTGTTATTTGCCGAATACCGATAGCCGGTCCCGTAAAATGTCCAACACAATCCATGTCTTCCAGAAATGTTTGGTTTTCAAGCACATTAATACTGGTTGAATTTTGAATATTACAGCTCATGTTATAGTTGTAAGGTTTTATTAGGGGTTGGTCTAAAATATCTCCGGTTAAATAAACCCCCTTTGTAACGGAAGGAATTCCACCTCCTTGCTCAAAATCACTGCTGCTTAAATTAATCATATGAAGATCATATTCATCCTTGTTCCAACCGGCAGGATATTTAAAGGAAAATTTTTGAGAATCAAAAGTTTTCCAACTTGATGTATCAGTCGTTTGATTATTTGTGAATTTGAAGGTTTGTATCACTCGATCAAAATCCTTAACAGCATTATTAAATGCAGGAATATCCCAACTCGTTAGTTGAAATGTATAAACCTTACCATCAATAAGTAGTAAATACCATTTGTTTGCTATGCCCCCTTCTACGTATTTTGGTTCTGGCGAATATTTATCTATCCATGAGAGTTCTTTAATGCCACTCGGGAGTAAGGATGGAATTAATGGCAAGGAGTTAATTGGATTACCGTAATTATTATTCTCCTCTACATGTATTCCTTGGACATAATCCAAATTATTGATTGCGAATGTTTCAAGAGAAGACGTTTTCTCGGGTAGAGCTTGCGAGTAAAAATTAACCCTAGTAACACTATAAAGTACATTTTTACTTCCCAACCTTAATCTATACATTTCCAGTTGATAATTACTATTTGAACAACTTGTGCCTTCACTAAATTGAGCATCGGGAAAGTTAGTTAGGTTAATCTGGTAGTTATTAATAGTATCCTTGAGAATTACCTCGTTACCATTTCGCTGGAAGAAGATTTTTTCTTCAAAATCATTACGACAAGTTTTCTTCCAATCTACCGGTTTTGGTGTTAGTGTGGGTGTTTGTTTCTGCACAATTGGAGCGGGTGTGGGTTTTGCGGCTGTTTTTAAACTTTGCTGTTTGAAAACATAAAATCCTGCGGCGCTTCCTGCGATGAGTAAGAATAAAATTATCCCAATAATTAAAATTGGAAGTTTTGATTTAGGTCCGCCAACTGGCGGATTGATTGGGTTTGGAACTGGAGGCGTTTGAACAGGGGGAGTTTGGGGTTGAGTTTGAGCAACCGGTGGAACGGGTGGGGTAGGATTTTGATTATCTTGATTTTGATCTTCCATAATATAAGTATAGAATAACTTTTGTTAATTGTACATTCACCCTAGTTGATTGCTTATGTCACGGCAGTTTTTTAGGAGGGGGATTATTTTCATTAAGACTTGCAATACTGACGGTTTTTCTCTTCCCGTTTGGACTGAAAACAGTAACTGAACCATTTTGGTTATATATTCCAACTGTCCAGTCCGAATCAATTTTTCCATCTGAACGCATAACATTTACCGTTGATCCGATAGGAATAGTTTTTTCATCTCGTGACGAATCGGCTCCAATTTTAACAACAATAGCTGTTATGTCGTCGCGTTTTGACCTTGCGTAGTTATCTTTGCCCATTTGTGAAATAGTATGCGCATTTCCCGTAAGACGTTTTGCGGCATTTTCCGGCTCGGCATTGAAGCGCATAATCGATTCTATTTCTCGGTCTGTTAGATTATCATGCACACCATCCGTAGTCAAAATAACCCTATCTCCCGTGCGAAGAGTTATTGTATATATTTTTGGTACGACTCCATCTTCTGACCCTAAAGCAGCCGAAATTATATTTCTTTTAGAAAAATATTCAGCCGCTTCTTGCGAGTTACGGGTTAATAAATTACTTAATCTTGACTGAATTTCTTTTGCTTCTTCGTGCAGCTTCCCCTGCGTAAAAGAGCTGTCGTCAATTGTTGTGCAATCAAGCTTTCCGTCACGAAATACATAAGCCCTGCTGTCCCCGACATTTCCAATAACCGCAGTATATGTTCTATCCTTATTGTCTATTATTTGCGCAACAGTTCCTGTTGTTCCCATTCCTTCAAATCCGGGTCTTTGCGCATTAAGGCGGATATTCTGGTGAGCGTGCATTAAAATTTCCGCTATGTTTTTCTTTGCCTCTGCGATTGACGTAGGGTTTCTGAAAAGCAGTGTTTGTTTTACTGTTTCCATGCCAATTCTTGATGCTTGGGCTCCTCCGGCATTTCCTCCTATACCGTCAAAAACTCCTGCAATTCCGCGTTTGGGAATTCCGAAATATGAATCCTGATTTGGTTTGGTTTCATCTCTTGCAATCGTTTCAGCAGCCATTTTTATTGGCATTGGTGCTTCTTTTTGGGGACCAAGTTCATGATAATCGCTTCCGTCTGGCATATAACCAGTATAGCAAAATAATTAATTAAATTTTGCAGTTGAGATTATTTCCTCCAAGAGTTGGGTGTTAGCGCGAATCAGATCAGGGCCGTCTGCAAAAATTGCAAAATTATAAATAAAATCTCCGTTTTGAAATATATTGTAGTAAAAATATACATCTGCCTTTTTGTCAATATTTGTAATTCTAAGGCCGTTAGCTTTAACGAGCAGTAATCTTTGTTTTTGAAGACCTTTTGTTTCGGATAGATTATTATTAATAAACTCGGAAAGTTTTCCTTTAAATTTCCAACCATCGGCTTCAAAAATAACGTTATAGGAGTTTGAATTTGCGGTTACTGTAGATTTTTTTATTGTCTCGATAGTATTCTGGGTCTGTTGTGTGGAGCTTGAGGTTTGGACATGAAAATTACTAAGCAGTCCTTCCGGATATTTAAAAGAAAAATGATATTCGGAATTTTCATAGACTTTCCATCCCGTTGTTTTTTGAGTATTTTCTTTTGGAATTATTAACGGTTTTTGATTAATGATCGGTTGGATGAATAAAACCACACCTAATAAAATAAAGATTATTGCCAATGGTTTCTTATATTTTTTCTGAGCGAGCAAAGAATCTTTTTTTGAAACCATAATATAAAATAGAGCGATTAAAGAGGGACTGCTTCGCCTTCCTTAGAACAAACTTTTTCAAGAGGTTGATTTGGGATAATTGGTCCCACAGTTATGCATGTTGATCCACTCGGACAATCCACATTGGAAGTGCAGGTTGTTTGGCTGTTTGAAATTGTAGGTGATGGAGTAGTAGTTTGAGAATCGGTGAATTTGAAGGTGGAGAGGATTTGGTCAACGTCTTTATATGTAGCATCATTTTTGTTTTCGTAGTAGGTACCGAGGACAATTACAAGATTATTATTTTTTAACACAAGCCTTCTATCATGTCTTGTTTTGCTTAAAACATCACCGTTGCTTTCAAAAACCATATATGTTTTGTCTCCAATTTTTATATTTGGTAGCCTTGTAAGTATTGAGCTGCGAGTGTCAAATGTTTCGCCAATTTTTGTTTGAAGAAGTTTCTCAATATCAACTTTATTATAATCAGGTTGAGAGTCGGACAGATTATTTAAATCATACGTATTAACATAAAAAAGAGGCAAGCCAAAATAAGGGGTAACGACAAGGAGACTTTTTTCCGTGCCGTTTGTGGGTCCATCAAGCGCGCCATTCCCTGTTTTATAATTAGAAGGATAAGAAAAGCTGTAATTATAAAGAGTATTTTCGTATGTTTTCCAGTTGGCAGTTGACTCAATTGTGGTCGTTGGGTTTGGTATTTGTTTTTGAACAACTGGGACAGGAGTTGGTTTCGCAAAAGTCTTTGAACTTTGTTGCTTGAAAATATAAAAACCTGCAATACTTCCTGCAATGAGTAAAAATAAAATTATTCCAATAATAACCAAGAGTAGTTTGGATTTTTTGGGAGGAGTGGGTTGAACCTGAATAGGGGTTGAGCTCGAAACTGGAGGAGTCGAGGGGATGCTCGGTTCTCTTACGGTCGCGGCAGGCTGTATTGGTTTTTCTTCCATTTCGCTTTTGCTCAATGCGAGCACCTCATCAGTATTTCACCATTAAATCCATATGTCAATAAATTCAAGTTTATTCTTAATTCTACTCTTGATAAATCTTATGCAAGTATTTATTATTGAATACGTAATTACATTGTAATTACGTAATAAAAATATGGAAAGGAAATTGGTAATAATAGGGAATTCACAAGGAATTGTACTTCCAAAAAATATACTAAAGCTTATGGGTTGGGAAGGAATGTATTATCTAGAAATAGACAAGGTTGGGAAAGAACTTATTTTATCTCTTCCGAAAACCCAACGGAAATTTAAAAATAGTCAGATATAAAAAAAACAGACTTTTATCACGGAAAACCGGCATTTCCCCCTTTTTTTATAAAAAAAATTTTGCTATAGTTTCAGTCTGAACTATGGTTGGTAACATCAAGGAAAACGGTATTCGCAACGGTGACCATTTAAAAGTTGCAAAAGACTCTCATTTACCTTCCGAGTCCAGGCATAAATTTACAGGCGCCTGGCTTCCTTTTGAATCGATAAGTAGGCTTGAGCAGCCCCGTAGAACATTTGAGGAAATTCCTTCTCTTGCCGACAGTATTGCGGTTCATGGTGTTGCAAATCCGATTACCGTTGCCCAGCTTAGCGAAGAAGCGTGCGCCAGATATCTTGATGTAATAAATAAGGTCTGGGGGACAGTGCATGCATCAGCCGATCTTGAAACTCTTACTTTAGAAAGAGAGAAAAAATTTCATATTCTTATTGCGGGAGAAAGACGGTACCGGGCAATCGGTCTTTTGAAAGAACAAGGATGCGAAGACTGTCAGGCGGAGGAAATTGCAGAAACATGTTACGAAAATCATTTTGGGAGAAGTGAAGTGGAAGTAAGGCTTATGGTAAATGTTTCTGCCCGTGATGCGCTTGACCTTCAGTCCGCAGAAAATATTCACAAAAGGGTTCCGCCTCATGAAGATGCAAGGTTTTTGTATGAGTACTACAGATTTGTAAAAGAAGATGAGCCGGAGTGTACTTTAAGAGGTTTTGCTCGAGGAGTAAGTAGGGGAGAAGAACAAATAAGAGATGCAATTAGGTTTTGCGAACTACCGGAAAACGTACAAGATTCTGTCAAGCTTGGTCAGATTTCTTATGGGATTGCAATTCAAATTTCACGGCTTCATAGACATTCAAATCCTAACGTCGCTGTTTCAAAAGAAGAGCTTGACTGGTGGGTTATTAAAGCGATAACAGGGCAATACAAAGTTCCTGATTTCAAAGAGTTGATTACGGGATATATTAAGGAAAGAGAAGGGGGACAAAAAAGTATGTTTGAGATAATGACTGAGTCTCAAAGAAACGAATTTGAGCATGCTCAAAGAGAATTGGTTGTTGAAAAGGGAATTTTACGCGCTCTTCACGCTCAAATAGCGTATCTTCAAAGAGTTCAGGATCTATACAAAACAGGTAAGCTTGGAGAAAAGGATTCTCCATATTCTCAGGGCAGTCCGGGGAGATTGGTTTTAAAATTAGCTGAAGTTATGAGTCAAATTATTCCTGATCTAAAAGAGCACAAAGCGCTATCCAGGAAAAACCTTGCATTTGTAGATGAGGTTGTAAGTGACACAATGAAATTAGTTGAAAAAGCAGAAGCAGATACTGGAATTGTTTTGTCCGAAGGAAAACAAGAAGCTATTAATAGTGGCCAGACCGGTTTTTCCCTCTAATTTCTTATCCAAACTTTTGTAATATAAAGACATGGAGTCTTTGTTCTATTTATCTTTTTCTCTTGCTGATGGGATTGGGCCGAAAACGTTTGAGCTTCTTTTAAAAAAGTTTGGGACAGCCGAGAAAGCGTGGGAAAGTTCGGTTAATGAGTTGAAAGATGCGGGTCTTGGTCCAAAAACAATTGATGCACTGAATCTGTTTAGAAACACTTATAATCCCAAAGAATATATTCAAAAACTTGAAAAAAATAAAATTTGGTATATTTCGCAAAACGATAAAGAATATCCGGAAAGTCTAAAAAAATTACCAAATCCTCCGATTGTTGTTTTTGGTCGCGGCGATAAATCATGTTTAAGTTCTCCTAAAACGATAGGAGTTGTCGGCGCAAGAAAAGTTACATCTTACGGGCGTGAAGTGACAGAAGGTTTGGTTGCGGATTTGGTTTCATATGGTTTTACAATAATTTCCGGAATGGCATTAGGAGTTGATGCAATCGCACACATTGCGTGTTTGGAAAATAACGGTGCGACAATTGCTGTTTTAGGAAATGGTGTTGATCTGCCTTTTCCGCGCGAGAATCAAAGCTTGTACCAGAATATAATCGAACAGGGTAGCGCGATAATTTCAGAATACCCGCCCGGAACAAATCCGTCAAAAGGAAGTTTTCCGGCCCGCAATAGAATTATTGCAGCATTATCTGATGGAATTTTAATTACTGAAGCGGCGGAAGATTCGGGATCTCTAATTACTGCGGATTGGAGTCTGAAGCTTAATAAAAAAGTATTTGCCGTGCCGGGACCTATCACATCAAGGATGTCTGATGGAACTTCAAGGTTGTTGAAGCAAGGAGCAGTACTCGTTCAAAACACACAGGATATTTTGAACGAATTTTCCCTTCAGTTTCCCTCAGGGCAGGCAAGTTCAAACAAATCAAAAAAAATAAATTACAAAAAAATGGGTTTGGCAAAAGACGAAATTAAAATTTTAAAACTTTTGGAAAATGAAGAAATGACTGTTGATGAACTCTCAAAAAGGGTAAATTACTCTGTTCCGGTAATTATGCAGATATTAGGAGTAATGGAAATCAAAGGAATTATAGGAAATATAAATGGTAGATATAGAGTTATTTAATCGGTTTGAAAAGGTGCAACAAAGAAATTATCTGTCAAACGCTGAGTAGGAGAGGTTGAAGCTTTTATTGATTAACGGAAAATCGGGTACGATATTGCCAACAACTGCATATGGTACTGCCGACCAGTTGAGAAATGATGCATCTCTGACCCCAACACGGCTTATCTCTCCCTTACTATCAGTTGCTACAAAATAGAGGATATCGCCTCTCCATCCTTCGGTAATTCCTATTGCATATGCATTTTTTTCAAGTTTTTTAGCTGTTTTATTTAAGATATTTCCTTTAGGCATTTTTTTCAAAGCTTGAAAAATGATATCAATTGAACTATAAATTTCACTAATTCTTACTTGAAAGCGGGCATGTACATCACCGGTTGACTGACTTGCAATTTTCATATTTATTTCCGAATATGCGGCATATGGGTATTCACTACGTGCATCACGTGGAAGTCCTACGGCGCGAGCAGCAATGCCAACAACTCCGTGATCGGTAGCTATTTGTTTGTCTATTTTTCCTGTTCCCTTTAATCTGTTAAGTACCGATTCGCTGTCTTCAA
Source organism: Candidatus Levybacteria bacterium CG2_30_37_29 (assembly GCA_001873215.1). GTDB lineage: Bacteria > Patescibacteriota > Microgenomatia > Levybacterales > GWA1-39-11 > CG2-30-37-29. The sequence continues at coordinate 106,164 of MNYS01000006.1, forward strand.
TAACTGCTATTACTTCTTCAAAATCCTTTTTCATTTTTTGTAGTTCATATTCTAATGTTGTTTGCATTTCTTTTGAAATATCTTTAGTGATTCCACCTATTGTGTTTACACCTCTTAAAAATCTACTTCCCGTCAAAAGTTCACACAATTGCATAATTTTTTCTCTGAGTCTTGGTCCATTTCCACCAAAGCTAAACCCGGTGTCGCTAATAATAAAACCAACATCATTAAAGTGATTCGCAAGTCTCTCAAGTTCGGAATAAATAACTCTTATGTATTTTGCGCGAGAAGAAATTATTGTGTTGCTCAACGTCTCAACTGCTTGGCAATAAGAAAGGGAATGTGTAAAAGATGTATCTCCGGAAATTCTTTCTGAAAGTCGAATTTTATCATCGAAAGGGAGCTCTTCAAATAATTTTTCACTTCCTTTGTGTGTGTATCCAAATTTCGGTTCAAGTGACACAATTTCTTCGCCTGCAACGCTAAATCTAAAATGACCCGGCTCGATAATTCCTGCGTGAACAGGGCCAACCGGAATTTCGTAAATTCCCTCACCGTCAACTTTTTGAAATTCATAAGGTGTTGCGGCTGTTGCCGGCCTTTTTTGGAAATGAAAGTCCTTTCGTAATGGATAAATATCTGCGGGCCAATTATTATGAACTAGAAATGGTCGAATTTGGGGGTGACCTACCGGAGTCAGACCAAAGAATGATTTTATCTCCAACTCATATAGCGATGCTTGATAGATAAATGGAGCAAGAGATGGAAATTCATTTGCGTCTCTTATTAAAAGGTAAGGCACTATAAAAAATTCAGATCCGGGGATTCCAAAGATATAAAATATTTTATATCCTCCATTTTCGGCTCTTTCATCTGTCGCTTTAATTGCCTTAAGTAACAATTGATGTTTGTCACGAAGATTAAGACATGTATCAATGATGGAATCTGTTGCAACGTGAAATAAAATAAGGTTATTATTTTTTTCAATTATAGTATCCTTGTCTAAGTACTTATTAACAATTTCTGTATATGTCATAAATTTAAAAATATTTTATTATTAATTGCCGAGAAACATTGTGTAACTTTCGTTTAGTAACTTTTGTAGGGGGGTGGGTAAATATACGCTAAAAACAAACAGGATTATTGCAAGGCCTATTATAGGTACGATTGTCCAATTATTATTTTCTCCTTTTTGGATTTTTTTGGGTGGTTCACCAAATAACATTTCGATTATATGCTTGAAAAAGCCTAAAAATACAAGGACTAGAGAGAACAATGCAATAAGCGCAATAAGTGGCGAATGATGAAACCCTGCAAATAATATATAAAATTCCGTGAAGAAAATACCAAATGGTGGAATACCTACCATTGTCAGAAAACCAATGATATATAAAACGCTACTGTATGGCAATACTTTTACCATGCCTGTTACGTCAGTAATTCTTGAAGAACTATATTTTACCGCAATATTGCTGGACACGAAGAAAAGCAATGATTTTGCAAATGAATGATATACCATATGTAGGATTGCACCAAAAATTCCAATTCCTCCAAATCCAAAACCAAGCATCATAATGCCCGCGTGTTCAGTGCTATGATATGCAAGCATTCGTTTATAATTTTTTTGTGTATAAATAATAAAAGCCGCAATGACAATTGAGAGAATCCCAAAAAAGACAAAGAGATTTTGTGAAAAAGAACTACCAGCTACAATGTCAACAATGAGTTTAAAACGTAAAATTGCAAGAAAAGCAACATTAAGAAGTGCTCCGGATAACAAGGCGGCAATTGGTGATGGTGCCTTATTGTATGCATCAGGTCTCCAAGTATGCATAGGAACGAGTCCCATTTTCGTTCCGTATCCGATAAGTACAAATACAAAAGCAAACTTGCTGATTAAGGGATTCATATGAGTAGCTGAAGCTATAAGATTATTCCAATTGAAAAAACCATTAAAAGTTGATCCTTGTGACAAAAATAAAGTAGTTCCCAAAAGTCCCAGAAGTAGTCCAATAGAATTGATAATCAGGTATTTCCAAGCAGCTTCGATGTCTGCCTTTCTATTAAAAAAGCTTATGAGAAAAACCGTTGAGAGTGTTGTTGCTTCAATGGATATCCACATAATTATTGGATTTGTTATCGTGATTGCAACATACATGCAAAGTAAAAATAAATTCATAAGAATATAATATTCTTTTATTCGCCTAAATCCGATCATTCCTTTTGCTTGTTCACATCTTAAATATCCTACAGAATGAAGTGTTGCAACAAATCCTACAGTAACTGTTATCCCTAGAATAAGCGCTTCAAATGCGCGTACCGAAAAAGTATCGCTTATTAAATATGCGTTTTGGCTTAAAACAGTGTAGATTATTGATAGAATAGCAATTATTTGTGTTCCTACCGAAGCTATAGCTATTTTTTCAAGCATGCTTCTTTGTTTATTTACAACGATAGACGCGAGTATTGCGATAATTGGTGAAATGAATAGTAAAAGTAATAACATATTATTTTTTAAGTTCCCTTAATTGTGTTACGTCAATTGATCCGAAGTGTTTGATTATAGTTCTGACAAAAATACTTGAAATAATTATCCAGAAAAATACATCAAAAAGCATGCTTATCTCTAAGGCAGCAGATTGTTGTAAACCCAAAAAATATCCAAAAGTAAAAATACAATTCTCCAAAGACAATATGCCGATTATTTGAGAAATAGCTCCTTTTCTATTGATAGTAAAAAATATAGACATTAGCATACCCCCAATTAGTAGAACTCTAAGTAGTGGAGTTAACGCTGTAAATGGTGAGAAAACATCCGATTGCGCAAAAATACTTAATATAACCAAACATCCGAGTGTCATCGGTACATTCAAATATGTAGTGGCCGATATGTTGGCTTTGTGTTGCTTAATAATACGCAGAAGCAACTGTGGTGCAATTATTACTTTTATGATCAATAAAATTATTGTTACGATTCCTATCTCAAATGACATCTCATGGTAGGATTTAATACCCATTATGGCAACAAGCATGAGGGATTGAATAAGATAAGCAAAAATAAGAATGGTATTTTTTTTTGCAATATTCATCACTACAATACATAGAAAAATAACAAGAGCAAATAGCTGTAGTTGAAAAATTATATTCATATTAAATAGTGACTGTAATGAGTGATATTACGCAAAAAATAAATCCGGTTAGCAATAGGTCGGGAAGTCGGAACAATCTAAGTTTTGCCATGCTTGATTCAAGAATAGCAACCCCGACAATTAGTGTTGTTGCTTTTACGATGACTAGTATGAATGGAAAAAGTAATGAAGAGAGATTGGCAGTTGTTGAAAGTCCCCAGGGAAAAAATAAATTGACTCCAAGTATTATAAAAAAAATAAATTTATTTGCATTAGCCCATTCTATAAGTGCCAGTCTTTTACCTGAATATTCCAAGATCATTGCTTCATGAATCATCGTCAGCTCCAGATGGGTTGATGGATTGTCAAACGGAATGCGTCCGGTTTCTGCCATAAGTGCGATAAAAAAGCCCATAAAGGCGATGACAAATGGCAAATAGTTAAAGAACGGTAGACCTGAAGCAGTTGTTGCCATAAGTATTACGTTTGTAGTGTGTGTGACCAGGGCAATTGGCAGGAAAGAGAAAAGCAAAGTCCCTTCGGTAAGAGCTGCAATTGTCATTTCGCGGCTTGATCCAAAACCTCCGAATGCGCTACCTACATCAAGACCGCTTAACGCAATAAAAAAAGTCATTGTTGCCAATAAATAAATAGTAATAATAAAGTCTCCGAAAAATGAAAGAGATTCGATGCTTCCCAAAAGCGGAATTCCGAGCGGAAGAAGAATACTCAATCCAAACAGCAAGAAGGGTGTCAGGTAGAATATCCACGATGCGTCTCTGGCTATTACTTCATCTTTGTGAAAAAGTTTCCATAAATCATAATAGGGTTGGAAAATTCCTGCTCCGCGTCGATTTTGCATATAAGCCTTTACTTTTCTGACAATTCCAACACACAGAGGGGAGAGTGTGGGAAGCAAAATAAGTTTTAGAATAATAATAAAAATGCTCATATTAATATCTGGCAAAAATTAACAGACCAAGCAGTAAAATAAATATATATAACAAATATTGATTAACATTTCCGCTTTGTATTTTCCTTATTTGTTTTGAAATAATACTCAAGCCATTGTGTAGAGGGTAGTATAAATATGCCTCATAAATATTGACAATTCCCAAAGTTACTGTTTTTGATTTTGAGAAATAGCGTATATCTGCATCGACATATTCTATTTCATGTTGTTTTGATGGTTGGAAAATTCCTCTAAAAATAAGTATTAGTGTTCTTGAAAACCCCGTTGCAGTTATTTCCATTTTGGGGCTTAGTGCATTAAATCCACAATCCCAAACTGTGCGTAGAACCACCTTTTGTTTTCTACTGACAATATATACAAGTCCAAAAGAAAGGGCTATGAAAACTGCCATAACCAAGAAAATAACTGGCATATTTAGATGTGCAACGTTCTGATTTACTTGAAGAGAAATGCCTGTTGATGAAAGTGATGAAGTTTTACTTGAAAATAGTGACAGGTTTTTAACAATTAGTTGTATATTTGTTATAACAAAAAAAGAAAATACTCCAAGGGTCAGACATAAAACAGCCAGTGTTCCCATGCTTATTAATAGTAAAGGTGATACCTCTGTTGCTTTTTCACTTTCTATGCTTCGACTTCTTGCAAGAAATGTAATACCAAATGCTTTTACAAAACATGCTGCAGCAAGCCCTCCGGTAAATGTGAGACAAGCCGCTCCAAAAATGAAAATACTTTTTATTAATATAGAAGAGGTTGCAATACCACTGAAGAGGCTTTGGAACGTGAGCCATTCGCTGACAAATCCATTAAATGGGGGTAGACCTGAAATTGCAACAGCGCCTACTAAAAAGAATATAGCAGTATATGGCATCAGCTTTATGAGTCCTCCATATTCTTCAATATTACGGGTATGAGTTTGAGAGATTACAGAACCTGCGCCCAAAAAAAGCAACGATTTAAATACGGCATGATTTAGTGTGTGAAATAGCCCGGCGGTAATTGCAAGCATTGCAAGAGAGGGCTGTTTTAATGCAATAAAGATCAGTCCGCTTCCAAGTCCCAAAAGTATAATTCCAATGTTTTCTATGCTGTGGTATGCAAGAAGTCTTTTAATGTCATGTTCCGATAGGGCGTACAAAACTCCAAGAATTGAAGAAACAGCTCCGATAATAAGAACAACATACCCGAGCCACAGTGGAGTTTGAGGAAGAATATCCAAAAACATTTTAAAAAGCATAAATATTCCTATTTTTATCATAACTCCGGACATAAGGGATGAAACATGAGATGGAGCTGCACTATGTGCCCATGGAAGCCAAATGTGAAAAGGAACAATTCCTGCTTTGGTTCCAAATCCAATAATCATACAAAGAAAAATTATAGTTTGAATAACGAATGGAATTGATGCGAAATGTTGCTTTATTGTTTCAAAATCGAAAGATCCGGTAAATTGAAAAAGAAGCAAGAAACTTAAAAGAATAAATGCGGTTGCCGCGTGAGTCATTATAAAGTAGATAAATCCTGATTTTATGATTTGAAGTTTTTTATTCTCAAATATAACCAAAAATAGTGAGCTTAGAGACATTATTTCCCAAACAAAAAGAAAATACAAAGCATTATGTGCGGTTATCACCAGAAGAAGACTTATGAGAAATATATTGTAGAAAAATCCAAAAACCCCTAAATTATATTCTTTTGCATATTGTTTCATATATCCAATCCCGTACAGTGATGCGGGTAGGGCTATAAGCGATACGATTAAAATAAAAAAAGCGGCAAGAGGATCTATGTGCAAGGAGATATTGAACATTGGGAATGAAGTGGGTAAAGTGGTTGTAAGGGTTGATTGTGTAATTAATGCTCCTATTGAGAAAATTAGCGCAAGTAATGAGCCAAACATAGAAAACACACTACTGACATAAGAAAGTTTGGTATCTCTCTGGACAATAAGAGAAATTATTGAGCCTCCCGTAAGCACCAAAAGCGATGTAAAAAATAAATTCTGCATAATAAATTATTGCTTTTTCTGATCTGATTTATCATCAATAATGTTAAGTATATATAATAATGAAGAAAGAATGGTCATGGCTGAAGGGGGGTCCCCAGGGATTTGAAAATTGACTGGAATGACATTATGAACGCCATCAAGTACAGCATAAGATCCTTTAAATATTCCTCCATCAATTGCATCATCGCCAACAGCAACAACTATTTTAGGGTCAGGAGTTGCCTCATAAGTTTTTTTCAAAGCCTCTGCCATATTTCGTGATACGGGTCCTGTTACCATTAACATGTCAGCGTGTCTCGGGGATGCGACAAAGTGAATTCCAAATCTTTCAATATCATAATATGTGTTTGTTAAAGCCATAAGTTCCTGTTCGCATGCATTTGTTGAGCCTGTATCTACTTCTCGGATTGCAAGGGATCCGCCAAACAGCTTTTTTATTTTTTTCTCGATGCCTTTTTGAACAATAGTAACGTCATTTTGCTGATTTATTATTTTTCTTGGAACGAGTGTTAAAGGAACTGATAATATTTTTGAATAAAGTGACATAATATTTGTTTACATGAAAAAAAATTCCTCTGCTTCGTAGCTGTAAAAGGAATTCTTAAATATCTGACTATGGCAGTATATTATATTTCAATGAGCTTAAATTATCAAGGAAAATTATCCTTGATAATTCTGGCTTGAATTTTCAGCTTACTTCTGCTAGAATACAAATTAGATCCAGAGACAATAAGTTCTGCCAGCTGGCGGATTAAACAAGAAAGCTTATCGAGGAAACGTTCAGTTTAAAATTAAAAGTTTAAAGTGAAAAGTTGAAGCGTCTTTGGGAAGGCGCTTTTTTATTGGTTTTAAACTAATAACTAACGACTAATAACTTTTAGCTAATAGATTATGGCATCACAAAAAAATATAACAAGTTTGGAAGAAATAAAGCAAAGGCTTGAGAAGGCTCAGGCGGTCTTTTTGGTTGACTATACCGGACTTACCCATATGCAGCTGGAAGATTTTAGACACGAGCTCGCAACCGTTAAAGCGGAGGTTGTAATTCTTAAAAATACATTGGTAAACATTGCATTTAAAGATAAAAAAATTGACGTTACAGAAAAATTGAAAGGGCCACATGCAGTCATTTTTGCAAACGAAGATCCGATTGGAGCGGCAAGAGTAATCGTTGCATTTAATAAGAAAAATTCACTTCCGATTATTAAGTTTGGAATTTTTGAAAATAATATTATCGAAGAAGGAATGGTAACAACACTTTCATCAATTCCTCCAAAAGAGGTATTATTATCAAAGCTTCTGGGACTTTTAAATTCTCCAATCACAAGTCTTGTTTATGACTTAAATTTCAATATACAGAAACTTGCAATTTTACTTAAAGAAGTTGAGAAGAAGAAAGTAGATACGGATGTATCCTAATTTTTATTCCGAATCAATCCGAATATATATGGATAAATTTGGATTAAAAATTCGTATAAATTAGTATTGAGAGGTGGTGACTACATATGGCAAAAACAAATACAGAAGAATTATTAAAACAAATTGAAGAAATGTCCGTTTTGGAACTTTCGGAGCTCGTAAAGGCTTTGGAGGAAAAGTTTGGCGTTACAGCCGCGGCTCCAGTCGCAGTTGCAGCAGCTGCAGGAGCAGCTCCGGCAGCAGACGGAGAGCCAGCTGAAGAACAAACAGTCTTCAATGTGGTCATCGCATCTTCAGGTGCAAATAAATTAAGCGTAATTAAGACATTGCGAGAACTCGCCCCAACATTGGGACTTAAAGAAGCAAAAGACTTAGTTGATGCAGCACCAAAAGAAGTGTTGACAGCAGTTAATAAAAAAGTTGCCGAGGAAGCAAAAGAAAAGCTTACTGCGGCCGGAGCAACAGTTGAGTTGAAGTAATCTTTTTTATTACTGAAAAAAAGCTCTCTTTTTTTGAGAGCTTTTTTTGTGGCAACTTTTTTTCTTCCGCTTCGCTTCAGATAAAAAAACAGCAGAAGAAGCTAAGGAAAAATTGACAGCCGCAGGTGCTACTGTTGAATTAAAATAAGCTCTTTCGTCCTTCGGACGACAAGCCCCTGAGGGAAGAGCTTTCTTCAGCTTCAATTCCTCCCCAATAAAATTGGGGTTTCCTTGAAGCTTTAGATAGTTTTAGTTTCTCTGAAGTTTACAAAAGGCCCCGATTAAATCGGGGTTTTTTTGTTGGAAAATATTTGCAAATATCTTTTATTTAAGACATAATCGAATCATGAGTGAGCTAGGTGAAGGACCGTCTACAAATAATACAACCATAGAAACAGTACGTGCAATTCCCGAAAGCAGAAATCAAATAATTACCAAAAGAGAAGAAATCCCAACATTAGTAGAGTTGCCTTTAGTCGAAGCATGTGAAAATTTGTATGACAGAAATATTCAGACACTTTCTTCTTCCGCAAATTCTAATGATATAAATCCTGAAAATCCCGATAACAGTTTTGCAAATATTATTATTGATTACAATTCATTATCCGGGGAAAATAAAAAAATTGTTGAAATTTTAATAAAAGATGGGAAAGCTGACATGATTGGCAATTATGACAATAGAGCTGTAGTTCGTCTGCGTTTTCCATTAGCAAGAGGCACACAGGTAAAAGAATTGCAAGAAGTCTCGGTTTGGATTTCGGAGCAATTTAGAAAACAGCCAATGACATGGGCTCCAACGATGAATGTCGATGATGTTGCTAAAATGTATATGTCAGAAGAAGTAAAAGATGTGGATCCGCAAAAACTTGCTGAAGAAATTGGATATTATTATTCACCTGAAGAAAAACTTTTCTATCTAAGCGAAGAACATTATAAAAAAGTTAAAGACGGTTTGGTTACTGGATGATGTCGCTTAGGGATTCCCCGACATATATCCGTTTTATCGCTTCGGCAAGAAGAGGGGCAATAGAAATTACTTGAATTTTAGGATACTTTTTTGCTTTAGGATTAAGCTTGATAGAATCCGTAACAAAAACCGTATTTATCTTTGATGCATTAATTCTTTCAATTGCGGGATTTGAAAAAAGGCCATGAGTGGCCGCAACCGAAACACTTTTTGCACCCCGCTCTATAAGCATATCCGTAGCATTCACTATTGTTCCTGCAGTGTCTATCATGTCATCAACGAGAAGAACCTCTTTTCCTTCCACGTCTCCTATCATGCCTAGAGCTTCCGATTTATTTGCAACATCAACGTCTCGTTGTTTGAAAACCATTGCCACTCCTTGCGACTGCAGCCTTTTCGCGTAAGCAGTGGCTCTTGTCATGCCGCCCTTATCAGGAGAAGCAACCACAAGATTATCGTTTGAAAAATGGTTTTTTAAAACAGGAAGCACAGCAATGCTGGCATGCAGATTATCCCATGGAATATTTACAAATCCTTCCTCGGGTTCCGAGTGAAGGTCTAAAGTAACAATTCTGTCCGCGCCGGCTGCTTCAATTTCACGGGCAACAAGAGCTGCAGAAATCGGTACTCTTGACCTGTCTTTTCTGTCTTGTCTCGCATAACCAAAATATGGAACTATTGCCGTTATTTCACTTGCCGATGACCTTCTTGCCGCATCAAGCATGAATTTTAATTCTGCCAGATTATTATTTACCGGAGGAGAAGAAGGTTGGACAACGAATACATCACGCCTTCTGATGTTATCGGGAATTCTAATTCGTGTTTCTCCATCTGCAAATCGACCGGCAGTTTCCTGAATTTTGGTTTTCAATATTCTTCCAACTTGACGGGCAAGATCTTTATTTCCGTTTCCTGTAATAATTGAAAAATCAGGGGTGAATAAAACTGTTTCGGGGTAAGGGTATCTTCCTGTGTCAAGAAGATTATATGGTCTTGTTCCAAGATCTCGTTCTGCTCCTGCCATGCCAAAATTATAGCAGAAGAAAAATCGTACTCAAGAGGCAATAATTGAGTTTGGCTCGGTATGATTACCCATGTTGAAGCTTAATGTGCTAAAAATCCTTATGGAATGTAATTCTTTGTTGAAAAATACGCACGTCTCCTGTATAATCAATAAACTATGGCAAGCAAATGCAGCAATTGTGGTAAAAGTAGAATGATGGGACATAAAGTGTCTCACGCGAAAAATAGGACAAACCATGCTTTCAAGCCAAACCTTCAAAATAAAAAAATTGAAGTAGAGGGGCGAAAAATTTCCGTGAAGATTTGTACTAACTGTATAAAGCTTATGAAAAAGATTACCAAGGATAAGCTTGCAAAAATCGCTTTGAAACAAGCACAATTAGATACACAATCCCAAACTCCCTTGATAACTCCGTAAGTAGTTTTCTTAAAGGTTTTAAATATTCTGTAAAGTTTAAGTAAGTTTTAATTTTTCTAAAACGTTTTTTGCGTCTTTGCCGTAGCCGTTTATAAAGTCTTTATAGCTTACCGCATTTTTTCCTTCAACTTGAATCTTTTTTTGCGGGAATAATTTGATGAGTTTCTTTTCGCCACCGAGTGATGCAGTAAGATATATACCCGGCCAAGGAAAAAATGCCCTAATTTTTCGGTCCAGATCTTCTGAGTTTGGGAGTTTATTTAAGTCAATAGATCCATCTTTCTTTTCTATTTTTTGCGTCCAAAGTTCTTTTTTATGGTCTTGAGGTATTTCCTGAAATTCCGTTCCTTTTTCAAGTTTTTGTATAATCTTTTCAATCAGACTTGCGCCAAGAAAAAATAGTTTTTCAGTAAGCACTAACATGGTTTCATCACCGTTTAAAGACATTTCAATTTGTCCTAAAATTGGTCCATGATCTACCTTATCGTCAAGTTTTATAATTGTAGTTCCGCTTTTTTTATCGCCATTAAGAATTGTAAATTGAACAGGTGACGGACCTTTATATTTTGGTAAAAGACTTGGATGAATATTAAAAATTCCTAAAGGAAAAATACTAATTATTTTTTTTGGAATGATTGCGCCATAGCTTGCGAGAATTCCAAGAGTCGGTTTTAGCTGTTCTATTTTCTCAATATCAATCTTTTCTTTTAATCTTGATTGGATAAAAGGAATATTATTTTTTTCCAAGTATGTTACAAATTTTCCTTCAACTTCAGTTGTCACAACAAGTTGCAAATTGTGTTGTCGCAATTTTTCAACAATCGGAATGACATAATATCCCGAACCGAAAAATACAATCCGTTGCTTCATATACGTATTTTACCACTAAATGGTTTGAATTGGAGAGCTCTTAGGGGTATAATTATCGCTCTATGAGTCAAATAGAAAGACATATTGTAAGAAAAAGGGTTCCGGGGCTACCAGGACAAATGGGATTTGAAGGAGTAGAGTTTATCGAAAGAAATCCTGACAGAAGTAGATTGGTTGAATCTTTTCCCGTTTTAAACAACCATCCAAAAATTAGATACAATGACGAAAATGGTAAGCCATATATTCTTTATTACCCTCCGGTAACAGGCCAGCCTGCAGGTAAAAAGATGGCACAGAGGGAGTGGCGGGAGTTTGATGATGTTGAAAGTGCTCTCCGCGCAGAAACCCTTATAAGAGATATTTACGATAAAGATGATGGTGACGTCGCCGCTAGAACGAAAAGCGTTATTCGCATGGTAAGCTCTCTCTCAAAACAATTTATGGGGCAGGTTTCAAAAGAAGACTTGATGGAGATGGAAAAACTTGCGGCAAAAGTTTTTGTGGAAGAAAAATTTGCAAACGCAGTTTCAGAAGAAAAACAAATGGTAGTCAGGCAGGTATTAAAAGCAACAAGGAAAGATATTCGTGAACAAATAAATCCTCCTCGTTCAGAAATGATTCTTGGACATGTAAGAGTGGGGCTTGTGCAGGAGCGTATAGTAGAGCAAATAACAAATAAAGCGCATAAAGGCGTAGTGGAGACTTTAAAACGGGAGCGTGCGGTAGAGCGTTTTATGCTTGAGCAGGCCGCTGATTACGCAGAGTATGTATCGACATTAAAACCCGGAATCGGTTCCCCATTAAGAAATGCTCTGCCCGGAATAGAAGATTTTTTCAGAAGAAACATGTCTCACGAAATAATTAGATTAAAACCTTATTCTGACGTTGCGGTAGAGTCAAGGTTTTTAGTTGCCGGCCGCGCCGATAATTTAATTGATCAAGCCATTTTAAAAGGTTATCTTGGAGAACAAGAAGCGAGTCGTTTGCTAAATTTCGGTGTGCCACAAATAAGACATATAACAGTGTCAAGTTTTCATAACAGATTGCTTGGAATAGCCTCTAAAATACGTTCCGTATTAAGTCAAGGAGACATTAACCTTTTACCTGAAGAACAAAGACCGACGCCAAAAGGACTTTTTGGATAAACGTCAGTAAACTTTAATTGCTTGATATTACCGGTACTGATATAAATTCTGCAATTTTTTTGATCGCATCAAATCCTGTATTGTTTTGTTTTTTTAGGTTCATGTTTATGTTTAAAGAGTATTCTTCCCCGTTTGCTAAACAAAATGTTAAACTATCTCGATAAAAAAATAATAATTTCTGTTTGATTAATTTAATTTGAATGATCGATGGAATACTTAATTCTTTATTGAAAGTAAATGGATAAATTACCCTTTTTATTTTTATTTGTCCGTTTGTTTTATCTATTATAATACTTAATTTGTGATGGCCAAACATAAATCCTAATAAAAAATCAAGAATACCAGATATAAAGTAGTATCCTACGAGATCCGTTTTAAAAAAGCCAGTAAAAATAAAAATGGTGCCTATAACAAAAATCAAAATAAGAGGTAAGAAGCCGGCATAAAAAACATGACCTTCATAAAACTCCAAATTTTCTTCAGATTCTTTAGTAATTTCCATTATCTAAATTTCTATTTCATCAAACACGTCTTCGCCTTTTTTATTTTTATGGGATCTGTATAGTTGTTCTTTTTGTTCCATCACATGTTTTGTAAAAAGTATTCCGTTAAGATGGTCCATTTCGTGTTGTATAATAACAGCAGGAAATCCCTTAAAATGTTTTGTATGAAAAGTTCCATCTTCATCCTGCCATGCAAGAGTCAATTCTTTTTTCCTGCTAACATTCCCCCAAATATTTGGTAATGAAAGACAGCCCTCAAGCAGTTTTTTCTTTGACGATTTTGGCTTGTTTGCTTCAATTTTTTTTGAGTTAGAAAACTTTAAAACGGCCTCATCTTTTGATTCATGTTTTATAACAGGATTTATATAAATTGAAGTAGGTGATTGATCGCTTGGTTTTGTTAAAAAAAGACGAAAAGAAAGACCAACTTGAGGTGCAGCAAGTCCCACGCCGACGGGATCAACTGTTGCGATAAGAGTTTTCTCCATGTCGATAATTATATTTTTCAATTTTCTATCAAATTTTTTGACCGGCTTAGATTTTGTTATCAAGATTGGATTTGGAGTAGTAATAATTTTCATAAGGCGAATAGTTTACCACCAAAACTTGCTCTATTCAACTTAATATTTTCCTTCAAGGCTTTTGAGAAGCTCTTGCGCTTCTTTTTTCGGGGCGATATTTTCAAGTATGTACTTAAGATGGCTTGCCGCATCCCTTCTTAATTCGCGGGCTTTTGCCGGATTTTTAGCGTCATAATCTTGCGCAAGCTTTATGTTAATTGCCGCAAAGGCATTATGCGCATCTTCATAATTTGGTTTTAGAAAAAGGGATTTTTGTAAGTATTCTATTCCTTTTTGCTCGTCTCCTTTTTGGTTATAAAATAGCGCGAGATTATATGCAATTTTTGCGTCAGTTGGCGCAAGCTGTTCGGCTCTTTGAATTGATTTAACCGCTTCATCAATATATGCAGGATTCAATTGCGCAAGCGTATATAGAATACGGGTGCGGGACTTGAAAAATACGACGTTATTCGGGTGTTTTTGGATAACTTCATCTGAAAATTGTTTTGCTTGATTGGCAAATTGCGCGGCTTGGGTTGATTGGTTTTGTTGTTGTAGTACAACCGAGAGAGTTGCCAGATTTACCGCAAGTTCGTCTTTAAAAATATCTTCACCAGGTCTAAGTTTTAGAGCATTTGTTAGTGGTTCGTTGGCCTGACCGTACTCACCGATTCTATTAAGATTGTAGCCCAGTGCATATTTTTGGTCTGCCACCCAATAAGTTATAAGCATAAATTCTAAATATAAAATAACAAGCCCGACTATAACAATCAAAATGTATTTACCTGAGGTGATAGAATTGTCATCATGCGATTTATAATTTTGTAAAGATGGATCTTGTTTTTTCCAGACAGGAATACTAAATGTTTTCATTAAAGAAGAAGGAATTTCCAGTTCATAAAATAATAAAGGAATAAAGAATAAAAATAAGTTAACAATAACAACGGAAAATCCAAAAAAATTCGAAATAAGGATTGTCGCAAAACTTCCAATCAGAGCAAGAGAGATAGGAAAGTAAGAAAAGTCATGAGTCTTTCTTTTTATTAAATCTCTAATCGCTTTTATCAAAAACAAAAAAATAAATGCAAGATATGTGCCAAGTCCAAAAGCGCCCGTTGTCGCCAGATAATTTAAATATTCGTTATGGGCCTTATTGTATAAATAATCCCACTCGGAAGTCAGATTATGCGCAATAGGTTTCACTTTATAATATGCATATGCATATGTCTCAACCCCTGTTCCAAAAATTGGATTTTGCCTAAAAATTTCCAGAGCTCCCTGCCAGACAATAAGTCTAATTGTTCCGGAATCGCTTCCTCCAAGCTCTCCGGGCGCGGAAGGAGTTGGGGGTATTTTTGTTTGCGCGGATGATTTTTGCGCCTCATTTTTTACAGAAGCATTTTTTGCAAGTTGAGCGGTAACAATGCCTTTTAAACCTTCAAATGTTGTATATTTATCAAATCTTTTTATCGGATTTCCAAGAAAAAAACCTACCAGAAAAAAAATTATGTTTGCCACAAAAACATACTTAAAAAACTTGTCGCGCATAAGATTTTTTATTGAAAATTTATGCCGCCCTGTCGTAAACATGAAAAGGAGAAAAAAATAAATTTGAATACCAACAAAAAATCCGCCGGATGAAGATTGTGAGTTTGCGTAAATCAGCCCAATATAAAAAAGAAAAACCAGAATTAGATAAAAAGAAGATTTAAGTGAAATAAAATTATCTTTGCAGCGCACAGCAATTATTCCAAAACCAACCGCCAAAGGAATAAGTGTTGCCATATATGTTCCCATCCAATTAGGTTGACCAAGAGTCGAGAAAATACGGATAGTCGGCTGAAATTGCGCGGTCCAACACGCGACGTCAAATGTTCCTCTGAAAACAAGGCATGTCGGGTCATATCCAAAATGTGACGGGATTCCCCAAAGAGCAACAATAAGTCCTGAAATAAGACTTGTAAGCAATAATTTGTAACTTGCAGGGTGTTTTTCTCCGTGTTCGTGGGTTACCATATTGCTTGCAAAAGCGTAGTACAAAAACACATAACTTAGAGTTGATGTAAGGCCTCCATTAAAACGTGAGTAATAACCCCAGAAAGAAACGTGCTGATCAAGTGAAAATATTGTGGATATTACCTGACTTAAGGTAAAAAGTAAAAGCGGGATATCAAGCGGGGTTCGGCGGATTTTTATTTCTCCATTAATAATACATTTTGCGCTCCAAAGGAAAAAAATAAAAAGTGTAGCGCCAAAAACAAACCACATTTTATTAAATTCAAAAAGCTCAAAAGTCGCGGGATACATGAGGAGTGGAACGAGCGCGAAAATTGAATAAAAAGAAAAAGCAATAAGCCTATCGATAAGTTTGAGAAACTCGTTTTTCATTTATAGAATTTTTGTAGCGATTTTAAAAGTTTAGCACAGGTGAAAAGAAACGACAAGAGAGAGATGCAGTTTAGAAAATAGAAAATTGAAAATGGAAACTAGAAACTGGAAGGTTGAAGATGAAGGGCAGAAAACGGAAATTGGAAACTGGTTTTTTCGACGCTTTCTTTGATATAATGACTTATGTTTAGCCTTTGAAAATTGGTTTAAGCATGTAAAGTATGTTTGATTCTTTCTTTTCATTATTTTCCCACGACCTCGGAATAGACTTGGGAACTGCGAACATTTTAGTTCATGTAAGGGGTAAAGGAATTGCAATTCGCGAGCCCTCAATAGTTGCCCGCCACGTTAAAACAAAAAAAATAATTGCGGTAGGAATGGAAGCAAAAAAAATGCTTGGTAAAACTCCAGGGACAATTTCTGCAATAAAACCTTTGGAGCACGGAGTAATTTCAGATTTTGACGCGGCGGAGTATATGCTTAAATACTACATTCAAAAAGTGCATGAATTCGGAAGTCCAATGGGGCGTTTTGCCAGACCCCGTGTCGTTGTAGGGATTCCAAGCGGAGTTACAGAAGTTGAAAGACGCGCTGTTTGGGAAGCGGCGCTTCAGGCGGGCGCGCGTGAATGCTATCTTATTGAGGAGCCGATGGCCGCGGCAATCGGATCAGGGGTTAGCGTTTTTGAGCCGACCGGAGTTATGACAGTGGATGTAGGAGGAGGTACAACTGAAATTGCCGTAATTTCTTTGGGTGGAATTGTTGTCAACAGGTCTTTAAAAATTGCCGGAAACGAGATGGACGCGGCAATTATTCACTATATTCGTCTGCGACACGGCCTTCTAATTGGTGAAAAAACCGCAGAGGAGGTAAAAATAAAAATAGGAAGCGCCTACAATAAAAAACCCCGTCCCAAAACCACATCTATGGGCAGACAGGTCAAGATTAAAGAAGCAAAAGATGATATTTCTACAGCTCTTGATAATAAGGAAGAAGAAATACATACTGAGACAGATTTAATCGTGGAAGAAGGAAAAAAAGGAGAGAAAGTTGCAGTTATTCGCGGTCGGGATATTGAGTCCGGTCTACCAAAGAGTTTGCGAATCTCAGAAACAGAAATACGTGAGGCGATAGGACCGGTGATTTCTCAAATTGTTGATATGGTGATGGAGGTAATTGAGGAGACGCCGCCGGAGCTGACAAGTGATATTTTAGAACATGGAATTTTATTGACGGGCGGAGGCAGTCTTCTTCCCGGAGTTGACGATTTGATAATCGAGAGAACAAGAATTCCGGTGACAGTTGTTGATGATCCTCTTACAACAGTTGTTCGCGGAACCGCAAAACTTCTTGACGATGCCGCAATGCTTTCGCGTGTCAAAGTAACCGGCGGACTTAGATAAAAATAAGTTTGGTATAATCGAATTATATATGGAAGACAACTATGACCATTTACAAATACCAGAGTCAAGAATCGAGGAAGTGGTTGTCTCTTCAGACGAATTTGCAGGAATAATAAATTCAGAAAAGTTTTCAAAAGCACTTGCTCTCGCTAGTAAAACAACTAAAAAAACGAGCCGCGAAACCGGGTTCAGCGTTAGAATTGATAACAACAATAAAGTGTTTATAGGAGAAATCACAGCAGGAGCATTTGATGAAATTTCAAATGAAGTCGATACTCAAATTATATCCAAGATGGATACAAATGAAATAGATATGGATTGGGAACAAAATATATGTTCGACTCCTTTATTAAATTTTCATTTTCATCCAGATTCGGAGGGTGCAGTAATACCATCTAATGCCGATATAAGTAATTTTTTACGTGAAGAATCGCAAGCTTCTATAGGAGTAGGGCACGTGTTAAAAGACGGATCAGTAGACCTTCTTATAGTCAAACCTAAGAATTACCCTTTATATAGAGATCTACTCGAGGAATACGCTGATCAATTTGCCCACAGACCGACACAAGCAGAAATAATTCAGGGTCTTGAGAAAGCAGGGCTGTCCAGTATAGTTGTGCATTTTACTAATAAAAACGGGAAATTATCTCTCGACCCAGAGTCGGCAAAAAAAATTAATGAGTTGGGCAAGCTGAAGTTTAGTAAAGATAGTTTTTTATTTTAAGAATAACTAAACAACTATCAATTCATTGATTTGTTGGTTGTTGACTCGGCATTCCTAAATCAGCTGAAAGTCACCGGTGGATTAAGATGAATTTAATATGCGATATGAATATGTTTATGATACACACGCGTCTTCCCGTCGCCTAAGACAAAGGCGTCTTAAGAGAATAAGGAAATTTTTTTTCTCCCTTTTTATACTTTTAATTTGTCTTGTAATTTTTTTATTTATTTTTAAAAAAGCTAGAAGTAACAATTTAAGCCAAGAAATTATTTCTCCTCTTGCGCAATCTTTTAACGCATCAGTTGATACTGTCAAAAAAATTATTAATCCATCATCTCTGGATTCTGTTGTAAAAAAATCGCTTAATAATACTAATGGAACATATGCTGTTGCTATAAAAAATCTAAAAACCGGCGAAGCGTATTATCTGTCTAAAAACAAAAAATTTGAATCGGCAAGTCTTTATAAGTTGTGGGTTATGGTAGTTGCTTTTCGGCTAATAGAAAAAGGTCAACTTGATCCTGATAAAGTTTTGGTCGAAGATATTACCGATTTAAATATCGAATTTAATATTGCAACCGATGATGCGGAATTAACAGAAGGAACGTTTGAGTTAAGCGTAGAAAGAGCAATTAAGCAAATGATAGTTGTCTCAAATAATTATGCGGCACTATCTTTGATAAACGAAATCAGATCTTCTAATATAGAAAAATTTTTGAAAGACGAAGGATTTATTAATTCCACGACTAACCCATTGCCTACAACTACGGCTTCGGATATTGCGTCTTTTTTTGAAAAATTGTATGTTGGAAAACTTGCCGGTAAAGAGTCAACTGCAAAAATGATCGAAATTCTTAAAAATCAACAGATAAACGATAGGCTCCCAAAATATTTGCCTGAAAAAATTGAAGTAGCGCATAAAACAGGAGAGTTAGATAAAGTAAAACACGACGGCGGAATTGTATTTACACAAAAAGGGGATTATGTAATTGTTGTATTGTCAGAAAGCGATTCTCCGAAAAAAGCAGCGGAACGCGAAGCCCAACTTTCAAAATCCGTATATGAATATTTTGAGAAGAGGTAAGTTTAAAATACAGAAAATTTAACGGAGAATTCCGATAAATTAATACGCAAACCTCTAACTATCCGAACCATTAATTTCAAACAACTAATAATTTGCATAACTAATCTTGTTATATTATATTTATATATACGTAATTACATTGTAATTACAAAAATACTAGGTTCTTAAAAGTTTGAATTCAGAGAATTGGGATAAAAAAATTACGAGGGGATTTAGGAATAATCTGTTTTGTTTTGTGACCCCTTGAGAGTTTCATTATCGGGTACTTCGTTTCGAGTATCTTTCTCTACTTTTGTATTCTCTGCACTAGCAGTTCTTCCGTATTCTTGACCATGAAGTTTATATATGGCTTTTTTTACAGTTTCACTGTCCGCAGCTTTCGCTACGTCTTCTGCGCTTACCGAGAATTTGTCTCCAAGTCTAAAGATTGCTTCTTTTGTCGCTTCTTCGCTTTCTCCTATTTCTCTGCCTTCTTTCACTCTGGCAATAATAGCATCTTCTAAGGTTTGAGGAGTATCTTCTGTTGATCCTCCTTGATCGGAAGCGTCTTTTGTTCGCGGCAGCATTTTTTTCAACAGAGTATTTATGTGATCAAGAGTGCCTTTTCCCGTAAATACATTTTTTTTATAAATTTCTTTTAATACATCAGGAAGTTTTTCCTCTTCTTCTTTTTCCATCATCCTTCTGTATTCAAAATCTTGTAATCGGGAACTAAGAAACATAAATCTTTCGAGAACAACTGGATCTGCATTTTTCAAGCCTTCACCCTGTGCGGCGGATTCGGCGGCAAGTTGGCGGATAAGATCAAGAGAGGCATTCATCATTTGGTCCCTTCTAATCTCAATGAGTTGATCCATTTCTTCATCTGTAAAAGGTGTGCCATCAGGTTTGGATTGCGGAAACATTTCTTGCGCTTCAGCAAGCCATTGTTTTCTAATTTCAACCATCTCTTCAGGAGTTCGTGTTTTTGATAGTTCCGGCGCTCTGTCTGAAAGACTTGGATGTTCTGTGGGTGTTTGTTTTTCTCCTTCTTCTCCCATATAATTCTATTTAAGTATATCAGTAAACAGTTTGTCAATTAGTAAAAGGTTTATATTTATAAGTTTTGTTTGTTGTTGACAAAACTTCACTGGTGGGATATCATATATAGGTAAAGTTGCGAGATTTAAATATTTCTTGATTTTTAAGAAATGATACGAGCTATAACTACACAGTTTTCTTCGTAAAAGCGCTAGAAGCTTTTTTGCTTCTGACGTAAATCTCCCAACTCTGATATTTGAAGTTCGGTAACCCTTCGATATACTCAGGGTCATCGGTGCTTCGCACCTTGACAAGCAAGAAAAGATGTTCAGACAGTGGTAGGAACCTCCGCCTTTGGCGGAGAACCCTGCCTCGCTTCGCGAGGTAGGAATTTTTCCGATTAATTTCGGAGTTCTTTCCCTGTTTCTTAGAAACAGGATTTTAAATTTAGCGGAGTTGTCCGCCTCTTCGGCGAATTTAACTTCGTTAAATTTTTTTGAGAATTTGATCCTGGTTCAGGATGAACGCTAGCGGCGTGCTTTAGGTATGCAAGTCGAACGGCTCACTCTTTTTGGTTAGTATTTGATACGATAGTTGTATGTACTACGTATATGTTTTAAAAAGCCAAAAATACAAAACTATTAAAATCTATATTGGATTTACTTCAGATTTGAAAAGACGAGTTGAGCAGCATAATAGTTTAGAAACAAAATCAACAAGGTTTGGGATTCCCTGGAAGCTTGTTTATTATGAAGCGTTTTTAAACAAAATAGATGCTGTACAACGCGAATTACAATTAAAAACAGGAAGTGGTTCAATTGGCTTTTTAAAACGTAGAATTAAAAAGTCTTTGGATACTAGTTGAAAAGAGTGAGCAGTGGCAGACGGGTGAGTAACGCGTAAGAATCTACCTTTCAGTGGGGCACAACAGTCCGAAAGGATTGCTAATTCCCCATAATATCTCCGGATTAAAGGACTTAACTGTCCGCTGAAAGAGGAGCTTGCGCCCTATCAGCTTGTTGGTGAGGTAAAGGCTCACCAAGGCTATGACGGGTAGCTGGACTGAGAGGTCGGCCAGCCACAGGGGCACTGAGACACGGGCTCCACACCTACGGGTGGCAGCAACCAGGAATATTGGGCAATGGACGGAAGTCTGACCCAGCGACGCCGCGTGGAGGATGAAGGTTTTCGGATCGTAAACTCCTTTTGCCAAGCCTTTCACAGCTTGGAGAATAAGCATCTACTAACTACGTGCCAGAAGTCTCGGTAATACGTAGGATGCAAGCGTTATCCGGATTTATTGGGCGTAAAGAGTGTGTAGGCGGTTTTTTAAGTCGCGATTTAAAGCCTGTGGCTTAACCACAGTGTTGGTCGCGATACTGAAAAACTAGAGGGATGTTTGGGGTACAGGAACAGTTGGTGTAGCGGTGAAATGCGTTGATATCAACTGGAACACCGAAGGCGAAGGCATGTACCTGTAACTCTCCTGACGCTGAGACACGAAAGCTAGGGTAGCGAAACAGATTAGAGACCTGTGTAGTCCTAGCCGTAAACTATGGATGCTAGATACCCCGGAACCAAGTGCATAAACTTGGAATTTTCAATTTTAAATTTTTAATTTACAATAAATGTTTCAATGTTTGAAAACTTCAAATTCACTGAAAATTGTAAATTGAGAATTGGAAATTTCCAAAAGCTGTGCTTTTGGTTTTGGGGTGTCGTAAGCTAACGCGTTAAGCATCCCGCCTGGGGAGTACGGCCGCAAGGCTAAAACTCAAAGGAATTGACGGGGACCCGCACAACCAGTGGAGCGTGTGGTTCAATTTGA
This sequence comes from Candidatus Levybacteria bacterium CG2_30_37_29, assembly GCA_001873215.1. Classification (GTDB taxonomy): domain Bacteria; phylum Patescibacteriota; class Microgenomatia; order Levybacterales; family GWA1-39-11; genus CG2-30-37-29. Next base: position 128,104 of record MNYS01000006.1, read on the forward strand.
GACGAAACAAAAAACCTCACCAAGGTTTGACATGCTATCGTTTTATACTTTATGAAAGTTTAGTAGATCTATAGAAATATAGATGATAGCACAGGTGTTGCATGGCTGTCGTCAGCTCGTGCCGTGAGGTGTTCCCTTAAGTGGGGAAACGAGTGCAACCCCTATCCTGTGTTACATATCACAGGAGACTGCCCCGACTTTGTCGGGGAGGAAGGCGGGGCGGACGTCAAGTCAGCATGACCCTTATACCTTGGGCTACACACACACTACAATGGCGAAAAACAATGGGTTGCAAGCTCGCAAGAGCAAGCTAATCCCTCAAATTTCGCCTCAGTTCAGATTGGGGTCTGAAACCCGACCCCATGAAGTCGGAATTGGTAGTAATCGCGGATCAGCGTGCCGCGGTGAATACGTTCTCGGGTCTTGTACAAATTAAATGCGCCTGGCAGTTTAATAAGTCTCGCTGATAGTTTTCAGTCGGGATCCCGCACGAATATGAAATTCGTCGGGGCAAGATGGTGGAAATCCATCTTAATAGTTGAAGAACAGTCCCGATGGGTAACCAATCGGGATGAAGGGTTCGATGTATCGAAAAGCAGCCTAAAATAAAAAAAGCATTTCGACCTTTAAGTGTACTAAGGGGAAGAAATATACAAAAAGCTTTTTAGGATGTTTGAAACTGTTTATTAAATGACCCAGGGAGATCCTATGTGCATCAGAACTATAATAGGCCATAGGAAGTCAGCTGATTCCATAGTACCTTCAGATTATGTATAATTTTAATGTGGAGGGAAGGGATGAACTCTAAATTAAACCCTTATTATTTAGTAGGTTTAGTTGATGGCGAAGGTTGCTTTAGCGTAACCTTTAATAATCACAAAAGCAACCGCTTAATAGAAGTGAGATTGATTTTTGAGATTGAGCTAAGAGAGGATGATAAAGAAATTTTAGAGAGAGTAAAAGAAACTTTTGAATGTGGGAATTTATACAATCTTCAATATGAGAGATACAAAAAATGGAGACCACATTATAAATACAAGGTTTCAAACTTGAGTGATATTACTAAAAAAGTAATATCTTTCTTTAAAAAATATCCTCTTCAGGCAAAGAAGAAAAAGAGTTTTGAGTTGTTTGCTCAAGTAGCAAAACTTATTACTCAGAAACGCCACTTAACCCGCGAAGGGGTAGAAGAAATTAGATTACTAAAAGAGGATTTAGCAAGAGACTCGCTGGATGCGGGAAACCCGCACGTCCAGTGGGGAGCGGAATAGTTCTTAACCGCGATCACCGCCCGTCAAGGCAGCAAAGTCGGTAGCTATTGAACCCCGATTATTCGGGGGAGATAGAGATCGGTGATGAAGCTTAAGTCGTAACAAGGTATCCCTAGCCGAAGCTGGGGATGGATCACCTCCTTTCTAAAAAAACTTTTCTTCCCGATTTATTTGGAAAGAAGTTTAAATTTTTAGATTTCTTTCCTACCACTATCTGAACACCTTTGAAATTTAATGCGATGATAAGGGCAGCCTTTGGCTACCACTATCTAAGCATCTTTTTATTAAAAAAACCCGATTAACTCGGGTTTTTTTGTAGAAAAATAAGCGTTTAAAAATAGCTTAGTTAAAACTCCTAACTACGCATTTCGTTGAATTTGTATTGCTTCTATGAGACACTAAGTAAGTATTTATTTTTATGGATGTTCTTTTTTTAGTTTTCTCTGTATTAGCTTTTTGGATTATTATAGGGTCTTTATATATTAGATTCATCATTTATCCTTTTCGGTTACTGAAACCTTTCCGTTTATCGAAAATGTTCTTAATATCTGTAATAATTTCTACAAGTCTTTTTCTTTTGAATTTTTTCCGTCTAACTTACCTATTGAGCCGAATTAGTGGGGGATACGGACAAGATTGGGTTGGTCTTGGTCTTGGTATCGAGCTTTTAGTTTCAACACCCTTATTAATACCCCTAATTTTATTAGCGAATCTCGCTGGTAAAATGGCTCGCGATACAAAAGAGAGTAGTAAAGTTAGGTCTACAAGTTTACTAATTAAAAGGGTCGCTACTAAATTCATTATTTTTATATTAATTATGTTAATCATCACGCCTTATTTAGTTGGATTTTATGAAAGTCTGGCAAAATACAAATCTCTATTTTCTTCAAATAAACAATCAACACCAATAGAACGTTTTGATGACACAACTGGATATAAATACGTTGGAGAAATGTTATGGATGAAAATAGAATCATTTAAAATTGAAGAAGGAGGGGCAGCAAAGATTAGAGTTGATACTATTCTCAAGGGGAGCTTTGAAAAAGATATAGATTTATCATATATCCATATGGATTTTACACCCCCTGGTGGAAAGCCGGTTTCCAATGCTCCCATACCAACAGTTACAAAATATCATATGAAACCGCCGCAAAAATTAACAATGGATTTAGAGTATAATGCGATTGGAAAAGGTCCAAATTATACATTTAATTACAATAATTTTGGTTCTACTGTTTCGTTGGGAACGTTTCGTTAAAAAACCTATTAGTTTTTCCTGACACTTTTCAAGCATCCAAATACTTAGTTAAAAACACGACCCCCGATTCTATTGGGTTTTTTTGTGGCCTGCCCGCTAATGCCTGAACATAGCGATTGCAGGCGGGGGAAAAACTTGTATCTACTACTTTTCAAACATTAAAGATGAAAGCTTATATCCCTTAACTTATTAAAGTCAAAAATATCAATTATATTATCTTGTTTGCAATCTGAGTCTTTACTAGTTTTTGTTGTTCCCAAGAATTCATCTTTCCACCAATCAAAGTCAAGATTGTCGACTTTTCCTGACGATTCACCCTTGGCAGGGTCACAGGTGGGGATTAATGTTGGTGTTGCGACAGAAGGGGTAGCTGTAGGTGTTGCGATGGGACCGGTTGTGGGTGTAGCGGTAGGTACAGGAGTGTTTGTTGGGAATGAAGTCGGGGTAGGAGTTGGAGTGGCTGTGGGGTTTATAGATGAAAAATTGCGCCCAAAATACCAAACAGATTTACCAGAAGTAAAAGGACTTCTTGTTATATGAACCGTTTCAAACCAATTTTTTCCAGGTGCAGGTTGTGTTGTTAGCCATGGTGTAAAGCGAATTTCAGCTATAATTTCATCTTGGTCACCAAGCGGGGCTTCAACGGATTGGTACTGTGCGACTTCGCTATCTCCCCAGAACGTTACTTTGTTATCAAGTGGATGTTCAAGACCAATAAATCTTCCTAAAGTTAGGTATCCATCAGGATTGGGTTTTGGATAGGTAAGAGCATCGTATGTCATATTGTTTATTTTAATATATCTGACCAAGTCAACAAGTCCGTAATAATTTCCTAGAGCTAACGCCTCAACCGGACTGGAATCATCGTTAAGGACGACCTGAAATTTAACTTTTTGTTCGCCGTTGTTAATTGTCATCAATAGATAAAAATGTGCTCCGTTTGGAAAACGAGAAAATTGATATTTAGCAACGGTTTGCGTAGAAGTTTGAGAAACAATGCTTTGGATTATGGTTGCTCCATCAATTTCGGCATTTCCCCATACTCCTCCAACTCGGGCAATTGGGACTATATTATTATATTGTTGCCAGCTTCCGCTTGAAGTCTTGTAGAAAAGATCAATGATTCCGGTAATAGATGGAGAAGGTATAATGCGGATATATTCATTTTCATAATATGGTGGAGGTGTGGGTGTAGGACTTGCGACATTTACTCCAAAAAGCTTCTTTGCGAGATTAAAATTTTCTTCTCCATCCTCAGTTGTTGGAGCAAAGGCATATCCCTCTGTGAACCCGTTCCAAATATCAAGAGTAATTCCTGCAGTTTCATATTTTTTGGCAAGATTTTCGACCGAACTTCTCCATGCAGAATTATCTCCATAAACAGTGCCTGGTGGACGAACTAGATGATCATCATAACCGGGTAGGACATTTGCCATTAAAGGAATGTTTGAAGATTTCCACCTTTCAAGGATTTCTTCCGCTTTAGTTAATCTTTCATTCTCGGTATTACCGTCGGAAGTAATATTAAAAGGATTTATTGCAAGAAGCGATTGGGTATTTTGCAATGCATTTACATCGGGACCTTCATATGACCCGTTTGCGGGAAGCGGGGTAGGGTCGATAATAAAACCGATTTTCTGTCCTGTTTCAGACTCAATTTTGTTTGCTACTGTATCAAATGCTTGGGCAAATTCTTGTGTATTTACAGAACCGGCATGGATTGTTTCGATTAGCCAAATTACTTTCCTCTCCTGTCCATTTTTATCATATATTTTTAACCAATTTAAGTATGTTCCGTAAGTTGAGAGCAGCGATTTAATTCTTGCTTCCAGTTTTGATGTATCTTGCGGAAAGTCTTTCCAGAACTCAAAACTTTGCATTGGATTGTCTGTATTTGTAACTACTTCAATGAGAGGTGCAACCATGAGTTGTCTTGCAGCAGCTTTTTCAAAGGTTTTTTTGTTAGCGTCGATTGTGCTTTGGGTCGGAGCATACTGCAAATTTTCATTGTTTGGCCCCCACCATGAAAGTTTTATTGTATTTGCGCCTGCGTTTTTTATCTGGTCAAAAGTTTGGTTAAGATACGATTCTTCTGTCGTGTAAGGAGGATAATATTGGAGTAGAGGATGTCTGGTATAAAATTGTTTAACATTGTTATTTGGTAATCCGCCAAAAAAGAAAACGCCTTTAACTTTTTGCCCTGAAAATTCTGTGTTTGCAATTCTCCCCCAGTTATTTGTCGGTGATGGAGTAGGAGCAGCCTCACATCTATTTGTTGCTGGATTACAAAAAGTACAATTATTTTGAGCTACATTGCAATCAGTCGGGCAACTCGCTAAAGTTTCGCCAGCATCACAAATTCCATTGCCGCAGTAAGATGCAAATAACAAGGTATTCATAACAGTTGAATATGATGCTTTAGGAGTTCCATCCTTTTTCATAATGCCAAACGTATTTTCACAATTGTATAGAGGATCAGCAAAAGCAGGGTTATCTCTATATTCAAAAATGAGCACTGAATCCGCGCCACCTTGCCTTGCTCGTTCAATGTATTGCGGTAGTAATCTTTTCTGATCTTCCTCAGTCCATGTAGAGCTTCCAGTGCATAAACCTGTCTCAGTAACTATTACAGGTTTGCCATATGTGGCTTTTAGGTCTGCAGTATTCGCAGTTATAGCTTGTATTTCTGCTGAATCATTGTCAGGGTAAATATCAACAGAAATAACATCTAGATTAGAACCGATGGAATTAAAGTACAATTTCCAGCGGTCACGAAGAGCGGAATTGTAAGGCCAGCCTCCGCTAGTTGTTGTGATTTGAGCATTCGGATCTATGCTTCGAAGAGTAGTTCTTGCCTGGCCTAATACTGCATTTAGCTGGGAAAGATACGCATCACTTAGGGGAGATTTGCTGACATCATTGCTGAATTTATCAAATGCATGCAAATCAGATTCGCCTAATACTAGCCAAAGTCTCAATTTAGCTGTAAATCGAATGCCAAGCTCGCGATAATATGCGTCAGTTATTGTAAGATATTGAGATTGCGTATATTTGGTTTCATGCGAGCCAGACGCGTCAGAATAAAGTTTTGCCCACTGCGGAACGTTAGTTACAAGTTCAACCTGGAATCCTTTGCCGCGAGCATAATCGATTGCCTGGCTATATTGATCAAGACGACTAGGATTGCAGTTTATTGGTGAAGCGACTGAACAATCGATGGTTGCAGATGACGGGTCTGTTCTTGGGAAAGCCTCCCAGTCCCAGATGGGGAACCGTATTAGAATCGGTTTTAATCCGGCTGCAGCTTTTATGGCGTCGATATCCTGCTTAAAAACCTCATAAGTGAGAGGATTAGGATCATTGATAAAAGAAGTATCGAAATTAATGTGAGTGTTGAAACCAGCTGATGCCAGTGGAGGCAAAGCACAATCCGCCTGCTTATTGCATAGTGCATTGCATGCATTAAATTCTTGTGCTGCTCTTTGCCTGATGTCTTGTGATTTTCGATTAAGTAACAATGTAACCGGTATTGAGATGATAAGTAAGACAGTAAGCAGTGTGCCAATTACCTTCTTTTTGGATAATAAATTCATATACAAAGATAATTAATAATACCACTTTTAAACATATGCAGGCTTAGATCAAAACCCCGATTCTATTGGGTTTTTTTGTGGCTAAAAAATGTAGTTTAAAACTTTTAATCAGCCACGTTTTATGCTAAACTTCTATTCATGGCGCGGTGGCCTACCTGCCGGCAGGCAGGCGAAGTTCCGCCAAGGGCGGACAGGGTTCATGCGAGAGTTGGGAATTTTCTAAACTTGGTGCGATGGCGAAGTGGTAACGCGGCGGTCTGCAAAACCGCTATGCACGGGTTCGAATCCCGTTCGCACCTCATTAAGAAAAGTGCGGGACAAAACTTTTACTCCGATAAAATCGGAGGTAGCTGAAAGCGTTAGCGAGGGTTCAATTCCCTTCCGCGCCTCAAAACTGTTACATATTTATGAGTCTTTTGTAAAGAAGAATTTCCTCTTCGTGCTATAATAAACCTCAGATATGCCAAACGCAGAAAGACAGCTCGGATATTTCAGAAAAGTTGAAGCAGATGTAGAAAAAGCAGGAGGACTTGTATTGGCAGTTTTTGGTATTTTTACACATGAGCTTCAGCCCGTTGCAATGGGATTGCTAATACATTTAATAGGTAAATGGCGGACTCCTAAAACTGCATGATGGAAGAAAATCAAAAAAATTCAGAGCAGCAAAATTCCGGTCAAGAAAATAGAAAAGCAGAATCCCGTCTTCAAGAAGAAATACAAGCCGGTGAATGGCAGCGTTTGAGTAACTTTGAAATCTACAGAACCCGAAGCCGTCAAGGGAAAATTATCGCAACGCATCAGGCGCTTGCAAATAGAATAAAGCAACTCGAAACATTATTCTATCAGTTGGTAAAAAATCATCCGCAAAAATCAGTAAAACTACTCGCGGAAATAAAACGTTTGAGAATTTTGCTTGAATATCTTCTCCAAGCACTTATTTGGGAAGAAAAAGGAGAGCTTGAAGAACACCGGAGCCCTGAAGAATTGGAAGGGATGATTTAATCCTTATTATTGTTTTCAAGCTTACATCTCTGGTAAAATATAATGTCTGGGCATCTAGTTCATCGGTTAGAACGCTTTCCTGATAAGAAAGAGGTGCATGGTTCGATTCCATGGATGCCCACAATTTTTTTCTAAACCCCGTTTAAACTTTTCTCAGAAACCTTTTGTTCGTTCAAGATGTTATTTCGCTGGCTGTTGGAGTGTAATTTCCAGAGGAGTTGTTTGTTTTAATACCGATTCTGAGACTCCAAATTTTGTAACCATTGTTTTATTAACAAAGCTGATAAACGTTTGGGCGGGAAGGAGAGCAGTTGTTGCTTTTTGAAATGTCACTGTTGCAATTTTTCCGGCACCCTTTATTCCTTTTTGATTGGAGTTGGTAAAAAAGAAATATGATACTCTTCCAAGCGTAGGGTCAACTTCAGACAAAAGAACTTTGCCAAGCCCAAAAAACGAGGCGTCAAGTGGGGCGGCAATCTTAACGTTTGTTATAACTTTTGGATCGTAAGTCAATTCTACTTGAATACCTGAAATCTCATCATTTGACGTATCGGCAAGGATATCTACGCTTACCGGAGTTGAGCCGGAAGCATCAATAAGCGCGGGCGCAAAAGACAGTGTTGTTGATTTTACAACGGCGGCGATTGTTGGTGCAATAGAAGGTTTCTGAACAACCGGTTTTATTGATTGATCTGATGTTATTGCAAGAATTACCAAAACTGTTGTAGTAATTGCAAGAATAATTATAAGAAGTGTAGTTTTTTTGGGCATATACTATCAATTATCAATTATCAATTTTAAATTTTCAAGTACTCAATTTAGTTTAGTCGCCTTTTCTTCTCGAAAATCCTGTATAGAGAATACTCAAGTCAATTGAATCAACAAGCCCATCGTCATTAATATCAGCTCTTGATTTTATGGCAGCTGTACAGTTGTCGCGGGAATTTGTACAATCAAGCATCGCGTTGTAGTCTGCCAAATTAAGCTCGTTATCGTGGGCAGAATCAATATCTCCCGTTATAAGTTCTACTGTTGAGGTTGGTGTATAAACGGCCTTAGCAAGATTTACGATTACAGGAAGTACTTTTCGCAAAGAATTTGTAGTTCGAATTTTTACAAGATAAGGCTTTGCTGGTATTGGACCAAGATTTACCGACGCTTCGTATTTGCCGTTAATGTAAAACGCGACTGTTTCTTTGGCTAAAATTGCGTCTCCGTCAATTACCTCAATTTCAGTATTCCGTCCAAAAGCTTGCGGATTATTATTTTGTCCCCCACTTGTATTTGTACCAATTCCGGGAAGTGTGTATTCAATCTTAATTCCGACATCATTCTGGCCAAGCACTGGAGTTGGAGTAGGAGTTTTTGGCGTCGTCGGTGTGACGCTGGGACCTGATGTTGGTGTTGGAGTCGCGGTCGGTGTTGGAGTTAGTGTTGGTGTTGGTGTTGGGCAATTGCCGTTGAAGTCTCCAGGTGTACATGTTGGTGTTGGATTACCAGTTACCGTAGGTGTTAGGGTTGGTGTTGGGGTGGTGTTTGTGTCAACGACAGTAATATTTGCAACGCCGGGGAGACCCGTGACCGGTATATTTCCTGAAATTCCTGAAGCTGCAATTTTCACAGCCACTTGATGGCTAAAGGCGATAGCCATACTTCCTGTATCCAGAGCCTTAAATTTAAAAATTACGACATTAACATTTTCACCGGAGATAGGGGTGGAAGTTTGATTGATAAGAATTATTCTTTGCAATCTGGTAGTACTTTGTTGAGAATTTGCTCCATCAATTAATGTATAACTTTCGTGGGCCTTTGTGCCAATAAGTTCAAACTTTGTTGAATTATATTCCAGTACACCATCTATTGCAGAAATATCATTTCCTTTAGTATCCATGGTAAGCGTAAGTTCAAAATCTTCCCCCTTATTTACTGTTTTTGAACTTGGTGAAAAAGATAAAGTTACCGGAGCTCCGGTTGATGCTCTTTGGCGGATATCTTGTTGTTTTAGAACTTGGGAAACAATAATGGGAATTGATAATACTAAAATTCCCAAAGCCGCGAGAGTAATTGGCCTTTTATGTGTTTTGTAAAATTCAATTATTTTTTCCATACTTAATACAAAAGCCCCGGCCAGCGCAAATCCCTCATTTTATTAAAGTCAAAAATATCAATTATATTATCTTGTTTGCAGTCTGAAAGTTTGTTGGTATATGTGGAAACACCTAGTAATTCATTTTTCCACCATGCAAAGTCAAGATCATTAATTATATGATTCGAGGCATCACTTTTATCAGGATCACAGGTAGAAGGTAGTGGTGCAGTTGTTGGTGTTGGTGTTGTGGTGGACACCCTCATCCTGTAAAGATATCCATTATTAGGCCATGCCGTCCAGGGAATAGTTGCATCAACTAAGTTGTAAGTTGTTGTGCCGGAAGGCGGAGGTGAGGTTGTTATAATATATCCAAAACCGTCATCCTGTGTTTCTGTAGGTCCGGGCTGATAAGAGCTTTTCATGCAAAGACCAACATTAGTACCCATAGGCGCGCTGGCGCATAGGAGGTCATTAGTTTCGATAAAGACTAAGTCTGATGTCATGTTCGATGGTCTATACCAACTTTTCCAAGTTCCCGCTGGGAAATTTCCCCTTGAAAGTGCTGAAACGCCAGAGGCAAGTGTTGTTGCAAAGTTGGATACAGGGATGGTCTGGCCGCTGTATGCAAAACAATATTTACCGTTATTTGTGGCGGTTACAACTACGGGCACGCTTCCAGTGGTACAGTTTAAGGGGGCTAAAGTGGGGGTTGGGGTTATTGTAGGGGTGGGTGTGGTGGTAGGCGTTGAAGTAGGGGGAGGGGGGTTTGCGCATATATGCGAATCATTACAGTACATACTTGAACAATTGCTGTTGGCATCGCATTGACATCCAATCGCCCGCCCCCACTGACTAGTGATGCAGTAGTTGGGTGGTGGATCATAAACAACTCCGGGATTGCAAAACTGACAAGTAGATGTGGCGATGTTGCATTCTCCTCCCATTGGAGACCAGGATCCCGTTCCTCCCTGTACCGTGGTACATGTTTCTCCTAAGCTACCGGGGCGGCATGATACGAAAACCTCACCAACAGCGGAATTGTACTTGATTTGTCTTTCGTCTGGATTCGGGCACGTAGCTGCATAAACCTTAGAAGAATAGATATTGCTAAAGATAAATAAAGTAAAAATAAATGAACTTAACAATAACAACCTCAATAATTTATTTCCCATAATAAATACAGCAATTATTCTAATAATAGAAGTATTTAATGTGGTTGTCAATCCTTATTTCAAGCAATTTAATAACAAGATTTTTTTCCGGTCTGGTAGTTATGTCTTCAATTCTGCAGTTCTGCAGGGTCGGACCCTGCAAGAACTATTTGGAACTTGTCGATTACAAAAAAGTTAATCGATAATTAGTTCTTTGGGTAAGATTTTTAAATTATCTTTAAGATCCATAAAATCTTTATAAAGAGGTATTCTTCTCAAGCGCTTATCGCTTAAAAGTTCAAGAACGAAACTTGGTTTTACCCATACTGCTTTTTTACTACCAATATAATATTGATAGCTGGAATACGGATATTCTACAGGGTCCGACCCTGCAAACAGATGTTGCGGATTTAAGTGAATATATTTAGAAAGATAAAGAAGATAATTGTCGTCTAGCACTAGCGATGCTTTGTAATTTCCCTGAAATAAAGAACCTACCCTTTCGTATTTTTTGTTAAAGTACATAGTATATGAAGTTGAAGCCGCCCTCATAAACTCCGTAATTGAGTTTTTATTTTTTTGGTGAACGAGAAGATGAAAATGATTTGGCATAAGACAAAAAGCCAAAAGATCAACTTCTTCATGAAATGTTTTTTTTATTCTAAAATTGAAATCAACACCGTTTTTTGCCAAAGGGTGGGGTAAGTTAAATAAGGGGGAAAGATAGAATTTTAAAAGACCGAGGAATACAATGTAATCTTGTGTATCGACATAAATAATTCTTTTTTCTACACCTCTGTTGTAAATATGATAATAGCCATTTTCAATATATGTTTTTATTCGATTTTTTGCCGGCATACCTAGAAAGAGTGTAGTACTTCTTTTTTCTCTTGTCAACAGGGTCCGACCCTGGCAGGGTCGGACCCTGCAAGCAAGCATTTACAAATGTGAAAGTTTTGGGTATCATCTTTGTTGCATGTTATTGTCTGACCGCGATATTAAAAAAGCCCTTGCCGAAAAGAAAATTATCATAAAACCCGCACCGGATATTGAAACTGCGCTTGGGTCGTGTTCTATTGATTTATGCTTAGGCAACAAATTTCGAATATTTGATTATAGCAAGCATTCTTTAGTAGACCCAAATAAAAAATCTATCGGCGTAGAAATTACAAGAAAGGTAAAAATAAAAAAGGGAGACGCATTTATTATGCAGCCGGGAGATTTTGTTTTGGCAGCAACTTTGGAAAGCGTTACTATTTCAGATGATCTTCTTGGAAGACTTGAGGGAAGGTCATCTCTTGGACGACTTGGAATCGTAGTGCATTCTACAGCGTCAATTTTTGATCCGGGATGGAGTGGAAATTGCGTTTTGGAATTGGGAAATTTAGGAAGAATTCCCGTTGCATTATATCCCGGAATGAGAATTTGCGCGATGACTTTTGAAGAGCTTTCGAGCAGAGCAGAAAGACCTTATAACAAAAAAAGGGGGGCAAAGTATCTTCTCCAAACAGGTCCCAAAATTTAAGTAACTATTAGTCCTTCAAGAAAGATTATTTCTTTTTTAAGGCAACCTTTTTTCCAGCTTTTTTTGCAACAGATTCTGTTGAAGATTTTTTTTCTCCCAATTTTCTATATACATAAACTTCTGCCATCATGCCCAAAGGAATAGTTATAAAAAGTCCTACAATAAAAGCAATTGCTCCAAGAATATTTATTCCTCCAATAAAAAGACGAAGAAAAAATAAATTCCATTTTACTCCGTTTGTGATTTTTGCGGAGGATTTTAGCGCTTCTATTGGTCCTAGCTCTTTATCAACAATGAAGTAAGAAAAATATTGAAATTTTATAGCCCAAACAATTCCCGGAATAATAAGAAGTATAAGTCCTACCACAACAATTAGGCCATACAAAAAACTTGACGCTATATATTTTAAAAGGAGATGAGCGCCATAAAAAAGGTCGCTAAATTTTTTTCTTTTGTTGTCATGTATCTCAAGGGCAATTTTTATAACTCCCATTGCAACGATGAGTTCTAAAATCCAGCCCAAAATACTTATCACAAAAGAGAGAATAGACGCGCCATTTTTCGAAGGGTCAAAAAGATTTTGTAGGATTCCCGGCAAGATTTGGACGAGAAATAAAAGTAGAAGCAGTGGGATAAAAAATCCCAAATGTTTTTTTGACTCACCAAAACCATACGACAGTGCAGCTTTTTTTGAAAATGATTTCTTCACTAATTCTATTATTATTTATCAAAATAAAAATTTCAAGAGGTTAGTGCTAACTGCGGGTCGCGATGACATTGAGCCAGTCACTTTCAATGGGATTGAAAGGATTTTTAAAAAGTGTGCCGCCAAATTGTCCACCATAAAACTCAATTTTGTTAAATCCGTGTTGTTTTAATAATTTCTCAATTTTTTCTTGTGTTATGTGTGCAATGCTTGTTGAATTTAAAGCTCTATGTTTCCATTTTTTTCCGTCAAAATCCAAAATTTCCATATTAAGAGTAAGCATTTCTTTTGAGTTATCCGGGCTGTAGAATTCCAAAAATGCGTGGTCAAATTTCATGCCAGCTTTTGATGTGCCGTAATTTACTTCAAGAAACCCTTTTTTTTCTCTAAAAACTTTTTCATAATTTATTATTTGAAATACCAATACGGGATTTTTTGGATCAAGTGCACCAACAACAGAAGAGAGAATTTTTATGTAGTTTTCTGCTGTATGCGCAAATGCATTTCCCAAAAAAATTGCGGCTTGAAATTCTCCCTTTTTATTTTTTAAAATTTCGTCATATTTACCGTGGACAAATTCTAATTTTTCAGATATATTTTTTGGTAATTTTTCAAGTTTTTGTTTTGCGGCATTAAGCATCAGACGGCTTGCTTCAACCCCCAAAACGCTAAAGCCATTTTTTACCAAAGCTATATCATGTTCTCCGGTTCCAAAACCTATGTCAAGAATATTTGTCACTTTCTCTTTTTTAAATAACGAAACCAAGTCAGGTATTTCGTTTCCAAGACGTTTTTCCCAATCAACAAAGACATCATAATGTCTTGAAAGCCAGTCGTGATATTCTTCTTCGGAGTTTACGGGTATTTGATCTCCGACGGCAGCTCTAAAAATATCGCTGGTTGTGATAATTCCTTTTAAATTTCCATCTTCGTCAACGACGGAAAGTCTTCTGACAGCATTAATCAGCATCAAAGATTGAGCTTTCATAAGAGGTGTATCAGCGGTTACCGTGACAGGTTTACTCATTATCTTTTTTGCAGGAAAATTTAGAATATCTTTTATCTTTTTCTCCATCTCTTCGAAGTCTCCGGAGATAAGAGGTTCTTCTACGAACTCTTTAATGCTGGGGAAAAATTGCCTGAGGATATCGCTTTCTGAAATAAAACCAACGACTTTTTTATTTTCACAAACAGGAACACCATTTATTCCAGCTCCAAAAATAAGTTTGGCAGCGTCCTTGAGTTTTACGTTGACAGATACGTAGCTTACCTTATGTGACATCGCGTCTGCTACTTTCATAATTCGAAGCAAAATCTATGCTACTTTAACATCAAAAAGAAGAAATAGCAAGAGAATTAGTTAATTTGTGTCTGTTATTGTTCCCTGGAGCATATTAAGTTGCTGTCTCATTTCCCATTGCTTTCTTCTTAAATAATATCTTTCGACCGGTTTATCGAAATCCTTTCCTTTAATTTTTATAACTGCTTGCTCTGGGAGTCTCATTTTCCCATCGAAGTCTGAGTTTTCTAATAAGTGAATCATTCTTTCATGATTTGGAACTTCCATAATTACCGCTGCGTGAAGGCTTTTTCTTTGCCGCCCGTCGTACATTGGCGTTGTGAAGGCCCACCTGACAACTTTATCAAGAGCTTGTTTTCCAACATGTTTTGGTCCGTCTTCTTGTTTTCTGTTTTGCAAACTATTGACTATAACAAATTTATTAAGCCAGCTGTCATTTTGGTCTCTTTCAGCATCGCCTATAATCGCAAATCCGGCAATCTGACCGAGTTTATTAAATACTGCGAGCCCATGATTTCCGTCTATTTTAAGATAAGTTTTAAATTCCTCAACGTTTTCCGGAATTCCAGTAAAGTGATGTTTGTTTGATTCTGTGTTAAGAACTGCCAGATATAATTTTGCATATTCAGAAAGTGCCTCGTCATTATCTGTATCAATTTCATCAACTCTATCTATGATTGCTCTTTGTCTTTCTTGCACGGGATCCTGCACCGGTTCGCTTAATTGAAAATAGGGAATTCCTAGCATAGATTTTAATTCACCTGTTGAAAAAAATTCTTCAGGAAACCTATTTTGTACTGGAAATTCAGGTGTTGCCATGTTTTTTTTAAATACAAATGTTGCGAGCCTTATTATATAGGATGTATTATGAGTTGTCAAAGAATGGGGAGGATTAAGTCAGGGTAAAGGAAACTTTGAAGTGAAAGATTTTACCTCATTACAAATTTTTAAAAGTTCTTGGTTTTTCAAAGCCCGTTTTTTAAAGTCTTTCATGAATACCGAACGTTCTTCTTTGTTTTCCGGAAGTCTCTCATTCTTTACTTGCTCAATCGCGCGATTTATCCAAGCAGCAACCCTTATCATGTCTTTTTCCTTCATACCTCGGGTTGTAATCGCGGGCGTTCCAAGCCTTATTCCGCCCGGATAGAACGGGGGATTGGTATCAAAGGGAATACCGTTTTTATTAACAACAATGCCTGCAACTTCAAGCGCAAAGGCGGCTATCGCACCGTTGACGCCTTTGTTTGATAAATCTATAAGAATAAGGTGGTTATCGGTTCCGTTTGAAACAAGTTTAAACTTAAATTTTATTAATTCATCCGAAAGAGCTTTTGCATTTTTTACAATTTGTTTTGCATATTGTTTAAACTTAAGACTTGACGCTTCAAGAAGCGCAACAGCAATTGCTGCTGTTTGATTATCATGAGGTCCGCCCTGAAGTCCCGGAATAATTGCAGTGTCAATTTTTTTTGAAAGCTCGGGATCTTTTTCCAAACCCTTTTTTGTTACCATAATAAGCGCGCCGCGGGGCCCGCGAAGTGTTTTATGTGTTGTTGTTGTGACAATATGAGCATAGGGAACAGGGCTTGGGTGAGCGCCTCCTACAATAAGTCCTGCAATATGAGATATGTCAGCAAGGAGAATTGCCCCCGCCTTATCCGCTATTTGAGCGAATTGTTTGAAATCAACAATCCGTGGATATGCTGTAAAACCACAAACTATAATGTCTGGTTTTTCGGCTATTGCTTGCTGTTCGATTTTCTCATAATCCAATTTTCCGTCTTCTCCAAGCGTATACAAAACAGATTTAAAAAATTTTCCGCTTGCTGACATCTTTTGTCCGTGAGTAAGATGTCCTCCGAAGGCAAGCGATAGTCCCATTATTTTCCCCTTCAATGGTTCAAGTGTTGCAAAATAAACAGCAAGATTCATAACAGATCCTGACAGTGCTTGAACATTTACATAAGGAACGCCAAACAATTTTTTTGCGCGGTCCTGCGCAAGAAGTTCAACTGAGTCCGCAACCGCATTTCCCTGGTAATATCTTTTTTTGGGATAACCTTCGGAATATTTATTGTTTAGTACCGTTCCAAGCGCTTCCAAGACAGCAGAGGAAGCATAATTTTCAGACGGAATCATTTCCAAAACCTCTTTTTGCCGCTTCTCTTCAAGTTTTATTAGATTATAAATTTGTGGATCAATCTTCCTAAGCGTTTTCATTACGACCTATTATATATAGGTAGGTTTCAAATTCCAAGAGGAAGTTTGCGAATAAGTTTGGGAAGCTGTTATTTGCTTTCACAATGTTTGTGTTTTAAAATATAACAATTCGGGCAAACTAAGCCCAATTATATGGATAAGCAAAGCTTTCCGTTGGATAAGAAAATCTTTCTGTTAGATAAGAAAATCTTTCCGATGGATAAATCAGAAATACCCGCGCATGTCGCAATTATTCCTGATGGGAATAGGCGATGGGCAAAAGCGCATAAGCTTTCATCTCTTCAAGGCCACAAAAAGGGATTTGATATTGCCGTAATTTTATGCAGAAAACTTAGGGAGCTTGGAGTCTCTACTGTAACCCTCTGGGCTTTTTCGACTGAAAATTGGAGCAGGACGCCCCGGGAAGTTTCTTACCTTATGCGTTTGTACGGATTTCTTGCGGATAAATATCTGTCAGAGGCAATGAAAGACAAAATAAAAATAACACATCTTGGAAGAAAAGATAGATTGCCAAAAAACCTTCTTAACAAAATTATTAACATGGAAGAAAAAACAAAAAATTTCACCAATTACTTTATAAATATTGCGCTTGATTACGGAGGGCGGGATGAGATAATTCGAGGCATAAAAAAAGCGGGCGAAAAAGGAGTGGCGCAAGAAATATCGGTTGAAAATTTCAACAACTTTTTAGATACTTCAGGCCAGCCTTATCCTGACCCCGATTTAATAATAAGGACAAGCGGTGAATTTAGGACTTCAGGATTTATGCCATGGCAGGGAGCATACTCCGAATATTTATATTTGGATAAATATTTTCCCGCGCTTTTGCCACGCGACATGGAAGATGCCCTGCAAGAATATGCAAGCCGGAAAAGAAGATTTGGAAAGTAACACCTTCCAGTTAAAACGCCTTGACGAATAATAACCGCTGTGAAATACTTATTTTAGAATGGAAAAAATAATTGAGAGGTTTGGATGGTTAAAAACCTCAATAATTCTTATAATAATAGGTGTTATCTTTTTGGTTTATTCAATATATTCTACAATGCAGATAGCAAGAATTTATACTGCAAAAAAACCACCGCAGTCCCCGGCGCAAAAAACACCCGAAATTAAGCAAAATATTAATATTTTTCCGAGTATCACAAAGTAAATTAAGGACTTAAATTATTGGAGTTGGTGTAGGAGTGGGCGTTGCGCCTCCGGGTAAAAGAATAGGTACAGGAGTGATAGTTGGTGTTGCATCAGAGCCTACCCGTTTTAGTTCTGTAATTTTAAAAAGAGATTTGCCGGAAACAAAAAAAACGGCAAAAACAAGGACAACAAGAAGTAAATAAATTTCCGTATCTCCGCGGGTACTATTTTTTTTCATAATCTTTTACATGAAGCAGGAGAAAGGATGATTTTTGTCTTTTTTAAATATTCCTCCCCATTCAACGACCGTGAATCCACTTCTTTTAATTGGCGTAATTACCGGCTGGGTAATATCAATTTTATTTTCCAGCGCTTCAAAATAAAGAGTAACGCGGATAACAGTATTTGGGGTGGGGGAGATAGAAAGTGGAGCAATTGAATTTAGGTTTGATTGTGAGACAATACCTATAAAATAATAAGGAGAATCGGGCAAAGCTTTTATCCAGTAATTTTTAAATTCATCAGCTTCTTTTTTATTCAATGAAAGCTTGGGAAGAATTTCCGTCAAAAAGCTGGCAAGATCATTTTTTGCAACAACAAATCCTTTATCCGGTTTTTCTATATTACTATCAGGAATTTCCGCCTCGTAGTAAAGATAGTCATAACTCTTGTTTTGGTATGAAAGAATTCCATTTGGCTGGGCTTGTACGTCCCAGCCGCTTTGTGGATATTGTGGGTCCGTATACAACATTTTTCCAACCGGCGCAACTTTTACATTTACATTTGTTGTGGTTGTGGGATACAGGTAGATTGCGGGCTTGCAAAGAGGCGAAAGCCATGGAATCGAAATGCCCTCCTGTTCTACTGTAAAAGTCCGTAATTGGAGGTTCGTTTTCCCGGGATAATCCGTAGGTAGTATTATTTTCTGGCCCGACCCTTTTGCAGGAGTATCGGGCCCAAAATTTTTATCGCAGTTTTTAATAAAATCCGGCATTCCGGAAGAATCATATTCTGATATTTTATAATAAGCATCATAAACTGTTTTATCTGTTCCATAGCAAGATATATCAGCCGCAGGATTGGGCCACGTGCATGCAGCGGCAGTACAATTTTGCTTGCAGATAAAAATAAGGTTGTCGTTTGGAATTGCGTCGCAGTATTTTTGTATATCAGCATTTGTATAGTTTCGTTTCATAAACATATATGGATCAGGCGGATTTTTTTTAAAGTACAAATCTTTTGGATGACCGATAGGATCTGGTCTGTTACAAAAGCTTTTTACAGCAGGATTATCAACGGCATGTGTATCTGAAGAGTTAAGGATAATTGGTTTTCCGTCAGGTGTTGTTATTCCGCTGTCTTTTAAGTGAAGATTCCCTTCGGTAAGAACACTGTTTGTTCTAAGAAGTCCGTATCTTTCTCCATTGAACGTTATTACCTGGTTTTTGCTCTCGTCTCTTTGTGGTTGGCAGGCGTCTCCGTCTCCGGTATCACAGCATGTTGTTGAAGTGCTAAATCCAATCGGAGAATTTCCACGATTTTGACCGAAAAGTCCGCCTCCAATAATAAATCCGAAAATAACCGCGAAAATCAGGATAATAATTTCAACCCCGCCTCTCGTGGTTAAGCGCTTCTTTTGAATTTTCTTTCTTTTTTTTATTTTTGGCATCACTAATTATAGTATGGCTAACTAATCGTTGTGTCAACTGCCATAATCAGGTGTTGGTGTGGGTGGAGGAGGGGTAGGAGTATGGGTTGGTCCACTTCCAGGCGGAGGAGTCGGAGTTGGAGTCGGTGTAGGGCCGGGAGGATTTGTGGGGGTAGGTGTTGTCGGCGGCAAAGTAGGTGGGATAGGAGTCGGAGTGGGGGAAATAAATTTCAGGGTTCCGATTTGGAGATTTTTTTTAGGACCAATAATCCCTGAGTCAACAGGAATACCGGCCGGTTCAGTTGAATTAGGGGTAATTTTTCGGGTATAAACGCCGCCGACTAAAAATATGCTTCCTACAACAACTGCCGCAACAATTAAATAAATAATCCCCTGACCTTGTGTTTTTAAAAAAAATTGTTGCCTCTTCTTTCTTAGCATGAGAAATTATCAGGTGCAAATTTTCTGGGAAATACTTTTGAAAATAGCTTTAAAATCGGTAGCGTCGTTTGCTAAGAAATAGTCGGTAGCGGGATCTGTGGTAATAGTTTTCATCATATTTTCGATTTTGCTTCTGAAATGTTCATCTGCAGCACTAATAATAACTATTGAGAATATTCTGACATTTTTACCGCCACCGCTTACTAAGCTTTTTATTTCCGCTGATATATTGCTACCGGCTGTTGGGTCTTCATTTGGATCAAAACACCTGCATTTTCCGGTGGTCGGACTTGCGGTGCATGACGGTCCTCCTATGCTCCCCGGACAAATTTTGTTATTTTCTCCTGTTTCCGGTATTCCGTCAGTAAAGAAAATAAGATTGAAATTGTAGGTATTAAATTTAGTATTTGCCACAGCTGCCCTAAGGTCATCAAGCTCAGCGCTAAAAGCTGTTCTTGTCATCGTACCGAAATTGGCTGAAAGTGAATTTACTGTTTGGTTATATGCGCTTCTATTTTTTGAATAAAAATCAATTGGGACAAGACGGGACGTAGGAGGCAATCCAGAATCATTCGTGCTGCTGAAACGCCTTATGCCTACAGCTGTTTTGTCGTTAAAATTGGCGGCAAAATTTTGCATAGCTTGTTTTAGATTTGCAAGCTTTACTCCTCCATCAAAAGCCATGGATCCGGATGTGTCTATAAGAAAATCGATTGCCGCTTGATCGCTGCATTTTTTAAATTTGAATGTTTCAATTTTAAGGGATTTGCCATTTTGATTTGTCGGGACAGAGGTTAAGTCTACTTCCCCGACATCATCCATATTTACTTTTGAGTCGTCAAGTTCCGGAAAAATGCCCCCTGCCAAAATAATCGCGCCGAGAACAACGACACCCAAGATAAGCGTAATTGCGATATCCCCACGCCTCAAAAAACTAAAAAAAGATTTTTTCCTTTGACGTACAACCCGTTTTTTCCTCATATACTCTAAGTGTAATACATATTTTTTTCGCGTGTCAAGGAAAAAAATAGCTTACAGGGTCCGACCCTGCTATTCCAAATGTAAATTATGAGTCAATGCACGGTTTCGTATTATGTTTATCGTGGAATAGAGGTGCTGTCTTGGAGAAAGGTGATTTCAAGGTCTGTTTTCTCAAATTTTACTTGTTTACCCAAATTAATAAGGGCGGTTAATGAAGTTATCTGGATTCCAAACTTTTCTTTATTTGATAAATTTACAACATCATATTTTATTGTCGCCAATTTCCCTTTTCCTGTTTTTGGCGTATCAGTATTAGTATTATTTAAGGCAAGAGTGATGAAAGCTTTTCCTTTTTCCTGATTTACGATTGTCTGGTCAACCCTGAATTCTGAAAATGGAGAAGTTAGATCATCTGTTTTATTTACGCTTACATTTGAAATCATACTTGGGTCAAATGACAATTCCATTTGTACTATCGCAACACCTTTTCCTTGTGTGTCAAGAACAATATCAGACGAGATCCCATTCTGTTTTTTCTGAAGTAGCTTTATTGACGGAGGAGAGAAGTAGAGAAATGCAGGGTTTTTTCTAATCACAGTTTCCGAAGTTTTATTTGGTTTCGTAAAATCATTTTTATCCGTTTTTAATTGTGAAAGCACAACAACAATTACGGTTAGCAAAACCAAAATTCCCACACAAACAAGAGCAATAATTATATTTTTTTTACTCAAAATCTGTTTTTCTTCTATTTCTATATCATTTTCCATAATTTAGTTACACTTCCAATCATGTGCAAAGTCAGTACATGTTCCGTTTGGACACCATCTTGAAGATGCTCCGTCACAGCAGCCGCTACCCGAACCTGGTGGTACTTGAATTACACATGCAAGATTATTATTACAATTACCCATCTTACATGGACCTCCAAGAACAGATGAATATGGTTCCGTAGTCGGTGTTGGGGTAGGAGTTGGTGTTTTGGTCGGCGTGGCAGTAGCACTAGGAACTGTTGTTGGGGTAGGAGTTGGTGTTCCCGTTGTGTGCGGTGCGGGGGTTAATGTTGTATTTGGTCTTAGACAACAGGCTTTATATTTATTACCCGTAAACGGATTTGTTGTATCTTTGCATGCTTGGTCAGCAGCGTTATTCTTTGCATTTTCTGCAGGAGGATAAGGCTTGCCTCTTTGTGGTGAAAATTCCGTGCAGAGTTTTTCTTCACAAGAACTTGAAGAAGGTGGGCAGTATCTGTAATCCGGCGTTGGTGTCGGGGTTCCCGGACCAGGAGTAGGTCCAAGGCACCAAGGAGACTTCCAGCAGGGATTTTGATCCTTATCATTATCATCCCAGCCGTATTCTCTAGGATCTGTTCCGCTAACGCATTGGTATACGTCAGTGTAATGCTTACCACAGTATTTTCCGGCGTAGGCATCTGCCATATCGTAAGGCTGGCCGTCGCATTTTGGAATTAGCGGATGGGGGTTATCTTCAGGTTTGGGAAGTCCCCCAGCGTTTTTACATACCTGTGAATCTTCAAGAATTATTGTTAGATCTTTGCAAACCCAACATACGCTGTTAGCCCCATTCTTTGCTTTACAATCTGCGCTACCTTTATCATCTGTATATCTATGCCATGTTTTTGGGTAAGTGGGGCATGCATCGTTTTCGTTGTGGGCTGTTAGAGGTTCACAAGAGCCAGAACAAGGCTTAGGAGTTGGAGTTGGGGTAGGGGATGACGTCGGCGTTGCCGTCGCACCACCAGGCGTCGTACTCACAGGTGTTGGTGTTGGTGTTGGAGATGAGGAGATTGCGCAAACAACTTTATATTTGCACGTACCAGTGTTGTCAGAGTAGTTATTAGGATCAAAATCTGAAGAGAATGATAATTTGTCAGCAGAAATTATAATAGGCTGGAGTCCTCCTCCTGGATCATTGACCTGAGGACATTCTAGAGGACATCTACTTGAATTTGTATTGTCGGCGCTCCAAGCGCACCATCCTCCGGAGTCTTTAGTTGCTGAGCTAATAGGGCCATTTGTTGTAGCATTAATAGGTTTCTTCATGTCGAAACTTACAAAAGCCCCAACATCTCCATTACATGTTATGGGTATATTATTTCCAGATGTCGGGGTTGGCGTCGGTGTTCCGGTCGTATTAGGCGTGGGGGTTGGTGTTTTGCTCGGGGCTGGAGTTGTGTTGGAATCCGTAACATCAACGCTTGCATCTTTTTCTATGATTTGACCATCAGCATCAACAGTGACTTTTGTATGAATAGTAATCTTTGGTTTATCTGAATCTTCGACTTTATATGAAGGAGTGCAGTCACCTCCGCCTACACCGTTATTAGATTCGTTAAAAAACGGTGTTGTTTGTGGTGGCGCTGGAGCTGTTTGTGTCATTTTTATATGAAACGGAGTATTTGCAGGAGTTAGATTGTAGCAGATCATTATATCATCACCGACCTTATAAGATGCTTCTTTATCAAAGGATACAACTAAGGTGTAATTTCCTGCGGCGCTTTGCGTTACTTTCGCTCCCTCCCCCAAGTTGTGGCGTTGGAACCAACCTTGGTTTACCTCAAGTGCGCGTCGGTAGGGAGCCTTTGGTGTAATGGGCGTTAAATCATTTGGTATTCCATCTTTTAGCTCGAGGATTTTTCCCGAAGCGTCAAGGAAGGCAATTGTCAGCGGAATTTTGGTATTTTTCATGTGGAACGCGAAGCTTACATCATCGGGAAAGACAAAAAGCATTCCGTGATCTTCAGGCATGCTGGTACGGTTCATAAGCCCATTCTCCCATTCAGCCTGTGTTGTAGCTAGCTCAACATAGATTTTTTCCGAAACGCCCGCATCAGTAATAGTTAGCGTACTACTACCGGCTGCTTGTTGGCGGGTGTCCTGCTGTTGACCCACCAGTTTTAGTGTTATCGGTATTGCCAGAAGTGTTATTGCGGCAATAATAATTGGAATCGGCGCAAACCCTCGGTTGGAGTTAAATTTGTTAAAATATTTAAACACACCACTCATATACGATAAGTTCGCAATTAAGTAAATAATATATCTTAAGACAGGCCAGTGTCAATTAGGGGTTTGAACCAGAGCTCCGAGGATGAAAATCAACTATTAACTAATCCCTATTCACTATTGACTAATTTACGGGCAGGGGTGTGATGTATTATCGGTTTTAGCTTTTTCGTCTCCGTCCGGTCTTTGTCCTCCGCTGTTTGCTCCCTGAAAAAGCCTCACTCTCCAAGGTTTTGTATTAAATTCAGAACTCTTTGGTAGGGTCATAGCCGCCCAAACAGAAGGGTTGTGTGTAAATTCATCAGATGACATTGTTTGAAATCCGCTTCCTTTATTAATCTCGAGAGTAATGTATCCCGTATCCGGTCCTTTTGCAGTAATTTCTATTTGTTCGCCAAGAGGTGCGCAGCCTTTTGTAACATAACTAATGTCCCATGTGGCGGTTCCACCGCCCGGAGTTGGAGTAGGGGTCGAAGAACTGCCGCCTGGTGTCGAAGATGAGGGAAGGACGTAATCGTTTCCTTGATAAGTTGCGCCGCCAATCAAGAAAGCCCCCAGAATAATAATTATAAGAATAACAATCTCACCGCCGACCTTCATATATATAAAGTATATCTCAATTAATTGAAAATTGAAAACCCGTTAATACATACCGTTAATAATTAATACACCCCGAAGGTGTTTATTGTTGACACATGACGAAATATTTGCTTTATTGAATATATGGCTTCAAGAAAAGTACCTTTAGCAACCGGAGAACACTATCATGTCTTTAACCGCGGCGTTGCCAAAATGCGTATTTTCAATAATGTTTATGATTGCAACAGATTTTTAAGATGTGTTCTCTATTACCAAATCGATGGATCTAAGCCAAGATTCTCTGTATTTACACCCGAAACTCATGAGTTAAATTCGGCCAAAAAGATCGTCGATATAATTTCTTATTGCTTTATGCCGAATCATTTTCATTTCTTGCTGAAACAAGTAAGAGACGGTGGGATTTCTGAATTTATTAGCAAAATAAGTAATAGCTACACCAAATATTTCAATATCAAAAATGATCGAATTGGCCCACTTTTACAAGGGGATTTCAAAGCCGTACACATTGAATCAAACGAGCAATTGCTCCATGTTGGACGGTATATTCATCTTAATCCCGTGATTGGTTTTGTGACAAAAGATTTAGAATTATATAAGTGGTCTTCGTATCCAGAATATATTGATCTTATTAAAGATAGCATCTGTGAAAAAGAAATCATTCTTAGCCAGTTCGAAACCAAAAACGACTATAAACAATTTGTTTTAAACCACGTTGACTATGCACAGAAACACGACCAGGTAAAACATCTTTTGTTAGACTTTGAATAAGAGAGGGTTTGACTATTAATCCCCGCGTGCAATCGTAAGACACCCCGAAGGTGTTGTTATGTATTAATCAGTTTCGTTAGAAACAAATTGGAAGCTAGCTACGAAGTGGGGGTTAGTGGATTTCAAGCGCAGCAATTCTTTTCTCGTGGTTGTCAGTTGTAACTGTTAATCTTCTCATCTGAAGTGTTCCGGCGGCATTCTCCGCATCAAGATCATCAAGACGTTTCATAATTTTATCTGCAGATGTAAGAATCTTGTCGTTTATTTCATTAAACCTTTCATCAACACGTTCAATAATTGTTTCGCTCATGTCAAAAATGTTATCCTTAGTAGCAAATTTCTTTTCAAGTTTTTTTTCGAATTCGTCAAACTCTTTCTTTAGTTCATTATTGGATACTGGTTTGTCGGTTTGTTTTTTCATATTAAAACATATTAAAAATAGAATAACATTTCACTTGCGGTTTGACAATATGACAAACTATTTATATAATAGTCAGATCAGACACACTTGGGGCATTTGTCCTGAATCTTACGGCTCAAGTGGGTGGTTAAGGACAATTAAATCTTTAAATATATGAGAGATATTACACTTGAAGAATTGCTCGAAGCAGGTTGCCATTTTGGCCACCAAGTAAATAGACGAAATCCCAAAGCGGATGAGTATATTTTTGAGGAACGATCCGGAGTTCATATCATTGATCTTGATAAAACTCGCGACGGAATCGTATCCGCAGGAAAATATATGAAAGACCTTTCCCGTTCAGGCGGATATGTTGTTTTGGTCGGGACCAAAAGGCAGGCAAAGCAAATTGTAAAAGACGAAGTTGAGCGCGCAAGAAATGCTGGAACAAAAGGAATTTTTTACGTTATAACTCGTTGGGTCGGTGGAACTCTCACCAATTTTTCAGAAGTTTCAAAAAACTTCAAAAAGCTCCGTGACCTAAATGATTTTCTTTCAGGTGATAAAAAAAGCGAATACACAAAAAGAGAAATTCTTCTTATGGAAAGAGAAAGGGATAAGCTAAGACATTTATATGAGGGAATTATTGATATGGATAGAATTCCCGATGCTCTTTGTATTATCGGAACACAACTTGAGAAAACTGCTGTTTCTGAAGCAAAAAGCAATGGAATAGAGGTTGTGGGAATTGTTGATACAAATTCAGATCCGACGCAAATTCAATATCCGATTCCGGCAAATGACGATGCTGTCGGTTCTATAAAACTAATTACAGCATATTTGACAGATGCTTGGATAGAAGGAGCTTCTCAAAAGCAAGAACAAGAGGAAAAGGATGCAAAAACAGAAGCGGAAAAAGCAGCAAAACCGGCAGTTGAAAAAAAAGAGGTAAAACCAAAAAAAGAAGTCGTGAAAGTAAAAAAGCAAAAGCCTCCAAAGAAAAAAGCAAAGAAAGCGTCTAGTTAGGAAGCGTTTAGGGTTTAGTTAATTTAAGGTAAACTAAACGCTAAGTCCTAAACCCTAATAACTTTTGAATATGGTTAATACTAATTTAATTAAGGAATTGCGGGATAAAACCAGCGCAGGAATTGCGGATTGCCGTGTTGCTCTGGAAGAGGCAAATGGTGATATTAAAAAAGCAACAGAAATTTTGCAAAAAAAGGGATTTGAAAAAGCGGCAAAAAAATCCGACAGGCAAACAGGAGAAGGATTGGTTGAAAGTTATATTCATCAAACAGGAAAAGTCGGCGTTTTAATTTCATTATTGTGCGAAACGGATTTCGTAGCAAGAACTGACGAATTCAAAACTTTGGCTCATGAAATAGCGATGCAAATTGCCGCAATGAATCCAAAAGATTCTAAGAGTTTACTTTCACAAGAATATATAAGAGACGGATCAAAAACAATCAATGATTTGATTCAGGAAACAATAGCAAAACTGGGTGAGAATATTAAGATTGGAACGTTCTCCCGGATACAAATTTCCAAATAGCAGGAATAATTAAGGGTAATTTTGATTTTTTCCATCACTTCTGTATAATAACTTGATATGCTTATAACAACCATTTTAGCTTTTATTGCTATCCTCTCGGTTTTGGTCATTATCCATGAATTAGGACATTTTATTCTCGCAAAAAAATTCGGTGTAAAAGTTGAAGAGTTTGGTTTTGGATTTCCCCCGCGTATTTTTGGAATTAAAAAAGGTGAAACTCTTTATTCGATAAATCTTTTGCCGGTTGGCGGTTTTGTAAAACTTTATGGGGAAGATGCCGCAGGAGGAGGGCAAGTTAAAAGTTCAAAGTTAAAAGTTAAAAGTCATGATTTGAAGCGCGCTTTTTTTGCGCGCAGCGCAGGGCAGCGCGCCGCAATTGTTCTGGCAGGGGTTGTTATGAATTTTTTGCTTGCTGTTGTTTTGATATCTTTTCTTTTTGCAACTCAAGGCGTTTCTATTCCGACAAAAAATATTCGCGTTGTCGAAGTCCTTTCTGACGGACCGTCATTTGTCTCGGGTATTAAGATAGACGACATAATTCTATCGCTAAATTCTAAACCAATTCAAAAGACAGAAGATTTTATTTCTCAAACCAAATCACATCTGGGAGAGCAAGTTATTCTTAAAATCAAACGTGGTGAAAAAATCATGACTATAATGCTTATTCCCCGTAAAGTATTTCCAAAAGGTGAGGGGCCTTTGGGTATTGCGATTACTAATATCGAGATTAAAAAATATTCTATTATAGAGGCGCCTTTTTTTGGAACGCTGGAAGCATTCAAATTTTCTTATCTTATAGGGAATGGTCTTTTGGATATGGTTGTTAATCTTGTTTTGCATGGACAAAAACCAACGGGAATTGCAGGACCCATTGGAGTTGCCCAGCTTACAGGTCAAGCAGTATCTTACGGTATTGGTGCAACGCTGTGGTTTGCAGCGCTTCTTTCTCTTAATTTAGCCGTATTAAATGTTTTGCCTATTCCGGCTCTTGACGGTGGTAGACTCTTTTTTATTTTAATAGAACTTGTAACGGGTAAAAAAGTTAACCAAAAATATGAAACCTATGCACACGCAATAGGTCTTATTGCCCTCTTGGGTTTGATTGTATTAGTTACTGTTCTTGACGTATTGCGTATTTTTTCAGGAAAAAGTATACTACAGCCGTAAATGCGAAACGAAGCTCCTCCTTATACTTCTTCCATCCGTCCGCATGAAGACTCAAAAGACTGGAATCCCATACTTGAAATTTTTGAAACCGCTCATGCCCTGGCGCGTCACATGAAGGATAAAACAAGAGATTCTAAGCACGAAAAGGAAGACGCAGAAAGCGCAAATAAGAAATTCAGAGACCATCATATAGACGAAATAATTGATGTTGTAATTAATGATGTTTTGTATTTAATTCAGGGGAAAGAAGACGAGGGATTGCAGAGACACGAGTTGCCGCACAAGGGAGAATATGAAGGATTTAGGGAGATCGAAATTAATGGAGCAGCTGGTTGGTTTGTGGGGTTAAAAGGTGATACTGGAATATTGATTCCTGTCGGAGAGTTAAAAAGCACCGCACAAATTGTATCTTTTAAGCCTACCCCAAAGGACAAATAAAACACTTGCCAAATGACCTAATTTTTGATACTCTTGTTAACAACAGATGGATCCTCAAATAAAAATTGTCCACGATAAAATGCAGAGAGCATTTGAAGTTTTGCATCAGGATTTTGCGACTGTTAGAACCGGAAAAGCCTCGCCGTCTCTTATTGAAAATATAACCATAAACGCTTACGGCGGGACAACTCCTCTAAAAGTTTTGGAGTTGGCAACTATTCATGCATCAGATCCGCAAACGCTTGTTATAACCCCTTTTGATAGCAGTATTATTTCTGAAATTGAAAGAGGAATTGCCAATGCGGACGTAGGCCTTAATCCGATTGTTGACGGAAATATATTAAGAATAAATCTTCCACCTCTTACCGAAGAGAGAAGACTTGAATTTACAAAAGTTATAGCTCAAAAAGCCGAAAACGGAAAAGTAATGATAAGGCAAATTCGGCATGAAGCAATGGAAACAATTAAAAAAAATGCAGAGGTTAGTGGTCTATCGGAAGATTCGGTTACGCGCCTTGAAAAAGAAGTTCAAAAAACAACAGATGACTATATGGAAAAAATAGATACTTTACGAAGTGAAAAAGAAAAAGAATTGATGAAATTATAGTTTTGGTTTAGGAAATTAGGAAAGCAAACATAGGTCAACCTTCCTATATATAATATATCTTTGCATCATGAGACTTCCCAAAGCCATTGAAAAAGTTATTGAAAGTTTTGAAAGACTCCCCGGAGTGGGACCAAAAACAGCACAGCGCCTGACTTTTTATCTGCTTCACGTTCCGCAAAGCGATTTGGAAGACATGGCAGAAGCGCTAACAATGCTTAAAAAAGAAACAGTTATGTGTTCTGTATGCGCAAATATCGGAGAGAATGATCCATGCTGGATTTGTACAGATAGCAGCCGGGATAGGGATACGATATGTATTGTTGAAGACCCACTTGATGTTTTGGCTATCGAAAAAGGGGGAAAGTATAAAGGCGTATATCATGTTCTTCATGGAGTGATAGATCCGCTGAATAGCATGGGGCCTGATGACATTTATATTCCCCAACTCATAGTGCGTCTTAAAAAAGATAAAGCGAGCGAGCTTATTCTGGCGACAAATCCTACAGTTGAGGGAGAGGCAACAGCTCTTTATATTGTGCGGGAAGTTGGAAAAATGTTTGATGGTATAAAGATTACTCGCATAGGCCGGGGGCTCCCCATTGGCGCAGATTTAGAGTATGCGGATGAAACAACAATCGAGCGGGCGCTTGAAGGGAGAAGAGAGTATTAGGTTTTAGGTAATAGGTTATAGGGGAATAGTGAATAGTGAATAGGTTTAGTTTATATGGCATAGATATGTGGGTTTAGTAGGCTGTTGCTTTACTTCGGGATATATTTTGATATAATACCGGTTAATGAAACAGATTTTCCTTATTACTGCGGGTATACTTGCTTTTGTTATTATAGTTTTTGTTATTTCAAGCGCTTTGCGTCCGGTTTTATCACCAATTTTTAGAATAGGGCGTTCTAGTATTACTCCAACTCCAACAATTCAAAAGTTACCTTCAACAGAAGAAAAACAAAAATCACCTCAGATATCCGGACTTGAAGGGCAAACTGTTTTTCTGACCCAGACAAAAATACAGAGTATTATATCAGGAGTTGCATTTTGGACAGGACCGATAAGCAGTAAGGAAAAGTCGCTTTTGGTAATAACAAGTAACGGAGGCGCAAAGAATTTTCGGCCGGGACAAATCGTAAAAGTTACGGGAACACTTCGAAAATATAGCGAAAATAGCGTTTGGGGTCTTTCCGGCGAAGATATTAAAAAAGTTAAAACACAAGGAATGTATCTTGACGCGACCTTAATCCAAAACCCCTAAACAATAACTCATTTGTTTTAATCTCTTTTATCTCTTGATAAGACAATCTTTTTTGTGTTACATTAAATATATATTAACTAGTTTGAAAGGAGGTGAAAAATAATGCAAGACGATAACAATTCAAATCAGCCAACAATGCCGGGTGCGGGTGGACAACCTGTAACTCCGGTAACACCGGTGAATCCGGTAACACCAGTGACGCCAGTTGTACCGCCAACCCCAGAACCAGCAATGCCGGCGCCGGAAGTGCCAACAGTAGAGGCTCCAGTAGTGGGTGTGTCAACGCCGCCATCTACACAACCAACAGCTCCAACAGGTATCACAACGCCTGAAGAGCCAAAAATGTAAAACTTGAAATTTTGCAATATATCCCCGTTTTAAACGGGGATATATTTGTTGTGTGACGTGAATCACTGCACGAAGAAAAAAAACAAATTACAGTAAAGTAGTGGTTAGACTTATTTTAAAGGGTGATTATAAACTAATTGAAACCAAAAGAGGGACAAATATTTTGATTTTGGATAAAAGGAGAAAATTTGTTTGGATTAATGCGGCGCGAATAGGGGAAATTCTTGTTGCAGCTCACGAAGCCCATAAAACAGATCATCAGCTCGCAAACGGACAGTATAGATTGTATTCAGTCGAGGATGAGCCAGATCTTTCTGACCTTATTCATTTAGAATTGCATACAGGAAAAGGACAATGGCAGGGATATATTTTACCTCTCGGTTTTCCGTCTAGAAAAAAA
This sequence comes from Candidatus Levybacteria bacterium CG2_30_37_29, assembly GCA_001873215.1. GTDB lineage: Bacteria > Patescibacteriota > Microgenomatia > Levybacterales > GWA1-39-11 > CG2-30-37-29. The sequence goes on from MNYS01000006.1 coordinate 158,985, forward strand.
ATACGCAGAAAAATTATTCCAACCGAGGAAACGATAACGTATTCTTCAAATAATATAAAAATTGTTATATAGGAATACGTTCGTAATTTTTGTAAAGTTCACGCTCTAATTTTTTTAAATCATTTATTACTATTTTCCTATCCTCGTAGCCCGCAAGTCCCTTATTCTTCAGTTTTTCAAACTCTCTGCTTGCGGTTTCTCTTGTCATATTTATTGAGTTTGCAATGTCTTTATGCGTGATTGGAATATTAATAATTGTTTTCCCATATTTTTTTATTCCAAAACGTTCTGCTAAAAATAAAAGCATTGAGACAAACCTTGGGTAAGCTTTAGTTATCTCAAGACTGTTGACTCTTTCAACAAAAATGTTAACCACGCCTGCCAGGTAAGTAGTAATAAAAATAAGCGTATCGGGATCGGATTTTAAGAAATCCAGAAATTCATCTTTTTTAGCACACCTTAAAATTGAAGATTCAAGAGCTTCATAATAAACGTTTTTCAAAGTACCTTTAAATATCCATGTTAATGGAAAAAATTCTCCAACTGCATAAATAATATGTAATTTTTCTTCTCCGTCTTCAGTAATATAATAGACTTTTATGCTTCCTTTTTGTATATAAAAAACTCCTGGGGGGCTCTGGTCCGGACGAAGGATTATTTCATTTTTTTTTAAGAAAATAGGTTTTTTTTCTTCAAAGAATTTCTCAATCTTTTTAAGAGAATTTTGCGTCATGTTGTTGATATATATCCAGTTTAAGAAATGGTAATACATTATATCAAATTTTAGTGATTATACTCACACACATTTTGTATTTTTTGTCACTGACATAAATTATTTATTTTAATAAACTCTTACAAGAAAGATGGGAGGTGAAAAATGAAAATTTTATTAATACTCTTGGAAGAAATAAAAGAGGAAATAAAAATGATATTAGATCCTTGGAAAAAAATTTTAAATGCCAATCTTTAAAAAAAGGAGGTGAAAAGCGTGAAGATAAAAGAGGAGGCGGGATATAGTAGGGGAAGAGATTTGGAAAAAGTAGAAAAGAAAAATGAAATATTGGAAGATGAATTATGGAAAGAAAAAGTGGTTATGGATTCAATAATGCTTCCCCGAAGAATGTATAGGTGGGTTTAACAAAAAAAACAATGATGAATTATTGTTGTATTTTGAGAAGTTCTACTTCAAAGACCAGAGTTGCGTCCGGAGGAATTATGTTTCCTGCTCCAGATGAGCCATATCCAAATATAGGTGGAATAGTAAGTTTTCGGATGCCTCCGACTTTTATTCCGCAAACACCCATGTCCCAACCCTTTATTACATGTCCTACTCCGATTATTGTTTCAAAAGGTTCTTTTCTGTCACGTGATGAGTCAAATTTTGTTCCGTCCAGAAGCCATCCGGTATAGTGCATGATAACCGTATTTCCGGAAACAACTTCTTGGCCTGTTCCAACTTTTATATCTTCTATTTTAAAACCTGATGCATCCTGCATTGTTAAGAGTATAGCAGATTTTGTTAATAAGATTATTGACTAACCGCTTATCAAAGTTTAGAATTACAAACATGTTAGAAAGAAGAATAGATATATTTACGGAGGATGATAGAAAAGCATTAAGGCAATTTCTCGGTTTGCCTCCTTTTGATATTACTTCTGACGCGGCCGATGATTTTGTCCGATGTCTACCAATACCGGAAATTAAAGATTCTCCCGATGTTACTCCTTCTGAAGATTTAAATTTTATTTTGAACGGTGAAATCTTTATGAAACATTTTTTGGAAGACTATTTTTCCTTTGAGAGCAATCATAGCTTAAAAAAAGAAGCACAGTTGATGTATGGGAGTTTTTATATTTGGCAGGAAAGTTGCGTTCAAGACTTTATTAATAAAGGTGATCCTATTTCTATGGAAGCGGCGGATATTATTTTTTCGCTGACTCTTCAAAAAATTTATGAGTTTACAAATAACCAAGAAGCAAAATACAGGGAAGTAAGCGGGAATGTGTCATATGGAACAACGGAACACACAGAATTAAAAAATAAAACACATAGATGGGCTAAATATAGGCGCATAAGTATGGGAGCTGCAAATATAGAAAAGCACCAATTTGAAAAAGACAATGGATTATCTCTCTGATCTACATCATGAAGTGCGATCAATCGCAAATCCCGGAAAAGCTAAAATTCTTTCCGGGTTTTTTAAAACAGGAAAAGGTGAATATGGAGAAGGAGATATTTTTTTAGGACTTACTGTTCCACAGTCGCGGAAAATAGTATTTAAGTATAAAAATTTATCTATTAACGAAGTTAAAATTCTTTTAAGTTCGAAAATTCACGAAGAACGGCTAATTGCACTTTTAATTTTGGTTCATAATTTTGAAAAAGGATCGGATAAAGAAAAAGAAGCAGCATATAAGATTTATCTTCAAAATACACAATACATAAACAATTGGGATCTGGTAGATTTGACGGCACCAAAAATCGTTGGTGAATGGTTAATAAATAAAAATCGTTCAATTCTTACAAAGCTTGCTCGCTCAAAAAACCTTTGGGAGAGGCGTATTGCAATGATCGCAACACACCAGTTTATTTGTAAAAATAAAACAGAAAAGGACACGTTTGAAATTGCAGAAATTTTGATTGACGACAAACATGATCTTATACAAAAAGCAGTAGGATGGATGCTTCGCGAAGTTGGTAAGCGCATTGGTCAAGGAGTAGAGGAAGAGTTTTTAAAAAAACATTACAAGAAAATGGGTAGAACATCTCTTCGGTACGCAATAGAGCGTTTCCCCGAAAAGATCCGCAAACAATACCTTCTCTCAAAAATTCAAGCTTGACAAGCATTTACTTTTTCTGCATTAATTTACCTATGGCAAGAAAATGGGAAGGTAGAAAATTTAGCAAAAATAAACTTGTTACTTTTTATTGGATAATTGCGGCGCTTACCGTTTTTTTTATTCAAGGAGCCAATGCTAGGGGTGTTATGTGGGTTTTTTTGGTTTTTGCTTTTTTTACTTATTACACCCTCAAAAACTACAAGTAATTTTATATCTGTTTTTTTGATCGCATCTTTTGGTAATAATCTTTTTCAGAAACCAAAAATGCGCCCATTGCCATAAGTCCTAATACTGTATTAACAATCCATCCTACAACTGGGACATATGACAGAAGCGAAAAAATTACTACGCCAAGCACATACATCCAAGCAAGAGAAATTTTCTTTCCCAAATATGGAGCAACTCTTTTACCAATAGCCATTGCAGCAAGAATTTTGGAGTAGGAAAGAAGCAGAAAAAAGAAAATAAGAGTAAGAAATGCAAGCGGTATTCCAAGAATTGTTGCAAAAAATAACACAAAAAGTATTGGTGTAATAATTATTGCAACAAGTCCTACGATAAATGTTCTGCCCGGAGATCCCCAGACAAGCGCCGCTGTTTTTTCAGTATACACTGGCATAAAATAAATAAGAAGAAGCCCCACAATTAAAAGTGCTAAAAATCCTACTATTTTTGACCAAAGTAAAAATGCGGTAAGCGATTTGTTTATTGAAATTTTAGCTTTTTCTATTTCCGGCGGGGGAGAGTGCTTTTCTATTTTCCCCGTGATAGCAGCGTCTTTTGAAATAGTTGCTTTGTTGTTGCTCCAGTAAATAACACTGCCTCCTACTTTTGCATTTTTTCCAAAAGAAAGTGTGCCAACTGCGCCTCTTATGTCTTGTGAAACAGAGTTTTCAAATGTTGCATTCGCTACTACAAGATGTACTCCCTTACCGATTGGCGATTTTACTTCAAGTTTTTCTGCTATGGCCACAAGGCTTCCGGTAATATCTGCGGGATCTGTAATTTTTACGTTTTGGGCGACAAGAGTTATATTTCCTCCGACTTTTGACGTAATGATAACATTACCACCAATTGCTCTAATATTTCCCTTGACGTCTCCTTTTACGGTTATTGTTGCGCCGGTTGCAAGGAGATCACCATTTACAGCACCGTTTACAACTACTGTTTTTCCAGCAAGATATGCGTCGCCATTTACACTACCGTTAAGAGTTACAGAATTTCCTGCTGCAAAATAGTCCTTTTCAATAGTTAACTCGCTTGGTAATAAAATTGGTTTGGTTGGTGAATATTGAGCAAAAGCAGGAAAAGAGAATTGTGTTAGTAGGGCAAGAGTAAAAATAAAAACATAAAGAATTTTTTTCATCCGAAATCTTTCAGTCTTTGTATACCAAATAAAAAATTCCTTGTCAAGACAGAACTTTTTGAAATGTTTAAATAAACGGTGAGGAACTGGTTTATTTGTTCCTATTTGAGGTGCCACCTCAATTACGCACGAATTTTAAAAGTGTTGCAAAAAGTGCTTGTTAATCGTTGAATTATTCTTCCTTTTCTTCCGGGGGTAAAAATTCTTCGCCTGTTTTTTCGTATTCTCCAGGGCGCAACCACTGTACATAATCGCATCCTGTTGCGTGTTTATTTTCTCTATCCCATCCTGAAGTGCTGCATTTTTTCATTCGTTTTCCTGAAGCCGTTGTATAAAGTACTAGCTTTTTTCCGCATTGAGGACAATCTTCATCAAGTTCTTCGGTTGTTCCGTTTATCCATTCTACAAAATCACATCCTGTTGCGGTTTTGGTTGCCGCATCCCATCCCCCCGTCGTACATTTTTTCATCTTTTTACCAAACCTTGTCATTGCCATGACCAAAGGAGAACCGCATTTTGGACATTTTTCATCCAATGTTTGAGGTTCAAAAGGCAGCCATTTTACATAATCGCAGCCTTCTGTTTTTCTGGTTGTCGGGTTCCATGATCCTGCGGTGCATCTTTGTAATTTTCTTCCGTTTGCGGTTGTTGTGACATCCGAAAGTGCGCTTCCGCATTTTGGACAAACTTCTTTTTCGACTTTTTCTTCTGGCATAGACTTTATACTAACTTAAATAATAAAGGGTTGTCAATACATAATTTTCCATCAAAAGTTTCAAGAGTTTTGCCAAGTTGCATTTTCTGTCTTATTCTTCTATATTCATCATGTGAAAGTACGCGCTATCAAAACCGAAAAAGTTACATCAAAAAGTATAAGCTTAGAACTTCTTTTAAATAAATATCTTCCCAAAATTTTTGAGAACTCCATTGTTGTTATAACTTCAAAAATTGTATCGCTTTGCGAGGGTAGAGTTGTCGCGATCGAAGATGTTGACAAAAATGAATTAATAAAAAAAGAAGCAAACTTTTTTATTCCTCCTGAAAAAAATCAGTACGGAATTACTCTTACTTTAAAAAACGGAATGCTTGTTGCAACAGCAGGAATTGACGAGTCAAATGGTAACGGGTATTACATCTTGTGGCCGGAAAGCGCGCAGAAAACGGCAAACAATATACGTTCTTATTTATGCAAAAGATTTGGGCTAACAAATATCGGCGTTATAATTTCCGACAGTAGAACTACGCCTCTCCGGTGGGGGACAACAGGTTTTGGGCTCGCGTATAGCGGTTTTAACCCCATTAAAAATTATATTGGAACGCCGGATTTATTTGGGAAAATTCTAAAAATTACTAAAAGCAATGTTTTGGATGCGCTTTCAGTTGCAGCAGTAATGGAAATGGGGGAAGGGCTGGAGCAAACCCCAATTGCCCTTATAACAAATATCCCTTATGTTGAATTTTTGTCACGCAATCCTACAAAAAAAGAGCTTGACCAGATGCGAGTTAAGCTCGACGAGGATTTATATTCTATTTTTTTTGAAAACGCTCCGTGGGAAACTTGATATAATATTTCAATGGAGCAAAAAGATAAAAATGGATCAAGCAATAAGATTGTTTTTATAGTTCAGATAAAATTTGAAATGTCTTCGAAATAATTTATCTAATTTGCTGCGGTGTGGTAAACTATAATTCTGACATGAATGCTTTTCTTAAAGAACTTAAATTTCCTTCGACAAAACACACATACATAAAAGATATTACCGGTGTGGTAAACAAGAGCATAAAAAAAGTTGGTGCAAAACAAGGTTTTGTAATTATAAATAGTAAGCATACGACATTGGGAGTAATTGTTAATGAAATCGCAGAGCCAAATCTTTTACAGGATATGATAGAGCATACTCTAAAACATATACCTGAAGATAGGCGTTCAACAAAAGTCCACAAAAACTACGTACACCCCACAGTTGACTACAAACACCGTTGTCAGGATAATCCATATTGCAATGAAATAGATGAAGATTATAATGCGGCGGCTCACATCCGCGCGTTAACATTCTCTCACGCGAGTGTTACGCTTCCTGTTCGGAATGGGAAACTTGAATTAGGAAAATACCAGCAGGTTGCGATTTTTGAACACGATGGGCGAGACGGAAAAGGGAAAAATCCAATCAGACAAAGAACAGTCCAAATATGGATTTATCCAGCTAATGATTTTTCCGTCTTATCTTAAGAGGTAAGGAAATGTTATGGTAATGAACAAGATCACATTGACACATTTAAATATTAGACAAAGTGTTTCTATACTTATAGCAAAACTTTTTTTGACCGATTTATTATCAGTAATAATTATTATTTCTTTTTATTTTGCGCTTGTACGGGGTGAACAAATTATTAATTTTGCCTTTTCAAGCGCCCCAATTTTTTTGACAGTTTTTATACTTCTTGGATTTTTTAAAGTTTTAACCGGTATATATATAATTCTTTCGTGGCTTAACGAATACTATGAAATAACTTCTGAGTGCATTTTTCATAAAAAAGGGATAATCTTTAAAAAAACAGAACAGTATAGATTGGATCATTTAAGAGTGATGCATGTTCAAGATAGTTTGATTGGGGAACTACTTAATTTTGGAACCATATCGCTTTTTGACATAAGATTAAATAAATATCTTGATATGTACCTGATTCATAATCCGAAAAGATATGCTCGCATAATTAAAGAATTAAGACCGGAGCTTGAAACAAAACAAGAACGTACAAACCTACCATTTGTTCCCAAAGAGGACGAAGAGGAATGGTAATCATTAAGATTAGTATTTTTTTATTTTTAAAGTTGAGAAAACCTTAGGCGTAAAAATTATTTAACAAATACAAATATTGCACTTTTATTATCATGTTCCCATCTGCGATTAAATTCCGCGTTTGGAAGAATTCTTTTTTCTCCAATTTTTGGATCGTAAATTGTTGTTTCTGTTGAATTTATTTCTTGTAGGGTAACCATGTGTCCGCCGTCAGCCCTGGTCCAGGAAGAAAAAGGAAGAAACACAAATAATTTATAAGAAGGATTTGTTTTATTTTTTGTCGTTTTAATTATGTCTGACATTTCAGCAAGAGAAAGAGTTCTTCTATATGCTACTGTGATATCAGAAGAAGGAAATTTTTGCTTAAATTCAGGCGTGGAAAATACATTTAAAACAAAAGGTAAAACCTTTATTCCCTCGCTATCTCTTTCTGTAAGCCTGTGTTTTAAAGCGGTTTGCAAAAATCCTTCATATAGTTCCGGTGTGATAGAGGCTCCTGTTATTTCACTGAAAACACTCATAACTGCTGCGCCGACACAATCAGAACCATTTCTCTGCATAACTTCATTTATAGGACCAAGAGTAACAGGAATAACGTTCTGATCAGAAGATTTGTGAGATAATTTTTGAACCAATTTTCTTCCCGTACCCAATTTCCATGGGGGCATACCGAAAGGAAAGTTTCCTTCAAATCTGTTGTCCATTCCTCCATACATTTTTGGCAATCTTATGAATCCTTTATTAAATAGATTAAGCAGGGAAGTAACATCATTAGGATCTGAATTTTCCTAATTTTTTTCAGCCGTAAAATTTGTAGATAAATTGCCGAGGGTTATTTCTGAAGATTCACCTGTTATTGTTTTATAATAACATAAAGCATGGTTTGTTAATTTTCAATAATCTCAAAAAGCTTGTTCTTCGATTTTCGTCCTGATATGAAGTTTATATTCCTCTTTTTTACTTTAAAATGTTTTGCCAGTGCTTCAATGACCGCGATGTTGGCCCGATTTTCAAGCGGCGGTTCACTGACATAGACATGCAAAGTCCCCAGCAAATCCGGTTCGACTCTTGGCTTTTTACTATTCACATGCGCGATAACGGAAATTTTCACATACATATTATAACTAATATATTGATATGAAAAAGCAGTTGTGATAGTTTATCGGTAATGAGCGTAGAAATTGAAGGAACGGAAAGTTCAGAAAAACCAAACATAATAAACTCCACCGTTTTGATAGATGAAAAGGAAGTTGTAATTCCAACGCTTAATGGTAGAGCATATAGAGAAAAAGTAGTGGCTCAATTGGGAAAAAGATTTGTCTGCAAGCAGACAATAGAAACTACTTCAACCCGCGAAGAGACCGACCCTCAAACAGGAAAGACTAGAGTAGCAACATCAAAAACAGTAAATTATTTTGGTGGGTTAATGGAAGACGTGAACGGAATGGTGTTTATTTAGGATGCGGCACGGAAGTTTTAACAATAAAACCTTCTTCTGAAGCAAAATTACTTTGTTGCGGTATCGCCATGTCTTTATTGCAGCCGCAAACTCTCCCCACCGCGGATTAAAATTTTAAAAACTATTCATAGATTTTGAATTGCTTCTGGTTCTGTTCAGTCTATTTAAAAAACGGTGATTATGATCACTGTTGTTTAATATATATAATAATCTTATTAAGAAGAACGAAGTGAGATGAGATAATGAAAGAGCTTGATATACAAAAGACTGCATTAACTTTCGGCGTATTTATCGGCGCATGGCATCTTGTTTGGAGTATTCTCATCCTTACAGGTTTTGCACAACAACTCTTAAATTTTGTTTTTTGGATGCATATGATTATATCGCCATACCAAGTCACTGCATTTACCCTGACCCAATCACTTATTCTTATCGTTGTGACATTTGTGATGGGTTATGTTGGAGGATGGGTATTTGCTACGATTTGGAACAGAATGCACCATAAGTAAATAAAGAAATCTAATGCCTAATAAAGTTTGGGTTAAGATGTTCGATAGTTTTTAGATTGATTATTTAAAAAACCGAGAGTATAATTCTTGCAAATATGTTAAAAGAACAACTGTTGCCAATTGCTATCGAATTTACACCTTTAGAATACTTTAGGGAAATGAGAGTTGTTGCAGCTGCAAATGAACAGCAGGCGGAGAACCTACAAGCGCGTTTGCAAAGTGGAGTTATAAAACGCTTTGGAAAAGATTTTCCGTTAACCCCAAGACAAAGATTAAGAAGAGAAAGACATTTGTGGGATCTAAAAGTCAGGGTTGAAGAAGACGTAATATCTATAAATATAGCGTTTGGTGTACCTCACAGGAAAAAATTGAGAAATAGTTGAAAGATAAGATCGGAATAATAATATCCTCAAGACCATTATAAATCCAACTTGTAACAACCATAAGTAAATAGTTCAAGGCTTATATTTTCAGTATGATTTTTGATACACTGGTATATAGGTAAAGAGAATATGGATGAAGAACCGCAACCATCATCACCATCAAAATTTAGTGGATTAAAAAGAGTGTTTGGTAGGGCAGAACCTACCAAACCAAATTCTGGCGGTGAAATAAAAGCACCCGCAGTAGAAAATGGCAAGAAGATTGAGGGAGTTGCAACAGACCAGAAATTACTGCAGTTTTTCTATGAGCTGAAAGGCGTTGATGCTCATGCTATTGCTACTGATAGTTTTCTAGATAAATCCCGTGACGAGTATAATGCAGCATGGTTAACACGGGAGTTGGTGCAAAATTTTGTTGACCATAACCCTCAATATCCAGGAACACTTGACGGAGTTAGTTTTACTAGCGAGCCTCTGAAAAGTGGTGGAAGAAGATTTCGTATTGAAGGTGGTTGGCCTTTTGAAGATCCTACAGGCGTTTTAAGTCCGCATTCGGATAAGCCAGAAGATAGAAATACTGCAGGGGGAAATGGTATTGGTCTCAAGCAAACCGCTATTCGTCTGATAAGAGATTTTGGTGTACAAAGATTTGAAATTGATGGTGAAGGCTGGGTTGCTAATTATCGTTTGGCCAAAGCAGCTGACGTAAATGATGATTGGGCAAATATGCCCGGACAAGTCCCTTTGCATAAAGTTAAACACGACTGGTTATTAGCAGACATTAAAAAGAGCAAACCTACGGGTAGAAACGCATATATTATTGAAACAGCTAACCCTGATGTAATCAAAGCACTTGAACAATTACCTACGCTTGGAGTATCTAACGAGAACCCCTATCTACAGAATATGGATTTCCAAAATAAGTTTGGAGGTATTAAGTGGCTTCCTAAATCTGAAGGAATTGAGCCAGATAAAGGACGCCTTTTTATTAATGGGCAGGTCATGAATTATAAAGAAAAAGGCGCTACTGCAGAAGATTATTGGGTAGGTCCTGAATCCGCTACGATTCAGCTTAACAACTTAAAATACAAAATGAGTATCGATAGACCTCCAGTTAATCCATTTGAACTAAGTCGCTATCTGGATGATATGGTTCAAGCTATGTCAAAAGATGAAATGGTAGAGCAGTTAAAACGCTCCGAACATTTGTGGGCAGGACATGTAGATTCTAAATATGGAACCGATAGGCAAGGAGCCTTTGTGGTTGTTGAGAAATTAGCAAGGACTCTTCCTTATAAAGGTTACGACCGTGGAGAGTGGCAGAAACATTTTGCTGGTAAAAATTATATAGCGCGGGATAGAGGTGTAAGCGACAGCCAGGTAAGAGAATTAGAAGAGCAGGGATTTATTGTTTGCCCTGGATATTTGGAACAAGTAGGAATGCCGTCAGCTAGCAGTAAGTTAAGCAATGAAGAAACAGCCAGTAATGAAACCCCACAAGTTCCTCAACACAAACGAGAACAATTTGTTCAAGAGTATGGTATGGAAGTAGCTTGTGAGGAATTTCCTGATATTAAAGACCCCTCTCAATTCATTAGCGTGATTAGTAAAAAGTTGGGTGGCCAAGTCACTGCAATAGAAGGAAATGGTAGCAATCCTAATGTTGTTCGTTTGATGTTAAAAGGAGACATACCGAGAGAATTACTATTTCATGCATTACCAAAGCCAAAAGAAGATAACCAGAAATTAGTATACCTATTAAGAGGAATGGCAGCTTACGGATTAGAGAAAGGTATATTTAAAAAAATATTCACATCACAAGGAGATTTTTTAACAACATTTGGTTTGAATTATGATTTTGTTACTAAAGAAAATAATCTGCTCGTGCGCAATATACCAAACGGAAGCGACAAAGGTGTATTCGTAGAAATAGAGTTAAATGATAAATATTTGCAGAAGTTTCAAAATGCTTTTACGCAAGATGAGGCCGCAAGAGCAAGTGGAAAAACAAAGGAAATGGTATCTAGGGAAGCTCCGTTACCAACCGGAGAACTAAATATCTCCTCAACAGGCAGTGATAGCAAACAATCAGTAGAAGTAGATATCACTAGAGCGATTGAAGTTAAAGCATGGACTAATGAGCAAGAACAAATTTATCAAGCAGCTGTAAGAAAAAACCCTACAGAATTGTCAGACCAAGAAAAACTTATTATTCAGAAACGAGAACAATTAAAACAAGAATTTGGTCGTGTGCCGGTGGCGCAACCTGAAATTCCCGATATTGAAAAGAAAGGAAATATTATTCAAAAGGAAGCAACTATGTCTAACTCTGAAAAAACACGAGTATCACAAATGGAAGCTCAATTACCAGGAATACTTGAAGCAGTAAACAAGCTGGAGGAAATGGTACCAGAGCCAACTGTAGCAGAACTTACTGGACAAAGTCCTGTTGAAAAATACCTACAGTGGCGACAATCTGACCAATTTTATGGTCAATTAGGAGATAATGCTGGATACTTAACAGGGAAACATTTAATCGAATTGATTGAAGAACAAAACCAAGCAGATATTTCAAGCGTAGAATCTATCCGTGAAGAATCACCAGAGGATATAATTCTTGGTGCTCTGCGAAGTAAGCTAAAGAAAATAGTAGAGAGAATGAATCCAGCTGAAGACGAAGTTGATGATTTTGAAATTGTTCTTGAGCCAACAGAAAAGCAGCTGGCACAACTTGGGTTATTAAGATTATATTCACAGTTAACTACAAATGTTGCATTACCTAATGACCTTTTCGTTTATAAGGGAACTGGTAGTAAAGGAATAAATCTTGGTCAAAAGGCGATTGGTATACACGAATCTCTCTTTGGCGTTAAATTCACTGAAGCTATGAGAACATTCACACATGAGGTAGCACATAATTATCCTGAAGCTGAAGATCATGGGAACATGTTCCGTCATGCTATGGAATCTTTGTTTGCAGCTACAATTGATAGAGTCACCAATATAGCCATAAAGTTAGATTCTGGTCAGGCTACGACATCCGAAGAAAGAGTAATTTTGGATATGCAAAGAGAATGGGATAGCATCCTTGCTACATAAACTTATTTATTACCGCTATAATTTTTACCCACTCTCAAGCTCACTATTTTTTTCTATTTAATATTTAGCTTCAATAAGGTACAATAGTCAAATGAATCTATCTGTTGGAATTGTCGGGTTGCCGAATGTGGGGAAATCCACTTTGTTTAACGCGCTTTTGAAAAAGCAGCATATTATTATCTATGCAAGTATATGTTAAGTGAAGAAGAGTTAAAATATTTAAAAAAAATCCCGCAAAATAAAAAGGTAAATTTTTTTCCTTACGATTCTAAAACTACACAACTTGTAGATAATATTATTAAAAAAATTAAAATCAAAATTCTTGACCTAGAGATAAAATTTATAGGTGCCAGTGCGCTAAAAATTTCAGGTCAAGGAGATTTTGACATTTATGTTCTTTGTCAAAGAGAAAAATTTAAACATTATGTTACTAAGCTAATAGATATTTTTGGAAAACCTATTTTTCAGGGTGATTATATTCAATGGGAGTTTAAAGTTGGCAGTCACGACGTAGAGCTATATTTAACTGATCCGTCTGATGAAACTGTAAAAGACCAATTTAAGATATTTGAAATGTTAACAAAAGACAAAAAACTTCTTCTTAAATATGAACATCTAAAGGAAGCGGCAAAAGATTTGCCTTACAAAGAATATCAAAGAAAAAAATATGAATTTTATAATAAGTTACTTGATAAATAAACTTTAAAGTACAATGTTTAAAAATAATACGCTTTTAAATTAGCGTTCAAAAGTGGTAGTATACAAGTATAATATTTACCTTGGGTCTAGACAACTTTAGAGCGAATTTTCTCTAAAGTTTTTCAGTAACTCCTTATACATAATACCACCTCTGTTATTAAAACGGAACTCTGATTCTTTTAAGTGGAGAAGAAATTTGGTTTTATGGATACCATTAAGTTTATTCATCCGTCTTTTAGTATATGACCAAAATGATTCAATCCCATTGACATGGTTTTTTCCTCGGGCAAATTCATTCTC
>MNYS01000009.1 GCA_001873215.1 Candidatus Levybacteria bacterium CG2_30_37_29
TACGATAGGTCGACTAATCCCAAATACTTCTGCGCAGTCTGAGATATTCCCTCCATTTGAAAAAAGGTAGGAAAGAAGTGCTTCTCTTGCTGCCTCAGAACTCATGACTCGTAACATTTTGTAGTCAATATGGATTCCACTTTTCAAGTTTCTCCACCTCCATTCCGATATTTAAATCACCCAGCAATTCTAGAACCTTGGAGATAAAGAAGCCATAGTCATATTGGAGAAACTGTATACCATGTGTTGGACAACGTACATTGTCTTGTTGACAATAGACCACAAATTGTCTACGCTAAAAAGGTACACATGAAATTATTGGCGAATAAATATTTTATTTTCGGAAACATTTTTCTTATCCTTCTTGCAATTCCACTGACCCTTTTCTTTGTCAAAAAACAACAGGAAACACGCAGTAGAGCCGCGGCATCAACAATATTATATTTTGTACCTGACTCAATCTCAACAACAACTGCTTGTCAATCTTTTAAAACTGACATAACCGTAAACCCCGGAGAAAATGAAGTAGCAATCATTGATATATATATAAACTATGATTCCTCAAAACTTAAGCTTTTAGAAATTACTCCAAGTTCATCATTCTCAGATGTAATACGTAAGGCAACCATATCAAGCGGCAAAGCTGATATTTCCCTTTCTGTTGGTGGGAATATAGCAAATACCGCCAAAACAATAACCAAAGTTGCAACGCTTTCATTCCATCCTGTTACATCATCTACTGTTCCTATTGTTGTTTCATTTGATGCTACAAAAACACGAGTTCTAAATGGAGGCGCTACCGCAGCAGACGCACCCTATACAAATCTTCTTTCTAATACGCGTCCTGCAAATATTAATATAGCTCAAAGCGACACCTGCACAGGAGACAACGGGGGACCAACTCCAACTCTAACAACAGCTCCAACACCAACAGCCGCCGCAACAACTCCCACCCCAACACCAACAGCCGCCGCAACAACTCCCACCCCAACTTTGGGCGCAAACGTTTCACCTGTTTGTACTGATTTTTCTGTAAGCCCTTCTGCTACAGGTACCGCACCGTTTTCAGTACTCTTAACCGCCAAAGGAAACGACCCAGACGGAGTTGTTGCAAAAACAACTTTCAATTTTGGCGATGGACAGGTACAGGACGTAACGGCCGGCATGAATTTGAAGTCTGTAACAGTACAAACCAATCACACATATAATGTAGGAGGAACATTTAATTCTTCTGTTACTTTCACAGATAATAGAGGAGCAATTTCACAAAGCTGTTCAAAAACAATTACTGCTTCCGGATCAGGAGTTACTTCAACACCAACAAAAGCACCAACACCAACTACTAGCTCTTCCGGAGGAACTGTAGTAACCGCAACGCCTATCCCGACAATAGCGCCAACAGGCTCTTTTGGAACAACAATCGGTATAATCGGAGCGGTGGTTTTAGCACTCCTTGGCGGAGTCCTCCTCCTCGCGCTATAAATTTGTTCAAACTTTAAGAACGGACAGAAATGCTTCTTTGGGGATATTGAGATTTCTGATAATTTTCTCTTTATCCTGTAATAATTGACAATCCATAAAAACTTCAATATAATCACTCCACTATGGCTAGGCTAGGAAAAGAAATTGTAAGTTCTGGATTCGTTGACTCATCGCTTAATAAGATTGTAGTAATGGCTGAAACTCGCGATAGAATGATTGATTTGTGGAATACCGTTGATTCATTGCTTACGCAACATGGACAACCGACCAAAGATGATGATCATTACAGAATTACACCACTCGTACCATTAGGCTATAACAAAGGCCTGTATGGATCTCTTAGATTACAGGGTCGTTATTTAGAAGGGGAAATTCCTGAAGAGCCACAAAGCCTAGCCGAATTTTCAGTAGATGGAATTCTTACAGTTTCTGGATTCGATCCTGAGACCTCTCTGCTTTTTTCTTATGGAAGAACATTCGAAGCAAAAGAACTAGGTTTTGATTTTGAAACAGATAATGGGCAATATCTCGAACCCGAAGCTCTTCAAAAGGGTGAAACAATAGTGAATATATTAGATAGGTATTTTAGCAAAACACCCTCCTCTCAACTTCCTTTACCTGATTAGTTTTTAGACCTTCAAAACGCTTAGAAATGCTTCTTTGGGAATATTAATATTTCCAATACTTTTCATTTTTTGTTTACCTTTTTTTTGCGCCTCCAATAATTTATCTTTTCGGGTCCTATCTCCTCCATAAAGTTTTGCCGTTACGTCTTTTCTTAATGCCGATATTTTTTCACTTGCAATAATTTTTGCCCCAATTTGCGCTCTGACCGCAATAATAAATTGATGTCTTGGAATGGCGCGCGCAAGCTCTTCAACAATACGTCTTGAGAATGTTTCAACTTCACTTTTGTGTACTATAAATGATAACTCCGGAATGATTTGCTCGTTTACGCCAATATCGACGCGGACCAAATCAGCATTTCTAAATTCTGAAATTTCATAATCAAATGACGCAAATCCTGAAGATGCGGATTTAATCTTGTCGTAAAAATCATAAACGACTGAAGAAAGAGGCATTTCAAACAATACTTTCACTTGTGATCCATAGTAAACAACGTCTTTTTGGACACCTTTCTTTTTATTAATAATTTCAAGGATCGAACCTAAATATTGGCTGGGCGTATAAATTTCACCATTTATATACGGCTCTTTAATATCATGACTTTCGTTATTAAAATCTTTTGGACTTGTTATGGACTTTCCGTCCACAATATATTCAATAGTAGGAGGAGCGGAAAAAACACCAACTCCTCCCTCTTTTTCAAGCCTCTCAAGAACAATTTGAGAATGTAATAAACCTAAAAATCCACACCGGAAGCCGGGACCAAAAATTTGAGAATGCTCCGGAGAAACAACCAAAGACGCATCATTCATTTTTAATTTAAATACGGCTTTTCGAAGTACCTGAAATTCGCTATTTGATGTAGGGTAAATTGATAGGTAAACAAAAGGCTTTAATTGCATAAATCCGGACAATGCTTCTCCTTTATCTTTTCTGGTCGTAATTGTATCTCCTACTTTTGCTTGCGTTATATCCTTAATATTTGTAATAATATACCCAACTTCACCATTTGACAAAGCATCTTGCGAGGAAAATTCAGGAGCCAGGTATCCAACACCCAAAACAAGAGCAGAGGCGCCGTCGGCACAAAATACAATTTCATCTCCTTTTTTCACTTCTCCATTTTTTACCCTAATATAAATAACTATCCCTCTATGCTCATCGTATTCTGAATCAAAAATGTATGCCTGAGTCGGTAATTCTTTTTTCCCATCCGGTGGAAGAATATTTTTAATTATTGAAGCCAATAGATCGCTGACTCCCTCGCCCGTTTTTGCAGAAATATATAAAATTTGGGAACGTTCAAACCCTAAACTTTCAACTAAATCATGCTCTACCTCTTCAACCCGGGCAAGCGGCAAATCAATCTTATTAATTGCAGGAATTACTTTAAGCCCGAGTTTTTTTGCAAAATTATAATTTGCAACTGTTTGCGCCTGAATCCCTTTTGTTGCATCAACAAGTAAAACTGCTCCTTCGCACGCATATAAAGTCCTGACAACTTCGTAAGAAAAATCCACATGTCCGGGAGTATCTATAAGATTTAGATCATATTCTTGACCCTCAAATGGATACTTCATGCGAACAGGCGCAAGTTTTATTGTAATTCCCCGCTCACGTTCAATCGGGTTGCTATCAAGATATTGACTCCTCATGTTTCGAGCTTCAATAGTATTGGTCACTTCAAGCAACCTATCGGCAAGAGTGGATTTCCCATGATCAACATGCGCAATAATTGCGAAATTTCTAATATTATTTTGATTCACCTGTAGTGAGTTTAAAACCATGGGAAGATTATACCAAAGAAACCTTTAAAACCCTTTATGGGTTGAGGCGGGAACCGTCTATCATTTCTCCCAATTGCTTTAAAATCTTCGTGCGATCCCCAAATTTCTTGATAACCGCAATCACATAGTATGCTTCATGAATATCCAAAAGCCAAGTAAAGAAAACATACGAAGCAAGTCCTGCAGCAGAAGCAATACCTGTTAGAATCAAAAGGTTTATTGTTCTTGTAGTATCAAAAACCAATTGATCCAAAAGTTTTATCGGAACATATAATGCGACCCCCATAATAACCGTTGCGATAAGAATTTTTGTAAGAGTTAAAAGAATATCAAGACGAGGAAGATTGACTTTTCTATCAAGAAGCAAAAGCATAACAACAATACTAACTAAATTAGCAATAGAAAATGAAAACGCTAGTGAATATATCGGAAAATGATAACAAAGAATAAAAAGGTATGATGTAAAAATATTTATACTAACTGAAATAGACGTCACAATAAAAGGAGTTTTTGCGTCTTTTAGCGCGTAGAAAGCCCGCGACACCAAATACATAATAGCAATGGCAGAAATTGAAATTGAAAAGTAAGCAAGTGTTAAACCGGTATCAACAGTTGCAGACCAGTCAAATCGGCTTGCTCCAAAAAAAAGCCTAACAACAGGAACACGAAGAACAATAAGAAGTGCTGAAATTGGCAATGTTAAATAAAGTATTTGATTAAATGAATAGGTAAAAATTGAAACAAACTCTTTTTTATCCCCTACTTTAAAAGAAAGCGCCGGAAAGCTTGCTTGTGCAATTGATTGACCGAAAAGAAGAACTGGTGCCATAACAAGAGTTTGCGCAAGGTCAAAAATAACAAGACCGCGGGCTGAAACAAATGAAGCAAAAAAAACGTTTGCTGTTATCGCGATTTGTGAAAGAATAAGTGTCGCCGAACGCGGAACCATAAGGTGCAAAATTTTTTCAACGCCGTTTTTCATATTAAATGATGGCTTAAAGCTAAATCCGCTTGAAGCAAGAAGAGGAAGTTGAATAAGAAAAAAAAGAACCGAGCCTATTAATACCCCGACTGTCGCACCATAAATTCCAAGTCCAAAAAAGGAGGTAAAAATAATAAGTCCCAAAATTATACCGGCGTTATAAAACGCACTTGCAATACCTGGAATTAGAAAATGCTGAAATGACTGAAGAATCGCCGTTGCAACAGTCCCCAAAATAAAAAAGAGCTGAGATAGCTGGATTATTATCATAAGACGCGACATTAAAACTAACTCGTCTTTTGAAAAACCAGGAGCTACTAAAGACACAAGTTGATAAGAAAAAATTATCATAACAATAGTAACCACAACAAAAGACACAAGACCAATAGTTATAAGGGATGAAGTTAGAGAAAATGCCTCTTTTTTTTTGTCACGGCTTAAATAATCTGAAAAAATAGGAATAAAAGAAGAAGAAAGCGCTCCAGCTATCACTATTTGAAAAATAAAATCAGGTATCCTAAAAGCTGCAAAAAATACACCGAGCGCACTTGATGCTCCAAAAAGGGAAACCAACAGACGGTATTTTAAAAGCCCTAAAACCTGGGATAAAATTGTTGTTAAAATTATAAAAGATGCAGCTGAAAAAATATTTGTTTGCTTGGACGTAAAAGCGTTGATACTTTTTTTAAAAAGGTCAGTTACCATAAAGAAAATTTAAATCGAATTGTTTTTTTAAGTATAACATGATAAAATTCCTCTATGCCAGTAATAAAATCTGCAATAAAAAAACAAAGAAAAGACAAAAAAAGGACTGTACACAACAGCAAATTAAGAAAAACTCTTGAAGAGAAACTGAAAAAAGTAAAAAAAAGTTCAACTCCTACAAGTGTCGCGGCGACAATTTCGCTTATTGATAAAGCAGTAAAGAAAAATCTTATCCATAAGAATAAAGCTTCAAGGCTCAAAGCCAAACTTACAAAAATGGCAAAACCTGTAAAAAAGCTTACTACAAAAAAGGCTGTAGCAGTCAAATCTTCAAAGTCCTCAACAAAAACAAAAAAAAAGTAACCTTCATCGAATGAAATCCATTGTTTTAAGCAAGAAGAACAATAAACTTTTCTTTTGACAAAGAGAGTAAAACTATCTAAACTTAATAGTATTATGTCAGATTCCAATCAGAACATAACTATTAATTTATCAGGAAAGCCAAAACAGACAATATCAGATGTATTTTTGAAGTGGGTAGTTAATGGCGGAAGGATTATTATTGTAGTAACG
Organism: Candidatus Levybacteria bacterium CG2_30_37_29; assembly: GCA_001873215.1. Classification (GTDB taxonomy): domain Bacteria; phylum Patescibacteriota; class Microgenomatia; order Levybacterales; family GWA1-39-11; genus CG2-30-37-29. The sequence continues at coordinate 6,157 of MNYS01000009.1, forward strand.
GAACTACTGGCACTAGGTGCGCTTTTTTATAGATTTACAATTGACGGAAAAATAATTGATCTTCATGACCACATAAAACAGGCAGAATTTGCTGTTAAAAACCGGGCTGAAGAAGAAAAAAAATACAGAAGTATCCAAGACAGGCTTTCCAACATAAAATCAACTCAAGATGAAACAAAAACAAAAGTAGATATTCTAAATGATATTTTAAAATCTATTTCCGAAGGAACATTCTCGGCGACAAATCTTATTGTTAATAAAAATATAATTACCATTAACGCTAGTGCGTACTCTGTTTTTCCTGTAAATAATTTTATTGAAAATCTCAAACAAAACCCTAATGTCACAGCAATTAGTATTGATGAGATTAGTAGCGGAGATAAAGGTGTTCAGTTCAAAATAAATATTGAACTTAAAAAAACCGTAACTAAAACAACTAAAACATGAAAGCTCTATTTACAAAACTTTTTTTATTAACCAATCATTACAAAGAGTATTTTAAAAAAAATACACCTTTTATTAAAAGTGATTCAAAAAAATTCACTGCTTATTTATATATCACACTAACTTTATTTTCTGTTTCATTTTTTGGGTTTTTTGCAATAAAGCCAACTTTGGATACAATTTCAAATCTTAATAAGCAATACGAAGATAATACATTTGTTTATAATGCGCTCAAAAAAAAACTTGTTGCATTAGACGCTCTTAACGTTCAGTATCAAACTTTGCAGCCTGATTTAAATTTGGTTTTTGACGCAATTCCTAAAACAAATAAGATTCCTTATCTTACACGACAACTTGAAAAGTTGACGAGTGCACAAAATCTTAATCTTTCAAAGCTTGATTTTGGTGTAATAGAAATATATCCTGCCTTAAAACCTACACCGGGAATGTTCTCATATACCTTTAATATTACAGTTGAGGGCAGTGAAGATAAAGTAAATCGTTTTATTTCCGACATTATAAGCTTTGACAGAATTATAGGAATTGAGAGAATAACAACCGGAAAAACAGATAACAATGTTTTTGGAACAACAATAACAGGACGCGCTTATTTTTTAAATCAATAAAAAAATGTTAAAAAACTTGTTTTATTTTGCGCTTCTTACAACCGTTTTTGTATTGTCTTGGATTGGCTTTGGAATTTACGATAATTTTACAAAATCTACTATTTCAAGCGATACTCAAATTAGAATAATACCAATTTCTTCAACTTTTGATACTAAAACAATAGATTCTCTAAAAACAAAAAAAGTTATTACTGTCGACTTACAAGAAAAAATTGCTTTTCCTACAAGCTCTACCGCTGATAAAAACGCTTCTTCAAGCTCTGTACCCCAAAATACTTTTCAAGGCACGCAATCGGCTCAAACAACAAGTGGTTTTGGACTTTAAAAGTATGAAGAAGAAAAAGGTATGGGAGAAACGAATCCCCACAATTTTAGCTTTTGTTATTTTACTTGGAAGTATTATTTTAACGCTTCAAATTATAAAAAACCAGATACTTTTTATTGGAAGAGCAACTCCTGATACAACACCTCAAAATATAAAAATTACAAATATTACAGACACGTCTTTTACAGTAACTTTTACGACTTCGGCAAAAGCTATTGGCGGGGTAAGTATTGACGGAGGAGAAGGCGGAGCAATTCTTGCGCTGGATGACACAAATAAATCAGGAGGAGAACAAAAACAACTTTTCTCCCACCACATAACGGTTGGCGATTTAAAACAAAAGACTCAACACAACTTTCAGATAATTTCCGATTCGGAAAGTTACAGCGATAGCGGTAAAAAATATACTGTCACAACTGGTCCTGTAATTAATACGCCGCCTACAACTCAAAAACCTATTTTTGGTAAGGTTTTACTACCTAGCGGGGAAGTGGCATCCGACACATTAATTATTGCAACTGCTGATGATGTGCAAACTCTTTCCACTGTAACAAAAGACTCGGGTGAATTTACTATACCTGTTAATTCCGCAAGAAATTTGACGCTTGAATCATACAAAAATTTTTCTGACCAAACACTAATTACTATTACGGCAAGGCGCGAAAACATGAAATCTATAGTAACTTTACTTTACAAAGACGCTCAAAATATTCCATCAATAACTTTATCGTCTGATTATGACTTTAAGACTCCCAACATTGAATCGGAAGAAGCCACTCCTACTTCTTCTTTAAAAATTCCAACTTTGGCAGTAAAACAAGGAGAAGTAAGAATTATAACTCCTAAAAAAGATGAACGTTTTACCGATCAACAACCGCGCTTTCAAGGAGTTGCTTTACCAAGTCAGAAAGTAAAAATAACCATACACTCGGATGAAAATATAGTAACGGAAGTAAAAAGCGACAATAACGGAATTTGGACTTATAGACCTCCAAAAGATTTAAGCCCCGGGGAACACACCATAACAATTGAAACCGTTGACGGATTTGGAGTTATTAGGCGCATTACTCAAACTTTTACAGTATTTGCTTCAGGCTCCCAGCTTTCACTTGATGCAACCGGCACCCCAACTCAAACACCAACAAACACTCCTATACCCTCTCCAACACTAACAGGAACTCCAACTATTTCTCCGGCGGGCTCTCCGACACCAACCACTGCTTCTGTCTCCCCTTCTCCTACTAATATTGTTCCGTCACCAACAACTGTCACATCTACTGTTGCACCAACACAAACACCTCCAACTCCAAAACCAACCATTACATCTCCTGGAGGAACAAACCAAACAATAATATTATCGGTTATATCAGCATTATTTATTGTGACAGGAACAACTCTTTTATTCCTGCTTTAAAAAATATTTCAAATACACAACGCGTTGTTTGTGAAACTTCCGGTATCTTGCGAATAACTATTTGTACGCATACAATAGTAAAATGAAAATTGGGATAATTGGTGCCGGCTTTACCGGTCTATCTAGTGCTTATTATCTTTCAAAGAAAGGGCATACTGTTATTGTTTTTGAAAAAGACGACAAACCCGGAGGGCTGGCTGTCGGATACAAGGAAGAAAAGTGGGATTGGACGCTTGAGCCACACTACCACCATTGGTTTACAAACGATAAAAGCGTACTTTCATTAGCAAAAGAAATCAATCATAAAGTTATTATTAAAAGACCAAAAACATCATCTTTTGTAAACAATAAAATATACCAGCTGGACTCCCCCATTTCACTTTTAAGATTTACCAAACTTTCACTTTTTAACCGAATCCGAATGGGCATTTCGCTTGCTGTTCTTAGATATAATCCAATTTGGAAACCTCTTGAAAAATTTCATGCCGAACCTTATCTTAAAAAAATGATGGGAAGGATAACCTATGAAAAATTGTGGAAACCTCTTATGGTAAATAAGCTGGGAAAATATGCCAAAAATGTATCCCTCTCATGGTTTTGGGCAAGAGTTTATAAGCGGACTTCAAGCCTTGCATATCCCCAAGGAGGATTTTTGGAGTTTTCAAAACATTTAGAAAAAGAGGTAAAAAAACGGGGAGGAAAATTTTATTACAATACCGAAGTAACCAAATTTTCATCAAACAACAAACCTCAAATTTCTTACAAAATACAAAATACCAAATACCAAATACAACAATTTGATAGGGTCATCGTTACTGTCCCATCGCCTTTGTTTATAAAAATTGCCAAAGAATTACCTGCTTCTTATATAACTAGACTAAACAGACTCAAGGTTATAGGCGCAGTGAATCTTGTTCTTCGCCTATCAAAACCATTTTTTACCGACGGAACTTATTGGCTTAGTATGTGTGATCTAAAATCACCTATTCTTGCAATTGTTGAACACACAAACTTTATGGACAAAAAAAATTATAATAATGAATACCTCATCTATGTCGGAAATTATATGGAAGCTTCTGATCCGCGGTTTAAGATGTCAAAAGAAGAACTATTAAAACTCTATGACCCCTGGCTTAAAAAAATAAACCCTAATTATCAATTCTCAATTATTAACTCTCAACTTTTTCATGCTCCTTTTGCCCAACCAATTATTCCTGTAAACTATTCTAAAATAATGCCGGGGTTTAACACTCCGCTTAAAAACGTATACCTTGCAAACATCCAGCAAGTGTATCCTTGGGACAGAGGCACTAACTATGCGGTCGAGCTTGGGAAAAATATTGCAAAATTAATTGATGAAAGTAATTAAATTTTTTCATAAAAATGTTTTTTTGTCTATTTGTTTATTATTAATTGTTTTTGGGGTTTTTGTTCGTTTTTACAATCTTTCTTGGGGATCTCCATATTTTTTCCACCCGGATGAAAGAAATATTGCTTCATCAGTCTCTCAAATTAGTTTTCCAAACAACATGAATCCACATTTTTTTGCATATGGCTCTTTTCCAATTTATACAATCTACTTCCTTGGGGTTTTGCAAAACCTAACAACTATTAATCTTTTTCATCTAAATATTCCTTTTTTAAGAGTTTCATTTGAGAATGCAATTATTATCGGCAGAGTTATTTCATCCTTATTTTCAATTATTTTATTATTCCTCCTTTTTAAAACCGGCAAAATTGTAGGAAATACAAAAAGCGCACTTATTGGAACAGTTTTTGCCTCTCTAAGTGTTGGATTTATTCAATACGCTCATTTTGCAACATTTGAAATATGGCTTTCATTATTTACACTTTTACTTTTAAATCTACTTTTAAAATACGGAAAAACGCCAACTCTTAAAATTCTTATTTATATAAGCGCGGTTACAGGTATTTTAGTATCTATAAAAATTTCTTCACTTATTCTTCTCCCTATATCTATATTCGTAATTTGTGCCTCTGAAATTTTCAAATTAAAAGTAAAAAGAAAATATTCATTTCTGGCTTTTGAAAAAATAGTTTTAAGAGCGGTTGTGACAATTACAATTGCGCTAATTATTGTTTTTATAACTTCTCCGTATTTTTGGTTTGACACTAAAGAGTTTTTGGGAAGCATTAGATATGAAACGAACGTAGCCCTTGGAACACTTCCGGTTTTTTATACTCAGGGATTTATTGATTCAATGCCGGTTGTTTATCAACTTTTAAAAGTTTATCCTTTCATTCTAAATCCTTTTATACTTGTATTTTTTATAGCGATCCTTCCTTTTATTATTCTAAAAGCAATTAAAAATCGGAATTGGCAAATTCTTATTGTAGTATTGTTTTTCTTAACAACATTTTTTTCACAAGCTTTTTTGTACGTTAAGTGGATTCGTTATTATATTCCTTCCCTAGCATTTGTATATATTATTATTGGATTTTATCTGGCAAATCCCCATTATTATTTTCGTAAAAATAAAAATATTCAAAACTATTTAATTTATTTACTTTTCGTAATATGTTTTGTTTTTGCTTTTTCATTTTATAAAACGGTTCTGTTACAAAACTTTACTACGGTTGATGCAGCTATTTGGGCGCGGAAAAATATTTCCGGAAGCTCAAAAATACTGTCGGAAGTTTATGATATGGGAATTGTTCCCTTTAATTCAAACTTTTCCTCTATTACTCTTTTTAACTTTTATGATTTGGATGTTAACGACATAAAATCAACGGAGCTTAAAATTCTTACTGAAAATTCTAAATACATTATTATTCCAAGCCAAAGAATTCTAAAAGACAGAATTGAAAAGCCCAAAATATTCCCTAAAGGCTATATATTTTATAGTAAACTGTTAAACGGAACGCTTGGATTTAAAAAAATATATGAAACCCCTTGCGACGTATTTTGCAAGATTTTATATTTAAACAGTCCGACATATTCATTTGAACAGACTGCTAATGTTTTTGACAGACCGACTGTTCTAATTTTCGAACGAAGTGAGAAAAGAGCGGAGTGACCTTTTTAAGAAAATTAGGAATTGATCCCGATTGAATCGGGATTGAAAATTAAATGAAACAGGTAAAATTAAAAATTATTCTGCTTACAATTATATTGTTAGGATTTTTTCTGCGTTTTTATGGAATCAACTGGGACAAAAGCTGCTGTCTTCATCCGGACGAACGGGCGATTGTAATGTTTACAACTCCATTAAAGCTACCGGTAAATATTTCAGAATTTTTAAGCATCACAAGCCCGCTTAATCCGCATTTTTTTGCATATGGTAGCTTTCCTCTTTACCTTTTAAAAAGTGTTATGACATTTACCGGATTTATAAATCCAGTATATGCTTCTTATCAAATAGGTGGGGTTGTTGGGAGAAACATTTCAATTGCTGCAGATCTTGCCACTTTATTTTTAGTTTTTCTTATTGGAAAAAAGTTATTCGATAAAAAGATAGGTTTATTTGCGGCTTTTTTCTATTCGCTTTCTGTTTTTCCAATTCAAGCATCACATTTTTATGCCGTTGATATTCTCCTCACGTTTTTTATTATTTTGACTCTTTATCAACTTATAAGATTCTATGAAAATCCTTCAATTAAAAATTCTTTATTTGTTGGAATATTTTTTGGTTTCGCTCTTGCAACAAAAATCAGCGCAATACCTTTAATCGCAGCAATCTCCTTCACGATTACAGCAGATTTTATTTTAGTATTTATAAAACAACCTCATAAAATAAAATCTTGGTTGCCTCACCTACCTAGAACAGTTATAAAACTTATTAAAGATGGGTTTGTAATTTCTTCCGCGACTTTTCTGACTTTTATAGTCCTTGAACCTTATGCGCTTATTGATTTTCAGGAATTTTTAAAACAAAGCCTTTTGCAGTCACAGATGACAAAAAATGCATTCATCTTTCCTTATACTCTCCAGTACGTAGGGAAGATTCCATATCTATATGAATTAAAAAATGTATTTTTATGGGGAATGGGACCAGTAATTGCAACTTTTGCTTTTTTAGGTTTTCTTAATTTTTTCTATTTGGTTTTTAAAAAAGAAACAAAAGCAAAAGACGCAAAGCAAATTATTATTTTCATATTCTTTATTGTGTATTTTTTAATAGTCGGAAAATTTGCCGTCGGATGGATGCGCTATATGCTTCCCCTTTATCCATTATTGTCAATTTTCGCCGGCATGTTTATCGTTACTTTTCTTAAACCAAAGCTTGAAACAATAAAAAACAAAATCATACTTAATACCTTATACCTAATACTTTATACATTAACCATTGTTTGGACGCTTTCTTTTATCCAAATTTATACCAAACCTAATACAAGAATTACAGCCTCTGAATGGATTTATAAAAATATACCCCCCAATTCAATAATTGCCAAGGAACATTGGGACGATGGTCTGCCTATTGGCGGAACCGTACCCTATCAAATTTTAGAACTTCCAATTTATGAAATAGAAAATCCTCTTCGTGAAGAACAGATTTACCAAACAATCCAAAAAACAAATTATATAATAATTGCAAGTAATCGCTTGTACGTTCCCCTTCAACGCCTTTCTAAAAATTGCCGAAAATGGAATCTCCCCCAAGAAAGATGTGCTAATAATGCCAACAAATACTATGAAAAACTTTTTAGTGGAGAACTGGGATATAAAAAAGTTGCCGAATTTACAAACTATCCAAAAGTACCCTTTACTAACATCGAGATAAATGACGAGTCAGCCGACGAATCATTTACGGTCTACGACCACCCAAAGGTTATGATATTTAAAAATTATAAGTGATAAGCTTGATATATTAATGCTACACAATTATGAAAATGGAAAAATCTAAATTAATAAACTCAGCAAAAACCCTCTTTCTGCTAATAGCTATTCATGTATTTTTTTTAATAATAGGTAGCATTTTATTCATTCTTTTATTTCATACAAGACTTTTTATAAATATCGATGTTCTTTTTTATCGAGGCATTGCTCTTCTTTTTACCTCTTGCCTGGTACTGACAGCGATACTATTACTATTAAGACATAGAAAATATATTCGTATCTTTACATATAAAGATATCGTGCTTACTATAATAATATTTTTTTCCCTAAATATAGTTTTTTTTACCCTCCTTCCGGTAACAGCAGACCGTTCAATTTCTGTTTTTATTCTAGGATACATGAACAAGAATTCAAACGAATCATTTACTGATGAAAAAATGACGCAGGTGTTTATTAAAAAGTACCTCAATGGATCTGAAGGAATTGACAAACGATTTCATGAACAGATTGTATCTGGAAATATTATGAAAACGGGAAAAAATTACAAAATTACAAAACAGGGACAATTTATAATAAAACTCTATTTAATAATTGGAGAAATGTTTGCAGTAACAAAAAAAAACCTATCTCCATAAAAATACTCAAAAAAATAGTGGTTTGGAAAAACATCATTTAGCTTCTTATAGATACTTCGCTACCAAGAGACAGGAGAATCATATCCTGCATATAATCATTAAAATATGCTACTATTTTTAAATAGTGAAAAATTACCTAAAGCTTATCCACGCGTCTACTCGGAGACTTACTCACCCTAGCTACAATACCTTAATTATACTTACCCTTATAACCGTATTAGTAATTGAAGCCCTTTCCCATATATATGTAGTTTTTGGAAAGATTGGAACAATATTCTGGGCATGTCTATTTGTCTTTATTCTTACAGAAACGTTCGTAGGATTAAAAACACTTATTAAATTAACCCTACACAAAAAATATTTATTGACTATATTTGCATATTTAATCATTTTAGGAATAAGTTTATTTGCTAGTTTTCTAGCGATTAACAGTCATTTTGAGGCTGCCCAGGAAACAACGTGCAAACTATTTCAATACTCTCTTTCCGACTTTGGTTATAATTCAATTTGCCATCTTGGCTATCCTGCAAGAATATTCATTGTTACTTCTTTACCCTCTCTTCTTTTTGGAAGATCCCTTTTTGCTTTAAATTTTGGTGCATTAATTTATATATTCTGTGGTTTAACAATTTTCACAGCAGCAATTACTAAATATTTTAAAAAGGAAGAATCGTCTGACATGATAACTTTTTTTTCTGTAGCAATGATACCCAATTTTTTTTACTTTAATTATTTCCTTTTTGCATATGAGCTAGGAATTTTCCCTGTTACATTTATGCTTATGCAAACAGGATTTTACCTATTTTATTTAAAAGAGAAAAAAATAAAATATATTCTTTTATCGCTTATTGTTAACTATTACTTAATTTTTTCCTATACTACCGCGCTGGCAGTGGTGGTACTTTCGCTGATATTCATGCTACTTTTTATCTTTGAAAAACAACTACCAAAACTTCACAAACTTACTTTTGGGATGGGCATAATCGCAACTACTATAATGAGTATTTCCTCTTTATTTATAAGAAACGATATCCGTCTTTTTAGCAGCCCACATAATACAATAAACATTTCTACAGAACTACTAAGCGCACTCAGATATTTTATAAACGGAAATAACGTTAGCCCTTTTACTACTTCCGCAATATCTTCAATAATGCTCATAGTTATCCTTTCTCTTCTCTCATTTATGTTTGGAAAAAAATATTTTATCGTAGGAATATGGATAATTGCTGTAGTCATTGCCGCAGTAGTCACCCAAGGATATTCATTTAATTCATTGGAATTTAGGGTACATAGGGCAATTATTATTATGCCGACCATAATAATATTTACCTCAGTAGCTCTTAGTAAAATACTCAGATATATTCCTCAGACAAAAAAGATTATAGTCATTTCCTCCATCTTTCTTTTATCCCTAGGTGTCTATTATCAATACAGCTATTTAAACACTAAGGTTGGAGATGAAAGACATAGGCACTATGAACTTATTAATTACTTGAAAACAAACATTAACAATGGCGATGAGATTTATCTTTATTTCGACACAAATACCGACAGGAATTTTATATCAATAAATGACAATTTATATTACTATTATCCAAAATCTATGGCGGAAGTATCAAACGTTCTCTGTGCCTTCAACTATCCAGGCGTCAACACATTATCGCAACAGACTTACTTTCTGACATATTCCAATATTCCATGCACACGAAAATCAACAAATTTTAGTCTTGTAGGGTCTTTTAAGTTTTTAAACGATGAGACTCTTCTCATATATAAATTTTCCAACATTTAGCTTCTTTCAATATTGCATCAACATAGTTACACAGTGTACAATAAACAACTATGACGCCGACTGTTCTTATCACAGGTGGAACCGGGTTTTTGGGCGTGCATCTTGCACGTTTTTTTCTTAAGAAAAAATATAAAGTAATTCTTCTTGATGCTGCTCCCCTAACAGCTGCAGATTTACAAAAAAAAGTTGAGGTTATAAATTGTGATATAACTGACCAAAAACAAGTAGTAAATGCTTTTGGAAATAAAAAAATAGACTACGTTGTGCACGCGGCGGCGGCACTTCCAATTCAACACACGAAGAAAAAAATTTTTGATGTGAATGTAGGCGGCACAAAAAACGTTCTTGAAGCATCATTAGAAGCAAAAGTAAAACGGGTTGTTTTTATTTCAACGACCGCAATGTATGGCGTACCGCGCCATCTTCCCGAAAAAGAAACAGATCCAATTTACCCAATAGGACATTATGGTGAATCAAAAGCGGAAGCTGAAAAATTATGTCGCAAATATGAAAAAAAGGGGTTACAAATAAATATTATCCGCCCAAAATCTTTTTTAGGACCGGAGCGTCTCGGAGTCTTCACAATTTGGTTTGAAGCAATTTATAATAACAAACCCGTCTTAATACTTGGAAAGGGAAACAATCTCTACCAACTGCTTGAAGTTCAAGATGTTTGCCAAATTGTTGAAAAAGCATTATTATCTAAAAAAAGCGGGGGAACATTTAATGCCGGCGCAAAAGAGTTTGGAACTTGGCAATCTGATCTTGGCGCGCTTATAAAACACGCAAGGTCAAAATCAAAAATCCTTGGTCTTCCCGTTCTTCCTTCCCAACTTGCGCTTTCAATTCTTGAATTTTTTAATCTATCTCCAATTGTTGCGTGGCATTATAAAACTTTTCCTGTAAATTCATACGTTTCAATTGAAAAAGCACAAAAAGAATTAGGATTCCGACCTACTAAATCCAACAAAGAAATATTAATAGAAAGCTATGATTGGTATGCAAAACACCGAAAAGAATTTTTAGGGCATACCGGAAAAACACATAGAACGATATGGAATTTTAAACTTCTGGATATTATAAATAAATTTTTATGAGAGGAAAAATAAAAAAACAAGTTATCGGATTTGATTTTGATAAAGTATTTGTTGATTATCCACCTCTTGTTCCGGCAAAAATTATTGATTTTCTTTATAAAAAGAAAAACGGCAAGCTTTCATATCGTTTCCCAAATAGTTTTGAACAAAAAATTCGTATCCTTTCTCATTACCCCATATTTCGCCGTCCGATAAAAAATAACGTTAAAATACTTGGTCTTCTTTTTGACAACAAACATGAACTTCATCTTATATCAAGCCGTTTTTCTTTTCTTGAAAAAAGGACAAAAGCTTGGCTTGAAAAAAATAATTTCTCAAAATTTTTTAGAGATACTCACTTTAATTTTGAAGACCATCAACCCCATTTATTTAAATCCGGGGTAATACATAAATTGAGAATTGAAAAATTTGTTGATGATGATTTAGATTTGTTAAATTTTCTTGCCAAAAAAAATCCATTAGTAAAACTTTTCTGGATTTCTCCACGTAAATCAAATACGGTTTTGCCTAAAAATATAACCCATATAAAAAATTTAGAAGAGTTTTTAGAAAAATATTTGTAAATGATTGCTGATTTTTTTTCTTTATTGCAATGGTATTTTGTTTTTCTTATTATTGGAATTGTTTTTTTTCCAATAACAAACTCCATTTTCAGAAATTTTCCTGACAGAGGATATATATTCTCAAAAATACTTGGTATCGCTTTTATTTCCTATTCTGTATTTTTTCTAAGCATTACAAAACTTTTACCTTTCACAACCGTTTCAATCATTCTTGTGTTGTTCATTTTTCTTGTTATAAACATATTTGTCGGAAAGAAAACTACTCAAGAAATTTCAAAAAAAAATATTATTATTTTTGTTTTTGAAGAAATACTTTTCTTAATATGCCTTCTTTTCTGGGCCTTTGTAAGGGGGCATGAACCAAGCATCCACGGTCTTGAAAAGTTTATGGATTTTGGGTTTATTAATTCGATCATTCGGGCACGCTACCTTCCCCCGCCCGACATGTGGTTTACTCCATACCCAATTAACTATTATTATTTCGGCCATTTCACAACAGCTCTACTTACAAAATTATCTTTTCTCCCCTCTTACATTACGTATAATCTTATGCTGTCAACTATTTTTGCTTTTACTTTTACGGGGAGTTTTTCTCTGGGGGCTGCTTTTTTTGGAAAAATTTTTTTGAAGAAAAATTTTTTTGCCGGATTGTTTTCTGCAGTTTTTGTATCTTTGGCAGGAAATCTTCACACAATTTATACTTTTTTTACGCCTTACAAAAATGAGTCCCCGGTATCTCCTATAAATCTTTCCTTTTCACCATCAACTTTTCCAAACATCTACTGGTATCCAAATGCGACACGGTTTATCCCCTTTACAATTCATGAATTCCCCCTCTATTCATTTGTTGTTTCAGATTTACACGGACATGTTATTGACATTCCGTTTGTACTTTTAGGAATTGCAATTATTTATAAAATATTTACGGATAAAAAAGTAAGATTCTCCTCTTTAATCCTCTCCTCTTTAATACTTTCAATAATGTATATGACTAATGCATGGGATGCAATAATTTACGGACTACTATTCTTTATTTGTATTTCTTTTATATACGCCCGCGAAAAAGAATACAAACTTGCAAAAATATTCAGTCTTCCAAATCTTTTAAAAATTCTCAAATCTTTTGCAATGCTTTTTGCTGGAATAATTGCATTTACACTTCCGTTTAGCGTTCATTTCAAGCCTTTTGTTTCAGGTCTTGGAATAATTTGTCCACCAAATTTTTTGGTACAACTTGGACATATCGGACCGTTTTTATTTGAACCCAACCACTGTCAAAGATCTCCTCTTTGGCAATTATTAATTCTTTATGGATTTTTCTACTTTTTCATATTTACTTTCGTCGTCTTTTTTCTAAAACGCGTCAATGCAAAAAAAACTCAGGAAACTGATTTTTTCATGCTTATTTTAATTTTTGTTTCAATCATTCTTATTATTATTCCGGAATTTGTATATGCAAAAGATATTTATCCCGCACACTACAGGGCAAATACAATGTTTAAGCTTGTATATCAAGCATTTATTCTTCTCTCGCTTGTTTCAGGGTTTGCTATCGTAAGAATTCTTTCTGCAAAAAAAAATATTCTTTTCTTTTTTGCTACTTTAATTTTGTCAACTTGCGTACTTTTATATCCATTTTTTGCAGTTTTTTCTTACTATTCAAATCTTAAAAATTACACAGGACAAGATGGGCTTTTATATTTAAAAACCATTCGCCCGCAAGATTATGACGCTGTTCTTTGGATAAATAAAAATATTACCGGGCAGCCGGTTATAGTTGAAGCGCAAGGAGATTCATACACTGATTATGCTAGAATTTCATCCAATACCGGTCTTCCTACAATACTTGGATGGACGGTTCATGAGTGGCTATGGCGGGGAACATACGATATTCCTTCACCCCGAATTGCCGAAGTACAAACAATTTATGAAGAAAAGGATATCCAAAAAACCAAATTGCTTTTGGATAAATACCATGTTTCCTACGTGTACGTTGGTGACTTGGAGCGCGAAAAATATCCGCACCTTTTTGAAGAAAAATTTATAAAAATAGGAACCAAGATTTACGACAGACAGAAAACAAAAATATACAAAATTAAATATTAATTTTTTACTTCAGAAACGCCGATCCCTTTGTCATTCACTGTACATACATTCCCCTTTATAATACAATCTATATACGCGTGTATCTCTGAAAAATCACCATCTCCTGCTCGCGGAATTAAAACCCATTCGTAATCTTGTTTTGCCGAAATATCAGGATGAATCAGTATTCCGTTTCTTTTTTCCTGCTCGCTTCCGAAATCAAGAACTGTATTTTTTACTTTTGCTCCGCGTACCTTTTTAGCAAGTTTTATAAAATCATCAAATTCTGAAGGTTTTATATCCATGTCAATATTTTGGGAAATAATATTATATATTCCAAAAACTTTAACCGGGTTAAGGATTATTCCCAAAGAAAAAACTTTTTTTTCTATTGCAGTTATTGTCTCTTGCTGACGCTGGCTTCTTGCGAAGTCGTTACCTTCTTCGCCAATAGCGTGGCGCGAGCGGACAAAATCAAGAGATTGATTTCCGTTCATGTGAGTTAAGCCTTTTTCAAAATGCACTTTTCTATATCTACAAGGAAAGGCTTCCAGCTGGGATGAAGCAGTTGAAAGTAGAAGAAGTTCTTCTTCTTTGTGTCCACACGTATCGTTTTCTTTACCTTCAATTGGATACTCCAGATCAGTCAAATCTCGTTTGACATCAACTTCAATTCCTCCAAGATAATCTACGAGTTTCACAAATCCCTGAAAATCTAACACAAACACGTAGTCAACCGGTTCTCCTATCACTTTTTGTACGACTGCCCGCGAAAGAATTTTGCCTTTTTTATCTTTATCTTGGCCGATACTATACGCCGTATTTATTCTTTGGGAAATATCGGGAATCCATAAATCGCGGGGTATAGACACAAGCTCAACTGACTTTGCCGTAGGATTAACGTGTGCAAAAATAAGCGTATCTGTTAGATCCGGTCCTTCATGAGTCCCTCCACCAATACCCAAAAGAAGAATATTAACACTACCATCGCTTTCTTTTTTTAGCTCAATGTTTTTATTAAAAATTAGGCTGTAAAGAAATGAGGTCGAAAGCGAAATTTGCCGAAAGAAAGCAATTCCAAGAACTATACAAATGATGCCAAACCCAAAAAGAATTTTATTCCTGTTTTCGGAGACTTTCTTTTTCAACATGCTTTGATAAGATTTGTAAATGTTTCGGGGTCAAGACTCGCGCCGCCAACTAAAAATCCTTGCAAAAACGGTATTCCCAAATATTCGTTTACGTTTTTATCCGAAACACTTCCTCCATAAAGAAGCTTTGCTGACGAGATGTTTTTTATTTTCTCAAAAACTTTTGCGACGTCTTCTCGGCTTTCAGGAATTCCTGTTCCAAAAGTTGAAATAGCACTTGGCGGCTCATACACAACGTAATTTGCGCCTTCCGGAATAAATGAATTTTCGTCTTGTATGCAAATAAGAGGTGTCAAATTATTTTTTACTACTTGGCTGAATTTTTCTTTAAGACTTGTATCGTTTTCCATGAAATATTTTTTTCTTTCAGAATGGTTTAGTAAAACATAAGACGCAAACTCGCCTACTTGCCGCGCGGAAACTTCACCGGTATACGCACCGTCAGGAAACGAAGAAACAGTTTGGGCGCCGAAAGAAATAGGTAAGTTATTTTCTTTTGCAAATGCGGCGCAAGCCGGAAGCGCTATAAACTGAGGGAGTATAACAATTTCTTTATCCACCTTCGCAGAAAACCTAGAGCTTAAGTTAGAGGATGAATGCGAAGAAATTTCTGCTTCGGCGGATTCCGCTCCGTTGGGCAGAGTGGAGAAGATACCGCGGGCGTTAACCCGCGGAGCTTCATTGTTCAAAAGCAGGTCGGGAAAAACACTTTTGAGCTTTTGTAAAAACTCGATACTCTCAAAAACAGTCTTATGACTCTTCCAGTTAGCAACTATTATAAATTTATCCATAAGACTATTATATGTCATTTCTGTCTAATTCCCAACATTACATTTTGCTTATTACGCGCAGCCTTGTTATACTCTTATACAAGAATGCCAAACCAATTTTCCCATCCATGGAGCAAAGAAGAGCTTAATTTTATTGAAAAAAGTATTGGCAAGTTAACCTATGGACAGATGGGCAGAATAATTAATCGTACTGCGTCATCCATACAATCTAAGGTTAGATATATGCCATTTCAGCAGAAAGTTAAAAAATATTCAGTTGATTCATCTTTTTTTAACACGTGGTCTGCAGAAATGGCATATGTTCTTGGTTTTATAGCAGCCGATGGAAATGTTTATAAAACTGAAAGAACACACATTTTACAAATTGCAAGTGATGATATAGATATTATTGAAAAAATACAAATTGCCTTAAAACATAACGGACCAATTCATTTTAAGCAACGCGAAAATGGGAAAACATCATATAGCCTTCGTATTTGTGATCTTTTACTTTTTAATAGCCTATTAAATCTAGGTATTACTGAAAGAAAAAGTCTCACAATAACACCCCCCTTTATCCCCAAACCCTACATACATCATTACATAAGAGGATACTTTGATGGTGACGGATCTGTTTCCTATAGAAAAGTGTCTTATAAAAGTAGACTGGTAGTTGATATATACACTGCAAGTTTTTATATGGCTAGTTTTCTGTATGAAAAAATAAAAGAACAGATGGGTGATCTATATAAAGGTAAATTATATGCTACATTAGCTCACCAAAAAACTAGGTACTACTCTATAAGGCTAGGACATAAGGCATCGGAACAATTATTTAAGTATATATATAAAAATGCAAACAATTTGTATCTTGAGAGAAAATATAATAAGTTCATTATGAGAACACGTTATGAAGTTTGACCTTTCAACCCTTAATAAGGAACAAAGAAAAGCAGTAATCTTTACCGAAGGACCAAGTATCGTACTGGCAGGAGCAGGTTCTGGCAAAACGAAGATTCTGGTTTATAAAACCATTTATCTTATCCAAAAGGGTGTAAGCCCAAACAACATTCTCCTTTCTACTTTTACAAATAAGGCTGCCGGAGAAATGAAAGAACGAATAAGAAAAATTTTTGCAAAAGAAAAAAACATTCCATGCAATACTTTTCCTACTATTGGCACATTTCATTCTCTTTGCGTACGTATTTTAAGGCGTCATGGAAAATCTGGAGGAATTTCTTCACATTTTCAAATTTATGACACATCTGATCAACTGGATACATTAAAGAGTGCATTTGAAAAAATTGATATCTCACAAAAAAATATCAAGCCAAGAAGCGTTTTACAAACAATTTCTCAGGCAAAAAATCAAATGATTGACCCTCTAGTTTATGCTTCTTTTGCTCGTGGATATTTTCAGGAAGCGGTTGCAAAGCTTTACCCTGTTTATCAAGATCTGTTGCGTAACCAAGACGCTTTGGACTTTGACGATTTGCTTCTTGAGACAATAAAGCTTTTGCAAAAAAATCCTGAAATACTTACCTTTTATCAAAAACAATTCTTGTACACATTAGTTGATGAATACCAAGACACCAATCAAGCACAATATATTCTTACAAAACTTCTTGGAGGGGGAACAAGGAATATTTGTATAGTCGGAGATTTTTCCCAAAGCATCTATTCTTTCAGAGGGGCAGATTTTCGCAACCTTGAAAAATTTAAGAAAGATTTTCCCGACGCCGCAACATTTCCTCTCTCTCAAAATTACCGCTCTACACAAAAAATATTGGACGCTGCATATTCTGTAATCTCAAAAAATACGACTCACCCAATTCTTTCTCTTTGGACCGAAAACAGTCAAGGGAAAGACATAAGACTGTATGAGGCAACCAGCGAACACAATGAGGCAGAATTTATTATTCAAACAATTCTTGAGAAAATTGAAAACGACCCTAAATTTTGTTTTTCAGACGTTGCTGTTTTATACCGTATGAACGCACAGTCACGTTCTCTGGAAGAAACTTTTTTACACAACAGCATTCCGTATTTGCTAATTGGAGGAACCAGATTTTATGAACGGAGAGAAGTAAGAGACGTGCTTTCATATCTTTCGTATCTTGCAAATCAAAAAAATATGACTGCTTTAAAACGTATAACAAAACTTGGTAAAAAAAGACTTTTGCTTTTTGAAGAATATCTTTCTGTCTTTAACGAAAAAAATTATATGGAGAAAAAAAATACTATCGAGTTGCTTGATGAGGTTGTAAAAAAAACTTCATATCTTAACATGTATGACCAAGACGATGAAGAAGACAGAAACAGGCTTGAAAACATAAAAGAGTTGAGATCGGTTGCAATAGAATTTCCAAACCTCTTACAATTCTTGGAAAACGTTGCTCTTGTTGAACAAGAATATCTCCCGGACCTGCCTGCCGGCAGGCAGGTCAAACAGGAAAAACCGGATGCAGTTACCCTTATGACCATGCACGCGGCAAAAGGATTGGAATTTAGACTTGTTTTTATCGTCGGCATGGAAGAAGGAC
Source organism: Candidatus Levybacteria bacterium CG2_30_37_29 (assembly GCA_001873215.1). Taxonomy (GTDB): domain Bacteria; phylum Patescibacteriota; class Microgenomatia; order Levybacterales; family GWA1-39-11; genus CG2-30-37-29. Next base: position 24,403 of record MNYS01000009.1, read on the forward strand.
TTTTTCCGCATGCCCAGTCTCTTCTTAACTCAGGGGAAATTGAAGAAGAAAGACGGCTTTGCTATGTTGGAATAACACGAGCAAAAGAAGAACTTTTTCTAACTTTTGCAAAAAGGAGGCTTTATTTTGGACAAGTCACATCCAATACTGTCTCACGGTTTATAATGGAACTTCCTGATGAAGTACTTTCTAAAAATTATATAAATAGATATATTGATGAGCCAAGCTACTTATAATTTAAAATTAACAATTATAAATTTGAAATGAAATATAAATTTTAAAAATTTAAACATTGAAAATTCAATAAAAATTGAAAATTTAAACATTGAAAATTAATCATGGTTGACTTTATTGATATAGACGAAAATAAAAAGGACGATTACAATAATATCGTAAACCACCCATTGCAAAGTTATGAATGGGGAGAATTTAGAAAAAAAACAGGAGCCGGTATTATCAGACAAGCAAAACTTTCAGGCAAAAAAATTGATGAGGCTTTTTGCCTAACTCTTCATAAAACGCCTTTCTTAAAATCATTTATAGGCTATCTTCCAAAAGGAAATTTACCGACAAACGAATTACTTACACACTTATTAGAAATCGGGCGAGAAAATAAATGTATTTTTATCCAGCTCGAACCAAACACCACAGAAATTGAAAATTTAAAATTGAAAATTGAAAATTTAGGCCTTGTGCCTTCGGCCCATCCTCTTTTTACAAAATTCACTTTTATTCTTGACATCACAAAAAATGAAGACGAATTATTAAAAGATATGCATCCAAAGACGCGGTACAACATAAAAGTTGCCCAAAAATATGACATTGAAATCGTAGAGGACAATTCCGAAAAAGGATTTGATGCATACCAAAAATTATTGTGGCAAACAACCAACAGGCAGGGATTTTACGCACACACTCCCGCCTACCACAAAACGCTTTGGGAAACTCTTCCCAAAACACCGAAAAAAAACGAATTGTCTTATCACCTTTTTCATGCAAAGTATAAAAATGAAACCATAACCTCTTGGGTTCTTTTTGTTTTTGGTGATACTCTTTATTATCCTTATGGCGCATCAAGCCGCATACACCGCGAAAAAATGGCGTCAAATCTTTTATGCTGGGAAGCCATTAAGTTTGGGAAGAAACTTGGACTTACAAAATTCGATATGTGGGGAGCGCTTGGACCAAATCCGGACAAAAATGACCCGTGGTATGGATTTCATAGATTTAAAGAAGGGTACGGAGGAAAACTGACGGAATTTGTAGGAAGTTATGACCTTGTTATAAATCCTGTTTTATACCAGACATATAAAGTCGCTGACAAGCTCCGTTGGGCCGCTCTTAAATTTAAAAAGCGTTAAGCTCAAATTCTGTAGAGATAAATTTTGTTTTTTTTGTCTTCTGAAATCTGTTTTAATGGAACTTTATATTTTAAGCTTACAATTTTTGTCCCTGGTTTTAATTCCTTTTTTAATTTTGGCATAATTCTTGTAATAACCGCCGGAACTAAGTAAAAATATATAACTGTCGCATCAGACAAATTCACTTTCTTAAAATCTTGGCGAATAAATTTAGCGTTTGAAACATTACTCATTTGTTTTCTAAAGGTAGAAACAAAATATCGCGTGTAATCAATTTCAATTCCGGTTGCCTTTTTTGCCCTAAACTCATTTGCTGCAGTTAAAATAAATTCTCCGTCCCCGCTTCCCAATTCGTAGACAATATCGTGTCTTGAAATTTTCGCAAGTCGGCATGCGGCTCTTGCTATTTTTCTATTTGTCCTCCACCAAGGAGACCACGGACTGTCAGGAGGCCACACAAACGATAAAACTAAAAGAAGGAAAAAAATAAATGCAAAAAGAATAACATCTATAAGGATAGACACATTCATATTTTGAAAATCACCTTCCCAAGTATATTTTTTGTCGACAGATATCCAAAGCTACGACTGTCAGTGCTTTCTTTTTTATTATCCCCAATAACAAAAATTTCATTCTGATCAATTCTTTGAATACGCTTAATAAGTTTATTTTTATGAAACTTGCATATAACAACGTCGTTTATTCTCGGCTTAAACATTATATATGCCCAAACAAATACAAGTACTTTTTCTCCATTTAAAAATGCAGGCGCCATACTATTTCCTGAGATTTGATAAACAAAAAAAGGGGATATTTTTTTAAACACAACAGTTGTTAAATTTTTGAAGCGGAAAAAATATTTGCAATTTCATCAACTGCACGGATAAGTTCTTGTGCACTGATTTCATCAACCGTCTGTTTATTTTTTGAGCATAATTTTGCCGCATTCCAAAACCTTTCATGCATATCCGGAGCTCTTCCCAAGTGTTCGGGCTTGAAATAGTCCGTCCATAAAATTAGTAATTCTTCTTTGCATTTTTGGGCGTGAACATCTTTTGTCAAAACCATACGAACAAAAGAATTCCTGTCATTAACCGATGGGTTTTCCGTTGGCAATTCTTTTATTTTCTGAACCATTTTAAGAACTGTTGCGGCTGCAATCTGCGCAGGTTTTGGATCATAGATTCCACACGGAACATCACAGTGTGCATAACAGATTTCATGGGGGAAAATTTTATATAAGAATTTAAAATTCATATTAATACACTAACATAACAGTTATTCAATTTCAATATTTTTACTTGCAGATTGTATGTGCTCCACTCAATGCTTCAGTTAATCTACCTGGATCAAGCTGATATTTGTCTATTAGGTCATTTTCGGAATGATCAAGTAAGTCGCAGGAAAGAATAATATTATTTTGTAATAAACGCTGTTTTTCACCAAGCGTCAAAGATGGAAGAATTGTCACAGGATACATTTTAGGACTTTCGACAAAAGCCTGTAGGCTTTTTTCTTCAGGATAATTCCACGCAAGAATTTTCATATTTTTACACCTTGCGTATGAAATTGCATCAGTTGTAAGCTTAGTATTTGTGATAACCCAAACATCGCTTATATCATTTTTTACCTTCACATCAAGATAACGAGCATACATATATAGCATTACTTGTACATCTGTTTTTCCAATTTGTTGGTTATGAAATTTTGCCTCAACAATTTCTTTTTTGCCGTCTTTTTCCAAAACCAAATCAATTTCATGTGTCACACATTCTCCTCGCATCGGAACATCAACAATTGTCTTATACCCTTCATGGGTAAAAATCCGCGCCAAAAATCTTTCAAAAGGAAAACCTGTTGGTCCAAGCTCAAAAACTGCCTGACGAAGATTAAATTTAAGTGATGATTTTGTGTCTTTCTTTTCTAAAAATTCCAGAATGTGTGTAAAAACTTCATGAGTTGAAACTTCTCCATGAAGCTTCTCTTCTATGTGCTGGAGTGCCTTCTCTTGCAATTCTTGAGGAACCCCAACTCTTTGCATGGAGTGAATAACTTTTTCTCGCGAATAAGGCTCGGCTTCTCCATTTTTTTTAATAACCACAATACCTTTATCCATATATATTTAGAATATCACATTCAATTCATGTGATACAATTGTCGCGTGAAGAAAATTGTTTCAATTATATACGTCTATTACAACACCCCAAATGAGCTAACTTCATCCTTGAACTCTATAAAAAAAGCTATCGGAAAATATTCTTATGAAATAATAATTGTAGATAATGATTCTCCTAAAAAATTGCCCACTAATCTTTTAAAAAATACAGAACTAAAAGTTATATATAGCGCAAAAAATATTGGGTTTGGGAAAGCTGCAAATTTAGCTGCAAAAAAAGCACAAGGACAATATCTTCTTGTAACAAACCCCGATGTCATTTTTGGGGAAAATTCAATTAAAAAACTTATTGAGGAAGCCGGGCTTGAAAAAAAATTGGGAGCTCTTGCGCCGCAACAACTAGACACTCACGGAAATATTCTTCAAAGCATAGGCGGCGCACCCTTCTTGCCGGACGGACTTTTTGTATTTTCTTTTATTAACAAGCTGTTTCCACAAAACAAATATTCTAAAAGGTATTGGTTGCCTGACCTAGATAGAACCAAAAAACAAGAAGTTGAAACGCTGGGAGGTGCTTGTATTCTTTTCCCAAAAATGGTTTTTTTAAAATTAAAAGGATTTGATCCACGTTTTTTTATGTATTTTGAAGAAGCCGATATCTGCTATCGAATAAGAAAATTAAATCTTAAACTCATATACCTGCCAGACGCAAAAGTCACACACCTTGTTGGAAGAAGTACCCAAGACAAAAAATTCATACAAAAGACATTTGAAAAAAGCAGATATAAATTTTTTGAAAAATACCACGGAATACTTCCTGCTATTCTTGCGGAACTTTTTCTACGGCTGTCTTCGCGTATTGTACAAAAGAAGATGCTACAATAATTTTAAATGAAAAAGTTATACCTCTCTGTTTTGGCAGTAGTACTCGTTTTAGCCGTTTTTCAAAGAAACTTCATTCTTAAAAGCTTTGATAGTTTTTATTATAGATCCACATGCGATACCCCTATTCACTATAAAACGGGCTTTATTGACAAGAGGTTTAATATTTCAGAAAATGAATTTCTAGCTGACATACAACAGGCAACAAACTTATGGGGAGTATTTGCGCAAAAAGATTTATTTGTCCCGGATCCAAAAGGAACTTTGGTAATAAATTTGGTTTTTGACAAGCGACAAGCACTGAATAATCAAATAAGCCAGCTTGAAAATACTCTTGAAAGTAAAAAAAGCCAGATTAATCCTGAAATCGCACAATATGAAAAAGATGTGGAAGACTTCAAGCGCCGGTCAAACAGTCTAAATGAAGAAATAATAAGCTGGAACAATAAAGGCGGCGCTCCGCCCGAAGTTTTTAACCGGCTTACCAAAGATCAAAAGTCCTTGCAGGAAGATGCGGCAAGACTCAATGCAACGGCTGATAGACTTAACCAAACAACAAATCTTTTTAATGTAGACGTTGGGAAACTAAATGAAACAGTAAGTACTTTCAACCAAGCTCTTGCAAAAAGGCCGGAAGAAGGACTCTATGACGGGCGGCAAAACGAAATTTATATTTACTTTCTTACAGACAAAAACGAGCTTATCCACACACTTGCTCACGAGTTAGGACATGCATTAAGTCTTAATCACGCAATAAATACAGATTCAATTATGTATCCGTACACAACAAAAACGATTATGCTATCAAGCGAGGACAGAAAAGCGCTTCAAAAGCTTTGCGCAAAACAAAGCCTTTTTGAGATATTTGTAAAACGGGTGGAAGTTGTGATAGAAAATTTAAGAAACGCAAAAACAAATTGACTTCACTTTCAGAGAAATATCAATACTCCCAAAAAATTGATAATTATTCCAAAAAACATGACTATTAACAGCACGGGCCTAGAAAGATACGGCATTGATAAAATTAAACATAACAAAAGCAGAGGAAACACGTCGAAAAAGTAACGGTTGCCAAATTGTATCCAGCCGGTTCCACAATAAAACATCAAGAACACAAACGTAATCAATGCTGTTACTCCCGCAATTACCAAAAACTGACGTTTTTTTGCATCAAGTTGTTTTCGTTTGAAAAAAAGAATTATCGGCAATAATATTGATGGATAAACCATCAAAACACTATTCCCTTCGGGGTCAATCTTAAATATATTCAGCAGATAATAATATATATTATGCCAAACGTACTTAACTGATAGAAAATTACCGCTTTTCACAATTGCATCAAAGCGCGGGCTCCCTTCCACAAAACGCGCACCAGTTTCAAAAACATTCTGAAATTTAAGGTAATTATAAAATCCAGCAAAACAAACAAAAAAGGTTACGATTACACAAGAAAAAACAATCATCCTTTGCGATATCTTTTTCTTTCTGATCTTGCTATCCAAAAAAATATAGATAAACAGTAAACCATGAAAGAGTAAGCTTGCGCGTGCTAGAGATGAAAGAGAAAAAAATACAACCGATAGAATAATATAGCTTTCTTTGTGTGAATTCAGATATTTCAAAAAAAAGAAATAAAATAATAATAGAAACGTTATCGCAAAAATTTGATTTGTAAACCAGATAGATCCAGTTAATGAAAGAAAAAAATTTGGAGAAGCAAAAGCGAAGCTTATGATAACAAATAGCTCTGCCATAAGCGCAAGAGATAAATGAAAATAATGCTTCATCTCTTTAATACATAGATAGACCAAAATGACATTCGTAAATCCGCCCAGCATGGTAAAAAGTACGTCGCTGGTTTTAAGTCCCCATATCAAATAGAATGGCCAAATAAACAATAAAGGGGCCGGTCCCCAAGATAAATACCACTTATCATGGAATAATGAAAGATCATATGTGTTTGGCGTAATTACGTTTACGCGTCCATGCATGAATGCATCAAGCAAATATGTGTAGTAGTTTGTGGAGGAAGGCGCAAAAACATTGTTTACAAGAAGTGTTGAAAAAGAATAGTATATGATGCCAATTATCAGACAAACCAACCATGGTATTGCATTCCTATATCGCCGAAAGAGAGATGGAATTGAAGAATTATCTAAATTTTGCATCTTATTTATTTTATCCTAGTTTATCAACAAATTAAGCTTTGTTATCACATACTAAGCTTTGAAAGCTAAAAAATCTCAACTTGTTGCTATACTTAATTTATGGTTTTATGGATTTTTTTATTGCTCGAGCTTCTGATTCTTTTTTTAACATCAAAGTCCATAATCCAAGCGCTTTATACAATTTTTTTTATGTTTTTTAGAAAAAAAGAGCTTGCAATGATTCCCATCTACTTACTTTTCTTTCCAGGAGTGGTAATTCATGAACTCTCCCATTTTCTGGTTGCTGAGATACTTTTTGTCCATGTGTATGACATAAATTTGATTCCTCAAATCAAGGAAGGAAAAATAAGGCTTGGAAATGTTCAGATAAGAAAAACGGATATCCTTCGCCGTCTTATTATCGGAGCGGCACCTGTAATCGCGGGAATTTTTATTCTTTTTATTATTCTAACTTATTTTGTAGGCAATTTTGAAATAAGCTTATCACCTATAAATATTTCAAAAACTTTATTAATAGCTTGGTCTTTATTTGCTATAACAAACACAATGTTCTCAAGTAAAAAAGATATGGAAGGATTTATTGAGTTTTCAGCAATTGGGGGATTTTTTCTTCTTGTGATTATATTGGCTTCTATTATCGGCGGAATTGATTTTATGTCCCCTGTTTTATCATTTTTAAATAATTCTGTAATTCAAGCAGAAGTTAAAAAAATATCAGCGCTTTTTCTTATACCTCTTTTTATTAATTCTTTCTTCTTCTTATGCTCAAAAGTCCTTATTAGGAGATAGATTGCGTTTGTTTGCTTGAACATTAATAAAACCTTGCTACTGAGTGTTGTAGGCGATGTTCGAACTTTTTACGTTAATCAAAATTAATAGCCAATCTTATCATGTCTCTGCATTCAATACCATTTTCCATTATTTTCTCTTTATAGTTTTTCACAAAAAAATCTTTGTCTATCCCTATAATTCTAAAGCCACATTTTTGATAAAGAGAGAGCTGAGATAAACTTGAATTTCCCGTTCCGACTTCAACACGCTTTGCATTCTGTTTTTTGAGCCGTTCTATTACATCCTCAACTAACTTTTTACCTATTCCCTTGTTTTGATATTGTTCGTCGACAGCTAAGTTTTTCAATTCAACAGTATCATTAGCTTCTTTTGTTAATACGTACTCGCCGACAAGAACAGTATCTTTATATGCAAGAAATATTTCTCCGTGATCGATGTATTTTTGTACATTTTCACGGGAAGGATCTGCAAGAAGTAATAAATTCCATGGAATAATATCTGTTATCTCTTTTTTACGAATTATTAATTCATCCATTCTGACAAGCATTATAAATCTTTTAGGGAAAGTCCCAAAGAGCAATCTCCCCTTGAAAAAAACGAAACAATTTTAGATGTGCGGAGAGGGTGGGATTCGAACCCACGGTGAACTTGCGTCCACAGAGGTTTTCAAGACCTCCGCACTAGGCCACTATGCGACCTCTCCGAGTGCAACGAGGAGATGGTTGCTCAAGGTTCTGGGTTTAACCAGGTTCTTATGCGACCTCTCCAATATTTTAAACACTAAATAAACGGTTTGGCGGAGGAGACAGGATTCGAACCTGCGTGAGTCTTACGACTCAGGGATTTAGCAAACCCCCGCAATGGACCAACTATGCGACTCCTCCACGTGCTGTTAAGCCTTGGTATTATATCAGAAACTGTGGGTACTTTGTTACCTTTTTGTGGCTATTTTTGTTTGCTCTGGTGTTTAATTAGTGTTATGATGTACGTATGCTGGAACTACAAAAACCGCTAGAGGCGACAGGTATAAATATTGGAATTCAGGCTCCGCCGGAAGTGGCAGCTGCGGGCATCAGAGCCGTGAACGAAAAAAAAGAACTTCAGAAAATACATGACAATCTTTTGGAAATTGGCGCAAGCCATGCAGGTCCGGAAACGCCTATCACAACAGACCCGGAACTTGCAACAGGAGAAGTAGTACCAAAAAATATCTCTAGTTTCAAACCTAAAAAAGACACGACTTCGTTCTGGAGAGGACTTTTTTTGAGAAAACACCAAGAGCAAGGAAAGGAATTAAAAAATGCCGCTTGAAGCATTAAACACACAAAATCTTCTAAATACTTTTATTGTATTTTTGATTGCGACAATACTTTCAGCTCTCCTTGTAGGTGGGGTTGTCGGAATTGCTCTTGCGCTTGGGTTTTGGAGAAAATACAAAGAGAGACACCAGAAATCACTTGATACTGCCCTTCTTGAAATAACTCTTCCCCGGGAAAACGAGATAAAAATTGACGCCGCAGAACAACTATTTTCAGGTTTTACCTCCATAAAAGGCGCAAAGGGTTTTTTATCTTTTTTGAAAGTTCCCGAAAGTATCTCTTTTGAAATAGTTGCCAATTCTAATGATATTAGATTTTATGTTGGGGTTCCGCGCAGACTAAAAGACATGGTTGAAAAGCAAATTCACGGCGCGTATCCTGACGCGCAAGTTATAGAAATTGAAGATTATAATATTTTTGACACCGATGGAAAAGTCGCATTCGCAACTCTTAAACTTAAGAAAGCCTCATATGAGCCGATTAAAATCTATAAAGACCTTGCAGTTGATCCGCTCTCAACCGTAACAAGTACTCTTGGAAAAATGCAGGAGGGCGAGGCTGGTGCTATCCAAATCTTAATAACTCCGGCAAGCGACAATTGGAAAAAAACGGGACGCTCCTATATTTCAAATACAAAAAAAAGGGAAGCAAATCCTGAAACCGCAAAATATTCTGTTGACCAAAAAGAACTTGAGGCAGTCGAGCAAAAAATTGCAAAACCCGGATTTAATACTCAAATTAGACTATTGGTCGTTTCTTCAACAAAAGAAGCCGCAGACGCGCATATTTCAAATATGGAAGGCGCGTTTACCCAATTTGCGTCATTTAATTCTTTTGAAAAAGCGAAAGCAAGATTTTTTAAAGGGATGGCAATGGTTGATTTTGTCTACCGCCAACTTCCGCTTATCCCAATATCACAAAATGTTTTGACGATTGAAGAACTTGCAACAATTTTCCATTTTCCAAATAAAAGTGTTGAAAATCCGCGCATCCGTTGGCTTGCGGCTCGTGTGGCCCCGGCACCAGCCACGATTCCGACAACCGGACTTTACCTCGGAAAAAGTATTTACCGCGGACAAATCCGCCCGATATACATAGCGGATGACGACAGAAGGCGCCACATGTATATTATTGGAAAAACTGGAGTTGGAAAATCCGAATTTTTAAAAGACATGATTTTGCAGGACATAAGAGAAGGTAAAGGCGTATGCTTTATTGACCCCCACGACACAATTGATATGATACTTCCGCTTATCCCACCGGAACGTGCTGAAGACGTAATTCTTTTTGACCCGTCTGACACCGAACGCCCGATGGGAATTAACATGCTTGACGCTCAAACCGATGAACAAAAAGATTTGATTGTAACTTCAATTATCGGACTCATGTATAAGCTTTATGATCCTAATAAAACAGGAATTATCGGTCCTCGCTTTGAACACGCAATCCGCAATGCAATGCTAACTGTCATGAGTGAGCCGGGCAATACTTTTGTTGAAGTCGTAAGGGTTCTTACAGACTCATCATTTGTCCAAGAACTTTTGCCAAAAATTGACGACCCGATTGTCAGACGGTACTGGACTGATCAAATCGCCCAAACTTCAGACTTCCATAAATCGGAAGTTCTGGATTATATCGTTTCAAAATTCGGTAGATTTGTTACCAACCGCATGATGCGGGATATTATCGGCCAAAGCGTAAGCGCTTTTAATTTCCGCGAAGTAATGGACCAAGGAAAAATTCTTCTTATTTCTCTTGCGAAGGGAAAAATCGGAGAGGACAACTCGAGCTTTTTGGGACTTATTCTTGTTCCAAAAATTTTAGCCGCTGCAATGTCCAGAACCGATGTGCCACAAGAACAACGCCGCGATTTTTATTTATATGTTGACGAATTCCAAAATTTTGCAACTCCTGACTTTGGACAAATTCTATCAGAAGCGCGGAAATACCGACTTAACCTAATTGTTGCCAACCAATTTATCGGACAAATTGAAGAAGAAGTAAAAAATGCAATTTTCGGAAATGCCGGAACAATTATTTCATTCCGCGTCGGAGTATCAGACGCAAATTATCTTCAGCACGAATTTCAGCCTACTTTTTCTGAAGCAGACCTTATAAATGTCGAGCGCTATCACGCTTATGTTAAAACTCTTATAAATGGTGAGCCCACAACTCCTTTTTCAATGGATCTGACTCGGGATCTAACAGAGGAGAAAAAACAGGAAAATCCCCGAGTTGCAGAACTTGTCCGAGAATTATCGCGCCTTAAGTTTGGCCGACCGCGGGATTTGGTTGAGGCAGAAATTGCAAAACGATCACGCCTTTTTGAAGTATTGGGCGATTTAGGAGACGGTCCCGAACAGCTAAAAGGCCCAGACGGCGGATCAGGCGGATTGCTTTAGTTTTTGGTATAATCCCAAACAAGGGCCTGTAGCTCAGCGGTAGAGCGCTACTCTTATAAAGTAGATGTCCTTGGTTCGATCCCAAGCAGGCCCACCGAATTGAATTTCCCATCGCTTTATGCTTCACTAGATTAATGGAACCAAACCAACAACCCATTGAACCTCAAAACATAAAACTGCCTGGACCGATAAATCTATTCAAAGATTCTTTTTTAATATACAAACTAAGATTTAAAACAATTATTGGACTCAGTCTTATATATTACATTCAGCTTTTACTCGTAATGACAGTAATAATTATTGTTAGTATTCTAGGAATTGCTCTTGTATACGCGTTGAAGTTCTCTATCCCAATTCTCATCCTTGTTGGCATTTTAGCATTAACGCTAATTTTAGGTTATATATTTATTCAAAACTTGACCATTCTATCTTTAATAACAAGTATTGTTAATTATCGAGAAGGAATAGGAATTATCGAATCTTTCAAAAGAAGCTTCAAAAAAACAATTCCGTATATCTGGACAAGTGCACTTGTTTTTCTTGTTACATTTGGATTAATTCTAATTGTATTGCTACCTACTATGTTGATATTTATCTTTCTTTCTAAATTAGCATTATTGTCCCCCGGAGACATCATTGGTAAAGCCTTAATCACATTTATCAGCACTGTTCTCTTTATAGCCCTCGTTGGTATTTTGACAGTGTGGTTTTTTAACGCAGCCTATGTTTTAGCCTCAGAAGGAATTGGAGGCCTGAATGCACTTCTTAAAAGTCGCGAGTACGTGAGAGGGAGATTCTTTTCTGTTTTGTTAAGAATTGTTTTATTGTTAATAGTAATTACTTTTTTCGAAACAGGAATATCTATTCTCCCAAAACTAATATCATTACTGCATGTTCCATATTTAGATATTATAATTACTGCCGCAATATCAATAGCACTTGCACCTTTGGGATTTATTTATAGTTTTATTATTTATGATAATTTAAAAGCATTTAAAGGCGACTTCGTTTTTCAACCCTCAAAAAAGGGCAAAATCCTACTTTTGTCTATTATATTTACCCCATTGATTTTTGCGTTTATACTTCTTTACTACATATTCCCAAGCCTTATTTCCTCCTATAAAATGCCTAGATCAATAGGAAATTATCCCAAAATATCAATTTCTCCCACTCAAAACAAACCAATTACGCCAACTTATCAATCCGGCACGTTTTTGATTGAAGGACAGTCTATGTATCCTAATTATCAAAATGGGCAGTCTTTCACCATTAATACAACTACATATAACACTACTAATCCCTCTCGTGGAGAATTAATCATATTTTTTAGTCCGATTACTCGAAAGCCTATTCTAAAGAGAGTTATTGGAATACCTGGAGATAAAATATCCTTAATAAATAACTCTATCTCTCTTAATGGACAACAACTTAATGAGAGTCTGTATCTCCCTCCGGAAACCAAAACATATGTGGGAACTTTTTTAGAAAATAGTAAGGAAATAACCGTACCTCCTGATGCTTATTTCGTTTTGGGCGACAACCGAAGCTTTAGTTCAGACTCTCGAGAATGGGGTTATATTTTAAAAAATGATATAGTTGGAAAACTCGGAAATTGCTATTCTAACTGCGGTTTGAACAAAAGATAAGCTTCTATCTGGTACAATTAATAACCAATGAAAAAAGTTTTTTTTCTCGCATGTATCACTGCATTATTTTTTATTAGTTTAAAACTTATTTCTTTCCCTGTTTATTCAGACGAGCTTGACGATATTGGGAAAAAGCTTGGAGAGCTTCAAAGCGCCTTATCTTCCTCTCAAAAAGCAACCGCTCCTCTTCTTTCCCAACTTACAAACCTGAAAGCTCAATTGACCGGAATTGAAAATCGTGTCGTTTTCCTTGAAAACGATATTGCCGAGAAAAAAAAGATTATAGAAAAAGGGTATAAAGATTTGGAAAAACAAAAGGAAATTTTTAATAAAACCGTCAGAGACTACTATATTAAAAATTATGCTTTTTCTCCGCTTCTTATTTTTATTTCCGCGCAAGATGCATCAAGCGTAACTCGTCTTATTGCATACAAAAAAAAGGGTACCGATCAAGACAAAATCCTGATAACAAATATTGCGTTAAAGCTTACGGACATTGAAGAGCGTAAAAAAAATCTGGAAAGCGAAGAAACCCGCCTATCAAGCGTGAAAGAAAAACTCGCTAGTGAAAAGCTTCAGGTTGAAAAAGTAGTTAAAGGAGCACAAGAATATCAAACAACACTGTCAAGTCAAATAGCACAATTATCAGCAAAACAGCAAGACCTAATTGCGCAAAAATTAGGAAGGCTTAATATCCCGCGCTCTGCTGGGTCAGGAGGAAGCTGCTCAAGCGATATAGAGCCTTTTAAAAGTCCCGGGTTTAGTCCTGCCTTTGGACTATTCACATATGGTGTTCCTAACAGGGTTGGTCTTAATCAATATGGCGCGTTTGGACGGTCAAAAGCTGGACAAGGCGTTGAGGATATTTTACATGCATATTATGATAGTTATGAGTTAAAAAAAGATTATAGCCAAGAAATTACTATCAATGTTGAAGGAGGACCATCATTAAAGATTGATGATTATCTAAAGCATTTAGGGGAAATGCCTGAATCATGGGGAAATGAAGGAGGATACGAAGCACTAAAAGCACAAGCTATCGCTGCCCGCTCTTATGCTCTTGCGTATACAAACAACGGCCAGGGCTCAATCTGCGGGACTGACCACTGCCAAGTTTTCCTGGCAAATGAAAAAGGGGGAAAATGGAATGAAGCAGTTGAAGCAACAAAAGGATGGGTTATGGTTCAGGGAGGAAATCCTATTAAAGCATGGTTTTCTTCAACGCACGGAGGCTATGTTCATTCATCAGGAGATATCGGCTGGAGCGGAACTTCATGGACTAAGAACGGAACTGACTCCTCTTCTTCAATAGGCAGTTTTGACGATCTTAAAAACAATGCATACGACAAGGAATCTCCATGGTTTTATTGCGATTGGGGAGCGCGGGCAGAATACAATAAAACAGCTTGGCTAAAACCCGATGAAGTTGCAGACATTGCTAACGTAATTCTATTGGCGCGGAAAAATTCTTCATCAAAATCTCATTTATACCAAACAGATGAAGCAAACCCTGAAGGAACAGATACTTGGGACGCTGGACGCGTAAAACAGGAGCTTGGAAGTGATGCGTTTAATAACGTTTCTGATATTTCTGTTTCAACAGACTTTGGCTCCGGAAAAACTACTTCTGTCACAATAAACGGTGATGGTAAATCCCAAAATTTCCCTGCTTCAGAATTTAAAGACTGGTTTAATTTACGGGCACCAAAAAATATACAAATCGTCGGGCCTTTGTACAATGCTGAAAAACGCTAAATTCTCACTTAAGATTAGCAAAAAAATATAATTTAGGCTATAATTTTGCACAGACGCTGTGGACAAATCAAGCCAACCATTACAAGGAGAGTTCGTTTTGGGAAAACAAAAGCCCGAGAAAACTCTTGACATAAAAAACTCAAAAAAGGGAATTGACAGTACTGATCCTCCTTTTTCCCATTCGGGGGACGCGCGTAAGAATCCTCATTTTTATTCCTCGCTTTCCTATTTTCCACAAGGGATAACATTTGAAGATCAGGAAGCAAACGAGGAAATTATTCTCTTAATAAGGAGGGATTTTATAACAAATATTCCTTGGGTAGCAATGTCGTTTTCTCTTATAATTGCTCCTATTCTCTTCTCGTTCTTTTCGGACACCCTCTTTCCTTTTATTCAAATTTCTCCTACGACACACTTCTTGCTCTTATTGTTTTACTATCTTTTAGTCGCAGGGTTTATTTTAGTCGAGTTTACTCTCTGGTATTTTAACATCTTACTTGTTACCAATATGCGTGTTATTGATGTTGATATTGATGGGATACTATACAAGAATGTCGCCCAAACAAAACTTGACTTAATTCAGGATGTTAGCTACACTCAAATTGGGGCAATTCGGTCGCTATTTAACTATGGAGACATTTTAGTTCAAACAGCAGGATCTCTGGGAAATTTTGAGTGCACCAAAGCTCCTGAACCGGCACGCGTGATAAAAATTATAGGAGATTTAATAGGAAAATAATATGCAATTTAATGATTTTTTCCAATCAATTATTACTTCCTCTCTTAACCAAGATTCTATTGTTAAAATCTTGCTTGTAATTTTTCTTTCTTTGTATATTCTTTTTGCAGTTATTCTTATGGTGCAAATTAGAAGGTTTAACGCAATAATTAACCAGGTAAGATTCTCTCCAATTTTTAAAGCGCTTGCAACAGGACATCTTATTGCAGCCGTTGTTCTTTTGATAGGCATTGCTATTAACTAACTATGAACAGTCAAAACATATTGATTGCAAAAATAATAACAAATGCAACTGACACTACATGGTCCCAAGCCTATAGCACAATAAATTTATACGTAACGCTTTCGCTTACGTCCTCTGAAAAACTTGAAGAGGCAATAGCATCATACGGTAAAGACATATTGGAAAGGCTCCAGAGGGAATTTTTTGCGCTTGACGATAAAAATCTTGAGACAGTAAAAAAAGCGGTTGAAACAGTCACCGAAGAAATTGGAAAAGAATACTCCTATTCTATAGTCCTTGCAACAACAAACGGTGAAACTCTTTATATTGTCGTCGGATCAGCAGGAATGGTGGTTATAAAACGCGGGGAAAAACTCGGAACAATTGCAAAAGGAGAAGAAGGAACAGTAACTGCATTTTCCGGTCACCTACAAGACGGTGACATAATTGTTCTTGAAACTTCTGATTTTGCAAAAAAAATTCCTTCGGACAAATTATCTCCTCATCTTGAAGGAGCAACCGTTTCTGAAATTTCAGAAAATATTGCGCCTCTTATCCATGAGGATCCTATTGGAAACGAGGCGGCGATAATTTTGCAATATAAAAAAGATGCTGAAGAAGTAGCTGACATACAGGAAGCACCTGGAGAAGAAAAAAAAGAAAAAGATCAAAAAGAAGACAAAAGCGATGAACCTTTCGAAGATGAAATCATCGCCCCCGAAGAAAAAGGTCCCGGAACTACAACTAGTCTTTTTTCTAAATTTAGATTACCTTCGGTAAATTTTGGAAAAAAACGTAAAATACTCATAATTATTGCAATTTTTGCTCTTGTTGCGGTTTTAGCAGTAAGTATTTTAATTGAAAAGGGAAGACAAGAGGAGAAAAAAAGAGAACAACAATTTACCCAACAAATAGTTCCTCTTGAAAAAAAACTGGAAGACGCAAACACTCTTGCGGGACTTAATAAATCCCTTGCTCTTGATGCATATTCTGAAATTAAAAAAAACATCGAAGATATTCGCGACTCTTATCTAAAAGACACAACACAAAGAAAAAAAGTAGACGCTTTCTACTCTGAAGTATCAAAAAAAGTTGACGAGCTTTCTCAAGCCGCAAATTCCCAAAACGAAAAAGTATTTTTTGATCCGCAAAACGAAAGCGTTAAAAAGGTTGATATGGTAACCCGTAAAGGAGAGGCAATTGTTGCTGCAAACCGTGACGGCGGTATCGTTATTCTTTCAGGTGAGGGAAAAGTACAGAAAACAATAAAAAATGAGTTTAAAAACATCGGAAGTATTACAGCTGATAAAGAGACTGTTTATTTGCTCTCGGATTCAGGAGTTTTAAGCGCCAACAAGAAAAAAGCAACAACAGAAAAAATTATTCCGGATGTAAAAAATACTGCTGACGTAGCAGGAATTGATACTTTTCTTGGAAATGTCTATGTTTTAAATAAAAAAGACGCAACAATCGACAAATACACTTCAGGAAGCACAACTAAAAAAGCTTACTTTACAGATAAAATTACGCTGAATTCTCCTATAGGTATTTCTATTGACAGTTCAATCTGGGTTGTTGAGGACGATGGAAAAATCCGAAAATTCACAAAAGGAAAAGAAGACGACTTTTCTCTTAAAGGTCTTATAAAACCGCTTGGAACAGGAAACATTCTTTACACAGATATTGATTATGCAAATATTTACCTTCTTGACGGCAAAAACGGGCGTGTTGTTCAAATTGCAAAAAATGGAGAAGTGAAAAATCAATTTGCTTCAAAAAATCTTATAAACGCTGTTTCTTTTGCGGTTGATGAGACAGGCAAAAAAATATATTTTGTAAAAGACTCAAAAATCTATTCCTTTGACCTCTAACATCTTCCTCAATACTGATATAATAGAGGCATGAAAATAGGAAATAAAAGAATCTCACAATTTAAGTTGGAAGAAAAACTTGAAGCTGGCATTGTATTGCTTGGTTCAGAGGTAAAAGCTGCGCGTCTTGGACACGCAGACATAACAGGAAGTTATGTAAAAATTATAGGCAACGAGGCATATCTTGTTGGTGCCAAAATTTTTCCGTACAAATTTTCGCGAATTGAAGGATATGACGAAAAACGGACAAGAAAACTTCTTCTTCACAAAAAAGAGCTTCTTGTTCTTAAATCACGCCTTGATCAGGGAAATTTTACACTTGTACCGACTGCGCTTTATCTTAAAAACGGGAATTTTAAGCTTGAAATAGCACTTGGTAAAGGAACAAAAGAACACGAGCGTCGGAAAAACGCAAAGCAAAAAGTCCTCAACCGCGTCGCCCAACGCGAACTAAAAAACGGGGAGTAGAGAAACGCGCTATTCCTGTGGAGACTTTAGCAAATAGGTAATTGCGTGAACTTGATGACCGTTTTCACGAAAACCAGCACCGGGCGTTATTATTGTTCCAGCTATTTCAAAACCTGCTGCAACTGCTCGTAAACCAAACTCTTGAATATTGTGTTTCCTTTCTTGTTGATTGAGTGGGTCAAATATAACTTCATAGGCTTCTACGTCTACTTCGGCATCTTCTATTGTCTGACCTTCTTGAGGAGCAGGAAAACCTCCCCTGAAACTACTTCTCCACATATGTCTAAAATCTGCTCGTAAATCTGCGGGCGTTTTTTCAGTAAAGTTTTTGTCTTCTAGTTGTGGTGTTTCCATAATATCAATGAATAAACATGATTAGAGCAATAACAAACTAAAAAGTTTAATTGTGGAGATGGTGGGTATTGCTCCCACGTCCAGGACTGTTAATCAAAAACATCTACAAGCTTAGTTAATTTTTAATTGTCGTCTTGCTCTGATCCAATTAACAGGAAAGGCAATTCCAAGATTTTAATTTTCTAGCCTAGAATCAATCAGTCTCTAAACCCTATCTCAAACTGTGTTTATGCCCGTATCTAACCGTTTGAGAAAAGAATGATACGGACAGGTCTTAGTTGTAAGCGTACGCAGGTTGTGCGTAAGCAAAACTTTGACCGCTAAGAAAATTCTTAGCATTTGTTTTTGATACGCTTTTACGATTAGTATCATTATCGGCTTGCAGTTTTTAAAGAGCAATTCTGTCGATGCATTGCATCCCCGTAACAAGTATTATAAATTAAGTAGCTTCAAAAGTCAACTATTTAATATCTTATAGTACTATTGTGTCTTTTAGGCTTCTTTTGCGACGGTTATTCCTACAACCGTTACGGCTCCACTTTTTTTAAGAACCTTTGCGCATTCTTGAAGCGTTGCAAAAGTCGTTGTAATATCATCAATTAAAATAATTGTTTTTCCGTTTAACTTGTTCTCAAATTTTTCTGCTACTTTAAGCGCGCCTAAAATATTTTTCTTTCTATCTTCTTTTGAAAGCTTATATTGAGGTTTTGTATCTTTTATTCTTTTAAGAATATCTTTTACATAAACAGCGTCAAGTTTTTTTGCTAAATTTTGTGCAATAATTCCTGCGTGATTATAGCCTCGGAATCGTTCCCGATTAGGATGTAAAGGGACGGGGGCAATAATAGGATTTTTTTGAAGCAATGGAAAGAGCGACTCATTTTGTATAATGCCCTCAAAAAGAATGTCTGAAAGAATAGGTCCAAGACTTGCAAGATACGGCGCGTATTTTAATTGGTACAAAAGTTTTTTAACAACCCCCTTATATAAAAGCGTTGGGATTACACCGTCAAGAGAATATTTTTTCTTGCAAAACGGGTGAGTCATTCCGTTTATTGCCGGCGCCAAGCATACAGGACAGGAAAAATTTGTAGTAAATGAAATTTTTGCAAAACAATCGGCGCACAAAAAACCTCCGAATTTTCGGCAATTTACGCACCTTTTTGGAAATAAAATATCAAGAAGAATATTCTTCATCAATAATAATTGTATGAATTTTTATAGAAAGTTCAAACAGGAAATGAAGACCTGAAATAGTTTTCACGCTACAAAGTTGTTTTTGACTAACACGCGACCTCTGTGCTTCCGCAGTGCTGGCAACTTGGTAAAAGGCTGTTGAACGGCCGGATATTTGTCTGGCGGCAGGAAGGACATTTAAATTTCCTGTCGCCGTATCGATCAGGCCCTATTGCCTCGCCTCCCAACAAAACCGAGGAAAGAGATTGACCAAGAGAAAAAATGTTATTGCTCTGAAGCGTTCCCCCACAACTTCCAAATGCAGCCGGAGGAACATAATTATACTGAGGCAGAATATCAGAAAGACTGTTTTGCACAACATAAGGTTTATCTTTTTTAAGAAATATATCCTCTCCTTTTTTAAGCATAAGCGTATAATTTTCAAGCGCGCGGAACGCAGCTATTTTTTCACGCCTATTGCCTTTTTGTATCACATCTACAACCTCCTCAATTAAAGGAGAGAGTCTTGCGATAATTCTATTGAATTTTGCTTGCGCTTCATCTGTTCCTAAAAAAGCAAATTGCTTTTTGCAAATATTATCAAATAGTTTTTCGTCTATTTGTTCTTCAACAAGAATAGGATTTTGTAAAAAATCCTCTGCTCTTTTGTTTTTAAATTCAATTCCAGAAGCTTGTGAAAGTACAAAATTAAACTGGTCAATATTAGGATTCTCTACCCTAATAGCAGTCATCGTTATTTTTTTTACCCCATTCTTTTCTTGCAAACTTCCTTTATAAATAAATCCGTAGTCACCATACCCTTCTTCTTTTGGACCTGGCGGACTCGCCCACAAAATAGTATCTTCTGTTTTTCCAAACCGAAGTTGATCTTCAAGCCGTCTTATTCCGACAAGTTCTGCTTTTTCCCGAGACACATTTTCCCCCCGCAGACTTCTTTCTTGTATAGCGCGCGCTCCTTTTGCTACCATAGGCTCTCCTTTAAAAGAATCGCGAAGCGCAAAGAGACCTTCTTCTCCTTGCGAAAACTGTAGCTGATAGTGGAATTTAGGAACCTGCAAGCGGTATTCACCAAGATATGAAACAACATCTTCCCTAATAGCCTCACGTTCGTAAGAGCCTGGATAATATTCCAAATTAAACGCTTTTGACCCCACAATTTCTCGGGGCAAGTATTGCTCAGGCCTAATATCTTTATATGCAAGTGACTCTCTCATATTTTCCAAATGGTTTCTTTTTTCTTGTCTTTAAAATTTGCATAACGGCTCATGGTAAAAAGAAGATCCGAAAGCCTATTTAAATATTGGACAACATCAGGATTCACTTCCTCTTTTTCCAAAAGCTTTGTCATTTTACGCTCCGCTCTCCTTGCAAGCGTTCTTGCAAACTGAAAACGCGAGCCAGTTTTTCCTCCCCCGGGAAGAATAAAATTTGAAAGAGGAATTAAAACTTTGGTCATATTGTCAATTTCTTTTTCAAAAAAAGTGGTATTTTTGCAAAGGTGTTTTATTATGTCTTCACGTTTAAGATTTGCAAGGTAAGAACCTATACAAAACAAGTCGTTTTGCAGAAGAGTAAGTATTGAGGTAAATTTTTTTTTATAGGATTTGCTTTTTGGAATCTCTGAGATAATTATTCCCACAAATGAATTAAGCTCGTCAATTGTTCCATATGTATCAACCCGCATTGAATGTTTCCAAACCCTTTCTCCGCTTCCCAAAGAAGTTTGTCCCAAATCCCCTTTTTTTGTATATATCGGCATAAGATTTTTACTCACTATACTCGGATAAACTTATAAAATAAAATCTTTTGTCAGCTTCAATTCATCCCCGATTCAATCGGGGCATTCTTGAAACTTCCAATAAAAAAACCTCCCGTTCCCGAGAGGTGCATGTTTACTGCCTGCTCGGGCTCCTCCGTTTGACGGATAATATATATTTGTTTTCTGGATATAACAGTACCGGCAGTTCCGCCGACTTTCACGGCGCTTTCCAAATATATACTTTAAACTAAAACTCTTTAACTAAATTCGTTTTACTCATATTCTTGTGTCTAGCATTCTGCATAGCCACAAGAATATTCATCTTATTCATGCAGTTGCGGCGCCTTCGTTAACACTCGGCGTAACCACAACTGTAGCACTTGGCGCACCCTTCCTCGTGGGCAAACGCTGCCTCACCGCAAGAAGGACACAAATCAAAATGCGAATTTGTATTAGAATTAATTTCACCAATACTTAATTGTTCAACTGGGGCAATCGGCAGGGAAACGTCTTCTGAAGAATTAAGACTTA
Source organism: Candidatus Levybacteria bacterium CG2_30_37_29 (assembly GCA_001873215.1). Taxonomy (GTDB): domain Bacteria; phylum Patescibacteriota; class Microgenomatia; order Levybacterales; family GWA1-39-11; genus CG2-30-37-29. Next base: position 45,986 of record MNYS01000009.1, read on the forward strand.
CTGTTTCTTCAGTTATAACAGCGTGTCCGTTTGTTTTTCCATTACCATTATAAGAAGACGAGCCGTTTCCATTTCCGTTATAAATAGTTGATGAATTTCCGTTTGGCAAATTGTTTGTGGATGCATCAACATTATTTGTTTGTTTTTTTATATCAATGACTTTTCCATTTACTTTAAATTCAAAATGTTCTGCCAAAACCTTTGCTACCGCATCGGGAAGAGACCTAACTCTATTTTGCCCAAACCCAACAGATCGCATTCCCCCAATTCCGGTTAATTGCGCTACGATTTGGCGGATTCGCTCGCGTGACTCAACAGGGCTTTGCAGACGCAAAACAAGAGAGATAAGCCGTCCAAGAGCATCAGACATTGCGGCAACATCATTTCCGGGTTTTCCAATTGTAATAAATAACTCAAAAGGATTTTTCTCAACGTCTGAATTTATAGTAATAAATGCGTCTCCAAGAGGAGTCTGAGTTTCATATGTTACTCCTTGCAAAACAAGCGGTCGTTTTCGGATAGGGCGTGGATCAGGAAGAGGAAGTTGTTGAGGTTTTTCAAGAACTTCACTTGTCTCCTTTCTATCATCGACTCTTTCCAACACTCCGACTCGCGACCCGTCACGCATATATGCAATTCCTTTTAATCCCATGTCGTATGCAGCCATATAAAGAGTTTTTACGTCTTCAATTGTGTGCGCGGTTGGCGCATTTACTGTTTTTGAAATCGAGGAATCAATATATTCTTGTGCAATCGCCTGAACCTTAACATGATCAAGCGGGTCCAAATCATTTGCCGAAACAAAATAGTCGGGGCGGGCATCATTCGGGTGGTCTTTTCTCCATTCATCATACAATGGGTGGTATACCTTATGTTCTCCTAGCCTATCGCGCCTTATAAATTCAAATTCATATACAGGTTCTATTCCTGAAGTAACGCCGCTTATAAGACTCGTTGTTCCTGTTGGTGCAATTGTTAAAAGCACTGCGTTTCTTATCCCCTGCTTTGCGATTTTTTTCTGAAGACGATGAGGAAGGCCCTTGATGTGATAACCTTGCAAGTATTTCTCACGATCAAATTTCGGGAAAGCCCCTTTTTCTTTTGCGATATCAATTGACTCTTCATATGCATTATCTCGAAGAGTTTGGAAGATTTTTTTAATAATAGGAAGAGACTCGGGTGCGCCGTATCGAATTTTCATTTTTATTAACGCGTCCCCAATTCCCATAATTCCAAGACCGGTCCGGCGAATATTTTTTGCACAATCCTCATTTTCTTTTAAGAAATAATATGTCTCATCAATAACATTGTCCAAGAAGCGCATTGCAACCTTAACGTCATTCCCGAAACTTTCAAAATCAAATTTTCCGTTTTTGACATACATTACCAAATTCATCGCTCCTAAATTACAAACGGCCCAAGCACCAAGAGGTTGTTCACCGCATGGATTGGTTGCAAGCAGCTTTTCAAAATAATAGGTGTTGCTTCTTTTGTTGCTTCGCTCAAGAAAATGAAGGCCCGGCTCGGCGCTTCTCCATGCGGCAGTACAAATTTTGTCCCAAATTTCCCGCGCCTTTAGGGTTCTGTAAATTTTTACTTTTCCGCCAAGAGCCTTCCATTCATCAAGTTCCCCGTTCCATTTTTCGTCATACATTGGGTCGTCAAGATCAGGATATTGCAAAACCCAATCTTCATCTTTTTTAACCGCTTCCATAAAAGAATCTGACACACAAACAGACAAATTTGCGCCGTTTATTTTTGAAAGATCCTCTTTGACTGTTATAAATTCCTCAATGTCAGGATGCCAATCATGAAGCATAAGCATCAGGGCGCCGCGGCGCGTTCCCGCCTGTTGCACAATATCTTTTGTCGCAACAGAGAAAAGCTCTGCCCAATTTACAGGACCGGAAGAAAATCCATTGACTTTTTTAACTCGCGCACCTCTGGGACGAAGGGAAGAAAGATTGAATCCGACGCCGCCGCCGCGCGCCATAATTTCAACCATTTGTTTGAGAGTTTCCAAAATCTCCCCTCTTGAATCTTTAGGAGAAGGAATAACAAAACAATTAAAATACGTTACTTGAAAACCTGTTCCCGCGCCTGACAAAATCCGTCCGCCCGGAACAAACTTGAAGTCTTCCATAACGCGGTAAAATTGTTTTTCCCAATATTTTCTTACTTCTTTTTTTTCTTGGCTGGAAATTCCTTTTGCAACCCTCTTCCACATTTCCTCTGGAGTTTTTTCAAGGGCTACGCCGTCCTCGTCTTTTAGAGCGTACCTGTCCATAAAAACTTTGTGTGATAATTCTGAAAGCTTTATCATAATATTTTATTAATTCACAAATTTTTAAACTACCTATTTAATTAACTTCTTCAATTCTTTTTCAAAATCTTCTAAGTCTACAAATCTTTTAAAAACGCTTGAAAATCTAATATATGCTATTTTGTCAATTTTTTTAAGTCTTACCGAAACCATTTGGCCTATTTTTTTTCCATCAATTTCAACAGTTTCAGATCCCTTTAATTCTCTTTCTACATCGTCAACAATTGTATTTATTTGATCAAGCGAAACGTCTGTTTTCTCACACGACTTAATAATTCCTGTTCTCAGTTTTTCGCGGTCAAACTGCTCCCGCCTTCCATCTTTTTTCTTTACAATAAGAGTAATGTTTTCAATTCGCTCATAAGTTGTGAATCTTTTTGCGCAAGAAATGCACGTCCTTCTTCTGCGGATATTGCTTCCGTCTTCAGCGACTCTTGTTTCAACAACCTCTGTTTGCGAACTTCTACAATACGGACACTCCATATTTTTAAGGTACTATATCTAGTGCCAAGATAGATGGTAAACCACTATATCGGGGGTGTCAACTAGAAACAAATATATCAAAGTATACAAGTGCTTTTTCCAGCCTCATCTTAATAAACGGGCAAAAATAGGACAGTGGCGGGCAAGGCATAAAAGTTTTTTGCTAAAAAAACTTACTCAAAAAATTGTTATTACTATTGATTTTGAGGAAAAAGCAATTGGATGTTTTTTTTAAATTCGATGATTCGAAAAATCTCCGTACGCACGTTTTCCTTTTTTCCTTTTTTTACTTTTTGCTCAATTTGTTTTGCGACTTCTTCGTGTTTTTTCAAAGAAAGACGCAAATTTTCAATAAGTGAATTAATTGGTTTTCCTGCTTTTTTGGAAACCTGTGACATTCTAACTGCTTCTGAAAAATAGTTGTTGCTTTTTGAAAGAGTAGTTACTACCAAATCATCTTTTCCGCCGAGTGCTAAAAACCATGCTGCGTTTACTTTTTTATCAGACGTCAAAAGATTAAATTCCGCTTTTTTTTGTGAGTCATTTATAAGAACGCTTATTAGTCTGTCCCGAACCGCTTTTAAAAAATACAAAGGATTATCCGGCAAAAGTCCGGGATACGGCAATTCGTAATTAGTTGGAGTAGCACTTTGAGTACCTGTCAAATCTGCTTGCGCAAAAGTCTTTGGGGCAAAAATAGTAATAGAAAAAATTATAAGGCAGAGAAAAAGAAAAACATATTTTTTCATACAAAAAATGCTGTAAAGAATGCTTGGCAACATAATACCCTTTGCGCGTAAAATTGTCAAATACTGTCATGGACATATTTTTGGTGTAAGAAAACAACCATAGAATAATCCGTCTACAAAAGAAAAATCCACAACTACAACCAGAGGCCTTTGTTTGCATGTTTAAATTGGCAACCTCTGGCAAACCTCTGGCAAGGCCCGACCTTGCCAATGGGTTAAGAAAGACCTGCCTCTGTTTTATTAGTCTGTTTCTAAGATAAAATCTCCAAGAATTTCTTCGCTTGAAAATCCTTCCCTGTAATCTTCTATAAATTCCTTATAGGAACTATAGTAGCCACCAATCTTCTTGTTGCTAAAATATTTAAGAATGAAATCTGGTTTTATCCAGCTTGCTTTTTTTAACCCTAAATAGTAAGGGTAGCTTGTGAATTCAAGGAAGTTGATTTTATCGTTTAGGATTTTGCTTGGATTAAGGTGAATATATCGAGATAAATGAAGAATATAATTGTCGTCCAAAACAAGTACCCCTTTATATTTGTCCTGAAACAAATGTCCTGTTCGACCATATTTTTTATTAAAATACATCGCATAAGACGTGCATAGCCGGGTCATAAATTTTGTAATTCCGTTGGCTTCGGTTTGTTTAACCAGAAGATGGAAATGATTAGGCATGAGCGCAAATCCAAGTAATTCTATTTCACCATACATATTTGTTTGCATGATTCGATCAAGTCGAACGCCGGGATCTTGAAATGAAGGTAAATCTTCTTTTGGCGAGAGGTATTGTTTTAAAAGTCGCAAGAATACAGTGCAGTCGCTTTGATCCTGAAATATAATTCTCTTATCTACTCCCCTATTGTATTAGGTGATAGTAACCGTTCTCCACGTATATCTTTACTCTATTTTTAGAAGGCATACATTAAAAATACCTGACTTTCATATCCATGTCAAGGCCCGACCTTGCCAACCCTTGCCAACCCGACCTTGCCAACCTGCCAATGCTTGCCAAGCTTGGTAAGGCATTATCGATGAAGAAGTGGTAAAGAAGTTTTGTACCAAACCCACTCCTTTCGTTGCCTTGACATTTATTTTTACTTTCTTCATACTTAAAATGGAAGTGCTGTCCCTATGAAATTACTAAAATTTGGATTTATTATTCTTTGTCTTTTATTTTTTGGTTTTGGACTTATCAAGCCGGCAGAAGCTCAGTCAACACTAAATTATCCTCCACAAACAAATCCCGATGTTCCAAAAAATCTTCACACATACACCCAGAGTACAATAATAGAACTTCTTGCCGCCGCTTCTTGCCAACTTTTAGGAATAGATCCTTTGAATATCGGAGGGAAATGTCTTGGAATTGATTTAAAAACAAAAAAAATAGGGTATGTGGAAAATAATGGTGGCGTAATGGCATTTGCAGGGGATATGATTGGAAATACGTTTAAGATTCCGATTTCTTCCCATCAATACTTTGCTTCTCTTGCCTCTCAATTCGGTCTTGCTAAAAAAACTTACGCAAAACAAATTGACGTTTTTGATGACGGGACAAATACTGGCGCCATTTCAAAACCAACAGGAGTCATGGAACAAGGTCTTGGATTTTTGGGCCTTCATCCATTAATAAAACTGTGGACAAGCTTCCGGAATATTGTCTATCTTGTTTTTGTATTTGTCTTTGTTCTAATAGGTCTTGGTATTATGTTCCGTTTAAAAATTGACCCGCGCACCGTTATGACTATACAAAACCAGCTTCCTAAAATTGTTGTTGCCTTGATTCTTGTCACGCTTTCTTACGCAATTGCAGGTTTTCTTGTTGACCTTATGTATGTTCTTTTATATCTTGTGTTCCATATTTTTTCGAAAGTTGACCCCCAAATTAGCACCATAAATCCTTCAACTTTTATTTATACAAATCCTGTTGGCGCGGTAGGCGGAATTGGAGGACTTTCTGGAATCGCAAATAACGCGGGAGGAAGTGTCGGAAATATTGTTGCTTCGCTTTTTGACGGAACTTGGGGAAGGGTTGTTGCCGGAATAATAAGCGCTGTCGTAGGAGGAATAATTGGTGGAGGAATTGGAGGAATTTTTGGGGCTGGCCCTATTGGTGGAATAATTGGAGGTATCGTATCTGGAATAACAGGAGCATTTTTCTCTGATTCAATTATTAATGTTGTTGCGCACGTTATCGGCTTTCTTATCATAGGAATTGCCATGCTTCAGGCGCTTTTCAGACTATGGTTCCAGCTTATCAAAGCCTACATATATATATTAATAGGGGTTACTCTTGCGCCTTTTTATATTGTCATGGGGCTTTTCCCGGGATCAGGGGTAGGATTTGGAAGCTGGCTTAGAACGCTTATTTCAAATTTAGCCGCGTTCCCGACAGTACTTTTCATGTTTTTGCTGGGAGAATTTTTTATAAGAGGGCTTAGAAACAATGGAACAAACAGCTTTGTTCCTCCTTTTGTCGGGAATCCAAGCGATACATCAAATTTTGGTGCGCTTATTGGTCTTGGGATAATCCTTATGACCCCCGAAGTTGTGAATATTGTAAGAGATAAATTGAAAGCTCCGCAATTCAAATACACATCCTCTATTACTGGTGCTCTCAGGGGGTCAACTAAAACAATAAATGAGGGTAGGAGATGGGGATGGGATAGACTTGCGAGACCACGAAATCTTCAAACTGGGGATCCTGGGGGACCATTGAGACAATGGGTGACACAAGCGGCGACTCCTAGTAATACTAATCCAAATCCATCACGACTAGCAAGAACCATTAGGGCTGTTTTTGGTTGGCATTAGCGTCCCCAATTCTAACTAGAAGAAAAAATGTATTTAAAAAATGCCTTAGTTGTACCTACCGCAAAAGAAGCAACACCTACACCCCCACTATAACTAAGCTCTTCTGCAAGCAATCTTTTATAAGTCACTTTCCCAAGTGGGGCAATATGCTTTTCCCATTCTTCGTTTGTGAAAAATGGAGCTTTAATTTCAACATCCCTAAACCCGTTTTTCACAACTTCTTGTATCTCAAGACCCCATTCTCCAAAGAACTCTTTAATCATTCGTATTTCATAAGAACTCCAGCGTTCTTGGCCGACTCTCCATTTTCTATGATAATACAATTCCTTTCCTATAAGGTAAGCGAAGATGTCGCGAGCAACATATGTGTTCTCTTCTTTCTGTTCCATTATGGCCTTCGTGTCTGCTCTTTCGTACATGCCCATTTCTCTAATTTCTTTGTTAAACATAAACTCTTTTGTTGTTTTGTCTCCAAAGCGTAGTCTCCTTACGCGCTTTCCATCCTTGTCTCTTCCCTCTTCTCTCCACCAGCCCCGTGTTTTATCATCCCATAAAAATGCCGGCATGTCATAGGCATATCGTAAATCGTGCCATACTCCTTTTTTTACTATTTCTTCTGCTTTGTCTTTATCTATGATAAGCCTTCCGCTGTAATCTTTTTTCAAAAACTGTGAAAAATTCATCCCGTGTTTATTTATTAAAAAGTCCAAAAGCTGAAAAGCATTTGAAACATGTTCTACGGTAAATTGCCTTTGAGCATTCCCTTGAAAATCAAAGTCCTCTAAGGAGGATAAATTAATTTCGTTTGGATCGCTACTCCCCTGCAAAAGCTTTATTAGTGGCGTATCAAAACCTCTACCGCCTTCCTTTTTTACCTTCAATGCCTGCCATAAATTTAAGCCTAGCCTTTCTATTCCGTAAACCGTATCATCCATACCGTAAACTCCTCTACCGCCCGACGCTTGTCTTATCCTATATTCTTTTGTGTTTAAAATATTAGACCACTTGTCAAATCCTATGGCATCGGTGTCGTTATATGCAGATATTCCTGTCCAGTATGTAAATTTAAACGCCCATGTCTCACCATAATCCCTGTCTATCTCTTGCTTTTCACTAAGATGTTCTGCTGCGCTAATTCCGTCACGAATTGCTTTTCTCGTAAGATCGATTAATGTCTGTTCCTTTTTGTTCTGACTATAGATATTTAGTCTGGAAAATGGCATTTCTTTATTTTTTACATTATTGTCCCACTCCTTAAAATCTATAAACTCCTTTTTCGTATTAAAATATTTATGCGAAAGAGATCTTAAAGCAAATTCTCTTCTGTTAGCAATTAAGTTATCAAGGTATTCTTCAGATATATTAAGAGGTCTTTTAAAATAAGATGGGTCGTTGGGGTCGCCTTGATTTACGTAATCCAGAAAATTTTTTTTATCAGCACCGAAGATATCTACTCTTATATCTTCTGCTGTTGGTTTCTTTCCTGGATTTTCAAGCATAAACTTTTCTTCTTTTATTTTCTCCAGGGCCTTTATCTCTCTACTAAAAGATTGTTTGATTACACTATCATAAAATGCTTTTATGCCCTCGTCGCCAAGCACCTTGTTAAACATTTCTTCGTCTGGAAGAAAACTATATGCAAGAAGAGCTCTCCTGACAATTTTTCCTACCATTCCCTGATTAATTTCTCCAAGATCAGGGGACTCCATAAGCTTTTTTACATCTTCGCCTTCAACGCCCGGAAGTTTTAATATCCAAAGCAGCCTTTTTCTGTTCATGGTAAATTCGTTTCCATAGTTAACTTTCGCAAGCGTTTCATTAACTGCTTTCGCCTGTCCCATTATCAGACGGTAATTTACGTCATTATTGTGATTTTTTCCAAAAAGCCAAACCTCATTTAAGCACTCGTCTTTGAGGTGATTATATTCTTCGTCTTTCCCGTATTTATAGCTGTCTGCTCTCAACACCCTATCTTCCTTAACATATACTCCTTCTACTGTTTTTTCTCTTTTCATAAAATATCTTGAAGTTCCAACAATTTCGGAGAATGTGATAGACCGGTAAATTGTCGGGATGGAAATTTCGGAAAAAAGATTTATCTCAGCGTCTGGGCTAAAACTATCATAGAAAAGTATTCTGCTTCGTATCCAGGCTAAAAAGTGTGCAGGAATAAATTCTCCTTCTTTATTTATAAGCTCAAGGCTACCATTGGTTCTCCACTTATCTTCTTCTGAGTCCATAATAAGCTCGGCAAGATGCTCAAGAGAACGCACTTTTTCCTCCCTAACATCACTTCCTTCGTAGGACTTATAGTGCTTAACAATTTTTTCTGCGAAGCTTGTGGCTTTTTCTCTTTGTTTTATAATGTCTATTTCGCCTTTTATTTCTTCAAGCTCTTTTATGTAGCTTTCGTACGTCTTGTCATCTGCTATTTTTTTTGTAAGCCTTACATATCTTTGAAGCCTATCTAGTTCGCGCTCCATTTCATCATTGGTCTGAACATTTTTTATTTTTTCTACGATTTTGTCTATCTCAACCGTCGTAAGCTTTTTTATTTTTTTTCCGTCTGCGTACTGTTTCATAAAGGCCGCGCATTCTTCAGGGGTCATTCCTTGTGTGTATTCTTCTACAGAACCAAGGTCTTCTCCCGTCTCATCATCTTCTTCTCCTTCGCTATCTGCTCCAGCCGCCGTATCTTTTCCGCTCCCTCCTCCATTTCCCGCTCCCCCTTCTTCCGCACCGGCATCTTCACTATCGCCTAAAAACTCCACTTCGTCTGCCGGAATTAAAGCGTTATTTCCTTCAATAGTAAGATACTCGCGTCCGTCCTCTGTCTCTCCAAAACTTCCTGTTACAACAATTGAAATCTCTGTTCCTCCTGTTTTCCACACCGCCCTTCTTCTAGCTCTTGGGGGGATTTTTTCCTTGGGTGTCGCGGTATCATCTTTTTGCGGAGACGTATCTTCAGCTTCATTCGAAGACCCTTCATCTTCGACAGGTTCTGGAATCCATGATTCATTAACTGGAATATCTTTCGAACTTGATCCGTCGAGAATGTCTTCTCCTCCTTCATTCATAGAAAAATCTGCAGGCTTTGCTGCATTCTTATCCAGTTTAGGTTCTCTTTCCCCGTTTGTCAATTCGCGTTCACGTTCTACCATAAGCGCAGTATACCCGCAGGTGACGGTCCAAACTTGACTTCTACCTTGTATTCTCCTCACAAACATCCAACAACCAGGCGAATACAAAGATATCGATGCATAATTCCCAACTTATAAACAAAATTTGCAGTTTTAAATTATAAATTTTAAATGAATTATCAATGATTAAAAATTTAAAAAAATATTTTGTGAATATAATCTCTGTTTTGATTCATTTTTTCATTTATACTTCACTTTAAATTAAAAATTGAAAATTTAAAATTAACATGGAATTGTCATCTATTTAGGGTTTATGACCATAGTTTTTCATCTTTTACCTTCTGTGCTCTATCGTCTATAATGTATTTATGGAGCCGAAACACTTTGAAAGCCTTTACCCTGAAAATACGCGCGAAAAAGAGCTTGAAAAGCTTATTTCTATATTGCGCGCGGGAAAAGCGGCGCAAGTAGTGGGGATTCCGGGTGTTGGCAAAAGCAATGTTTTGCGCCTTCTTCCTTATAATAAAGCAGTCAGGACAAAGCACCTCGGAGTGGATGAAAAAAACTTCCACTTTGTCTACATGGACTTTTCAGAAGTAAAAGACCGCGCTCTTTTTGAAGTCGTAAAATTCATACTTATTTCTCTTTCTATGTCGCTTGGCGAACGCGGATTTGGAAAAGACCAAAACGTTTTAAACGATTTGCTAAAAGACGCCATAACTTTTCAAGACGACCTCATTCTTTTTCAGGCTTTAAAAAGAGGGATAGATTACCTGACGGGTGAAAAGCGCTACTCTGTCGTATTTTTATTTGACAGATTTGATGAATATATTCCGGTACTTGACCCGCGTTTTTTTTCAAATTTAAAGATTTTGCGAAATCGCGCAAAATATAGTTTTTCCTGTGTTTTTGCAACCACACGGCCTCTGGAGGATATTTTGGAGCCTGTATTTTTTTCCGATTTTTACGAATTTCTTGTTGGAAATAGTGTTTATCTTCCAATTTTTGACGCGGTAGGCCTCCCCTTTAGGCTTTCGTATCTTGAAAAAATTACCGGTAAAAAAACGCGTCCGGAAATAAAAAAAGACGTTATGTCTCTTTGTGGCGGTCACGGAAAATTGACGCGCGTTTCATATGAGCTACTTCTTTCTGAAAAAAAGGCAGAAGATCTCAAATCTTTTTTGATTTCAAAAAATCAGGTAAAAGGCGCGCTTTTTGAAATCTGGAGCGCCTTAACCGCCGAAGAACAAAAAATTCTAAGGGAGAAAAAAACAACCGAATACTTAGAAAACGTAGGCCTTGTTTTAAAAAACAATCTTACTATTCCTCTTTTGGAAGAGTTTTTATCAGATCTTCCCCAAACACAAAAAGAAGAACTTGTTTTTGACGCCCAAAAAAATGAAATAAAAAAAGGACAGGAAATTCTGACAGAAAAGCTCTCTCCTTCAGAATTTCGCCTTTTGCGCTTCCTTATTATAAATAGGCCGCGGGTTTGCGAGAAAGAAGAAATTATTGAAAATGTTTGGACAGAGGCAAAAACGCGTGAGGGCGTGACAGACCAAGCTCTTGACCAGATAATTTACAGGCTTCGCAAAAAAATTGAAAACGACCCAAACAATCCCCAACACATTCAAACAATAAAAGGCCGCGGATATAAGGTTGAACAATAACCTTGACTTCCCTTTTACTTTTCCAATATGATTAAAGCATGAAGAGGTTTTTTTGTTTTCTCGCCGTTTTTCTTTTTTTTCTTTTTTATACAGCAACCAGTGTGTTTGTGCAAACTGCGTCCGCCGACGAAAACAAAGCAGAGCCTGTTTACATACTCCAAAATTCAGGAGGAAACAAGCCAACCACTACGTATTCTGCGGCCACAGCACAGTTACCCTTTGATTGGAACCGCGATGAAAAAGGCAACCCCACATCTCCCATCATAAACGGCCGCGTGCAATTTGTCCAAGTCACTTTTCAAGGGATTGAAAAACCGGAAGAAGGAGAGCTATATTTTTGTCTTCGTACTAACGAAAAAGACTGCGCAGACGGGGACAATCGCGGCAAATTAAGCTTAATAAAAGACTCATTTAACGAAAGCGCGAAGACCGTTACGATGATTGTTTGCGGCCGCGGAGAAAAAAACTTAAAAACTTGGGTTCCGGGCAAAAAGCCCAATGACTGGTGGTGCAATGACAAAAATCACACAACAGATTATTTTCATGAGGGGAATTATTATACAGTCCGTCTTTACGGAAGCAAAACAGGGAATAGTCTTATAGACAGCATATCTTTTTTTGTCAAGCATTCATTTCCAACTTTTGACCCTAAAACAGGAGCTACGTCTGATAACCCCCCCTTTAAGACACCGTCCAGAATAAGGATCGGTTTTGACAATAAAAACGAATTAAGCATGCGTGCAGGCCCCTTTAAAAAAAACGCATATTTGTTTGCTCTGGTAAAGCTGGGGGGTGGATATCAAGATTTTGCTTGTGGCATTTTCGCCCCAACTCAAGAAAACCCCAACTATACATTTACAAACAATGCCTCCTATATGACGCTGGGGTCTTTGGGTGGTGCCGTTTTTGGTTCTATACAAAGAAAAGACAACGGCGGAGGAGGTCTTGGAATAGGACGTTACGTGCTCACAATATCCGACTGGCCGCTCTCCAACGACAACAACATTCTTTCTTGTTTTAAAAAAGGAAACTTTATTTATTATGCCCAGCTAATAACAATTGGCAAGAACGGAGGAACAGCACAAGAACTGATAAAAGATCCTGCCGGCATGGAGACCGAGGAGGAACTTGAAAAGGCCCCGCCCGCCATACCTTGCAACCCCGGAAAGGCAAACAACGGTGTTGATGAAGGCGGCAATTGCAAAACCGTCTCAACGGCAATTGGACCAATTGACGTTGACCCACAAAAGTTTATTGCCTCGCTTTTTCAACGCGTTTTATCTATTGCCGGATTTGCCGCCATAATAATTATCCTTATTGCTTCTTACAACCTTATGTTCTCCGGAGGAAATAAGGAAAAAATTGCGGGCGCACGCGAAACAATTACCGCAGCTGTCCTTGGTCTTCTTTTTATAATTTTTTCAATTGTTCTTTTGAAAATTATTGGCGTTGATATTTTGCGCATTCCCGGATTTAAATAGTATAAAAAAGCATGAAATTACTATCACTTTCGATACCTGAATACGGAAATATTATAGCTCCTACGGGCATACCTGACGGTAGCAATCTTTCTCTTCAAAAAATTGTGACTTTTTTTCTGACCCTTCTTGTTATCGCGGGAATCTTATTGGCTTTGGTTTTTATAACATTCGGCGCTTTTCAGTGGATTACATCAGGCGGAAGCAAGGAAAAAATTGACAAGGCAAGAAAAACAATTTTGTTTTCAGTTATGGGGCTTGTAATTATTTCTCTTTCATTTGTTATCATAGGCCTTGTAGCGGGAGCTCTTGGACTAGACTCGCTTATCGGCAACTAAAAATTTTTCAGAATCACCGAAACACTGTCTTTATATACTTCTTTCCATTTATCTTTTTTAAGGGATGAAAGAAATGAATTTTTTTTATTTTTTTTCTCAATAGGCCAAAGCACAACCCCTATATTGTATTTCTTAAACAAAATGCGCCGCTTGGAAACACTGGCTATGGCGTTTTCGTAGTCTTCAAGCGCATTATTGCTTTCATTTTTTGGGGCATTCTTTTTCCAGCTTGGCATTCTACCGTCAATAAATACTTTTTTTTGGGGAAGTTTCCAGTCCAAATACCCTCCCCATTCATAACTAGAAAAAATTTGCTTATCCGGAATATTTTTTTGCAAGTACATAACTGCTTTTTGCGGATAAAAATCAGTTTCCAAATACGAAAAAGCTGCCCAAAAAAAAATCAAATAAACAAAGCACAAAATAAAAGAAGAAAGAGTAAAAATACGGGAAAAAAATATCAGACGTTGCATAAAAATTTTATCTTTCCTAAAATCTTTCCAAAAATACCTTAATAAATCAGGAAGAATATACAAATTTACAATTACCCAAAAAGGAATATGACGCACGCTGGAAAGACCTAAAAAAAGTAAAAAAAAGTATATTCCTATTTTTGTAATGGTAAGTTTTTTGCGATATTTAAAGACAAAAACAAAAGAAAGCGAAAAAAGAACAAGCGTTGCAAAATTAAAAACAAGAAGAGCCGGAAGCCATTCCATCACCGAAAACCGGAGTCTTGCATCAAACGCCTGCGAAAAAACCTCTGCCCAAATACGCCATCCGTACGGATTAATAAATGTTGCAAATATAGACAATGCAACCACAAAAATATCTGTTAATTTGAGTTTTTTGTCCTGTATTGTTTTAAATAAAAGAAAAAGAACAAGAAGAAAAACCCCCAGTCCGATTGACCCGTGCATATTTACCCACAGAATAAAAACCGGAGGGATAAAATATTTGAATTTTTTCCATTTGTTGTCATCAAAAAATAAAAAAAGAAGAACAGAAACAAAAAGCCACGAGAGAACTTGAAGCCTTACGCCAAAAGCGGGCATAACAGCAGCTGCTGAAAAGAAATAAACCCCAAAAAGATACTTATTAAAAGTTCTTATGATTGCAAAAAGAAAAGAAAGTACGGCAATAAAAGAAAAAATAAAAGGGAGAAAAAAAGGAACATTCGAAAGTACATAAAGCACAATATTTGAAAGATATTCATGATCTATAAAAGGAAATGAAGACATCGTGTAGGAAAAAGGGTCGGTTTTTGGCAACCCACTACTAAGAATGATCTCCCCTATCTGCACATGCCACCCAAAATCGGTATCTATTTGTCCTACGGTTTTTAAAAAAAACAAAACTGTCAAAACAAACAATAATCCAAAAAGGGGCAAGAATGGAGCGTTTCTTTTTTTCACAAGCTTAATAATACCCATAAAAAAGACTTTCTGCAACCGATTCCTACATACCACTTGACAAGGGTAAAAAAAAATGCTGTAATAATTGTATGAAGTCATTATCACGCATAACAGCTATCCCGTTTGCATTTCTTTTTGCCAATTTGCCCCAAGCATTCGCAGTAGGAAACAGCCTGGATGCAAGCGTTACCACACCAAATGGAGTTATACCGCCTGAAAAAAGAATAGGGGCAATCGTTACTTTTTTTGTTTCTTTTCTTGTTGTAATTGCAGTTCTTGCCGCTCTTCTATATATTATTCTCGGCGCTTTTCAGTGGATTACATCCGGAGGAGACAAAACAAAAGTTGAAAGCGCGCGAAATCATATTATTGCAGCAGTTATTGGACTTATCATAATTGCTCTTACTTTTGTCATAATAAATGTCCTCATGCAAGTTTTGGGCATAGGAAGCCTCACAAATTTTCCAATTCCAACACTCGACAGCATCAACTAACTTCTTCTTGCTTTCAACCAAGTCGTTACCTTACAATAAATAAACTATGGCTGTAACACAAGACTGGACTTCCTGCCTTGAAAGCGGGGACGTAGCGACACTTAGGTGTATTCCTATTGTCTTGCAAAACATAATTAATTTTTTGGTTATATTTGCAGGAGTCATCGCTGTTTTTTTTATTGTATTTTCAGGAATCCGCTTTGTGACTTCAGGTGGAGATCCTGAAAAAATCGCGTCTGCAAGAAAAATTTTGACATACGCAATAATAGGATTTATTATTGTCGTTTTTTCTTTTGTAATCTTGAATTTAATTGCGAAAACAACAGGCGTTACCCAGCTCGAACCAAGATAAAAGATTATCTTTTCACATTTTGCCTCAAACGGTTGTTTTTTTGACCCATTTCGATACTCTTGAAATGATTATTTTCACGTTATACGCTGTTGTATACAGATAAATTCAAAAGGTAAAAGACAAAATGCAAAATTACAACTCAAAATTTAAAAGCGATTTGATAAAACGATGCTATCAGTTTAGCTTGGCTATTATAGCCCTTGCCGACACATTACCAAATAAAAGAAGCGCATGGGTAATAACCGATCAACTAATAAGATCGGCAACTTCTGTTGGGGCGAATCTGGTTGAAGCAAAATCGGCAAGCTCAAGAATTGATTTTAAAAAGTTTCATGAAATTGCCCTTAAAAGCGCCAACGAAACGAAATATTGGCTTGAACTATTAACAGACTCTGGATTGACATCGGTTGAATCGGTAAACATATTGTTAAAAGAGGTTTACGAAATTGCAAACATGATCGCAGCAGGTGTTATTAAATTAAAAGCTAAAAATTTTTGAGTTCTTACTTGGATTTTTAACTTTTGAATTTTTATTTTTGAATTTAATTTATGGAAAATCATCCTATTCCACAAGACGTCACGGGATTTAAATTTAAGCTAATCGGCAGCGTCACAATAAAACAATTTTTATATCTACTGGGCGCCGGCATTCTTACAACGATCACTTTTGTACTGCCTATTCCTGTTTATGTAAAATTTCCTTTTATGGGTCTTTTTGCGTTCGTAGGCCTTGGCCTTGCTTTTGTCCCAATCGAGGGGCGGCCTATGGACACAATGATTGCAAATTTTGCCAAAACCATTCCTTCTGAAAACGAATACATTTATAGAAAACGCGGCGTAAATCTGGCAACATATGATTTTTTCAAACCACTTGTGCAAGTTGCCACCCCTCAACAGCAAACTCAAAAAGCGACAAGCGAATCTGACACAAGACGCGCAATTCTTTTAAGCCAGCTACGGGCTCATTACATTACTCCTGACCAAGCAGAAACAAAATTTTTAAAAAATATTAAATCTGTTTTTGACGAAACGCCAAAACCCAAAATTCAACAAGAGGTAAAAATTTCTACAAAAACAGAAGAGGTGGCAGTAGCAGCTCCCGAGCCTTCAGTTCTTACGGCCACAACGGACGCCGCGCCAACACCAACGGCGCCCTTGGAGGAAAGCGAAAGCATAAGGGTTGTTGGCCCGCTACAACAACTTAAGGCGGGTTTTCCGACTATACCCGATACACCAAACATAGTATTGGGAATCGTAAAAGATCCACGGGGACGAGTACTACAGAACATTTTGGTTGAAGTGGTTGACACATCAAATGTTCCCGTACGCGCTTTTAAAACAAACGTCTTGGGGCAATTCGCATCAGCAACTCCTCTTCCGAACGGAACTTATCGTGTTATTTTTGAAGACCCACAAAAAATCCATGAATTTGAAATAACAGAAATAACCCTTACGGGGGAAATCTTTAACCCTCTTGAGGCGGTTTCTTTGGATCAAAGAGAAAGATTGCGACGAGAGCTTTTTGCAAATCTTTCAACCGGTACGCCCAGCGTCCAACAGGGCGCTGCCATATAAAAACTATGTCAAAACAAAAAATACACTCAACAACTCAAGATTTTACCAACATAGTTGAGATTGCCCAAGACGTTGTCTTTTTTAAAGGCAAAAGCGCATGCATGATACTGGAAGTTTCTTCTGTTAACTTTTTTTTACTGTCGGGAGACGAGCAGAATGCCAGAATTTATGGATATATGTCGCTTCTTAATTCCCTCTCTTTTGCAATACAGATTTTTATTATTTCCCGAAGAATTGACCTTTCAGCATACATAAAGCTTCTGGAAGACAGAATTACAATAGTCACAAATCAACGCGTAATTGAGCATCTGCGACTTTACAAAGAATTCATACAAGAACTGGTAAAAGGCGAAGGTCTTTTGGATAAAAAAGCTTACGTTGTAATTCCCTTTTCAAGCCTTGAGATTGGGCCCTCAACTCCTGCACCAAATAAAAAGCCTCCTACTTTTACAGAACAGGCAAGGGCTGTTTTGGAATCAAAAAGAGACAATATCTCAACACAAATTGAGCGCATGGGGCTTATCGTACGCCCTGTTCCGACAGAAGAATTGGTAAAGCTTTTTTACGAAATCTATAACCAAGACTTTGTCACACTGGACTTCAACTCAGAAGATGTTAAAAACATAATTATATAGCAATATATGTTTGGAATTGGAAAAAAACAACAAAAACAAACAGCTCCCGTTCGGGAGGGCGGATTTGTTGCACAAGGAGATAACACAAGCTCAATAAGCCATGCAGGAACGACAACAGCACAGCATGCCCAACCGCCAGTTTCCCAAAAAAATACTGTCGTTAAAAAGGCAGGCGTCAAAACAACGCCAAGCCCCGCATACGGAGCGCTGAAAAGCGGGTCCGTATCTTTGGTTGATATTATTTCTCCGTCATCTGTTGAAGTCGACTTTAAGCATATTCGGGTAGGAGACAGATTTTATCGTACTTTTTTTGTTGTTGATTATCCCCGCCAAGTTTCCCCAAACTGGCTTTCTATTCTAATTGACTACAAAGAGACCATGAACACCTCTATGTTTATTTATCCCATTGAAAGCAAGGATGTCTTGACCAATTTGAAGCGAAAAATCGCAGAAATGGAAGCAACTCTTGAATCAGACGCAGAACAGGGACTCCAGCCGGACCCAAAAATAAATGCGGCGCTTGAAGATGCGGTTGCTCTACGAGAAGAACTTGCCCGCGGACTTGAAAGATTTTTCCAATTCGGTCTCTACATTACTCTTTCTGCCGAAAATGTTTCAGAACTTGATATAAAAACAAAAGAACTCACGTCCCTTCTTTCCTCAAATCTCCTTGTAATAAAAGCGGCAACTCTTCAAATGGAAGACGGATATAAGACCACTCTTCCAACGGGAAGCGACCGGCTTTTTATAACAAGAAACATGGACACAACCTCTCTTGCCTCAACCTTTCCTTTCACGTCTTATGAAATTTCCCACCCTAACGGAATTTTATACGGAATAAATACTTTAAACAGTTCTCTTGCAATTGTTGATAGGTTTTCTTTTGAAAACGCCAACGAGGTTGTGTTTGGAAAGTCCGGTTCCGGAAAAAGCTTTTTGGTAAAACTTGAGGTTTTGCGGCAAATGATGTTTGACGTAGAGATTTTAATCATTGACCCGGAGGACGAATACCGCGCTTTATGTCATTCGCTTGATGGCGAATACATATCCTTTTCTAAAAGTTCTGAGGTAAAAATTAATCCATTTGCTCTACTCTCTGATGACATGACCGAAGCCCAACTTGGAATAAAAATTCTTTCACTCCATGGACTTTTAAAAACAATGCTTGGAGAAATGTCTCCAACGCAAGAAGCAATTTTGGATAGAGCAATTGTTCTCTCGTACAAGCAAAAAGGGATTACCCCGGATCCCGCAACATACAAAAACGAACCACCTATTCTTGAAGACTTGTACAAAACACTTCTTAATATGGAAGAGCCCGAAGCAAAAGATTTGGCTTTTCGACTTGAAAAATTTGTCAAAGGAGGATTTGCCGGTCTTTTTAATCAACAAACAAACTATGATGTAAAAAATCAGTTGACTGTTTTTTCAATAAAACAACTCGAGGATGTTTTACGCCCTATTGCCATGCATGTTATTTTGGATTTTATATGGAACAGGGTCAGAACAAAGCTTAAAAAAAGGCTTTTGATTGTTGACGAGGCCTGGTATCTTATGAAAAATCCCGACTCAGCATCTTTTTTGCAGGGAATTGCAAAAAGAGCACGAAAATATTATTTGGGAGTAACAACTCTTACCCAAGACATTGAAGACTTTTTGGCAAACGATTATGGAAAAGCTATACTTTCAAGCTCATCTATTCAAATTCTCTTAAAACAAAACTCTTCTGAGGTAGAAACTCTTGGAAAAGCGCTGTTTTTGTCCGAAGGAGAAAAACAGTTTTTGTTAACGGCCCAAGTAGGAGAAGGCCTTTTGTTTGCCGGACAAAATCATATAACCGCTCAGTTTGCGGCTTCAAAATTTGAATATGACCTTATTACGTCTAAGCCCCAAGACATATTGCAAGGAGAAGAGGATGCGGCAACAGCCGCTGCTGCCTCTATCGCCCAAGAACCCCCCCCCCAAACAACACCAAGCCCAGCTATCACAGAGCCCACACAACCACCCACTCCTCCTCCACAATCACAACCAGTAAGCGCCTCTTCGTCTCAGGTGATTGGCCCACAACAATCTCCGGAGCCAACCGTTGCGCCCCTACAAAATAACACCGCTACTCCGCCTCCTCAACCAAAAACAACACCGAGCGATGCCGGCGGAACTTCATCAACAATAATCAATGGACAATGAAGAAGAAAGAAAAAAACGGGGGCCTGTTGATGCCATAAATTCTGCAAGAAATTTTTCTCGCAATCTTCGTGGCTCTTTTAAGGCTGTGCGTTTTGTTGCAACCAACGTTGTCCGCGCCGCGGCCGGAGCAAGCGGCGGCTGGACAATATTTATTGTACTTTTTATTATTTTTATAATTATATGGCTTCTTTTTTTTAGTGAAGGGTCTGCTGTTGACATTTCCACCGAGGGCAACCAAAGCACGGGGAGTCAAGGAGGAACTGGAAGCACAGGAGGAAATACAAATCCATCTTCTTCAGATATAAACTGCTACACAAGCATGTCGGGCGCTGACATGGATGCGTATTTCGCAAGCCAAGGATATATATATTTCAACAACACGGGCGGCGCTCTTGCCACGCTTGCTGAAAAACATAAAATTAATCCGGCTCTTATTATTGCCATTGGAAGAATGGAAAGCCAACTTGGAAATGCGTATCAATCAGACCCAGATAAACTTGCAAAGAAGAACGCTTTCGGGATTGGAGGAGCTGACAACCTACAGCCTTTCTCTACGTGGGAAGAAGGAGCAGAGGTCTCATATAAAAGCGTTGCCAGCTATGGCTGCGCAACGCTTGAGTGTATTCAGCAGATTTATGCACCGGTAGGTTCATCGGATGACCCCGGCGATTTGAATTCAAATTGGCTTACCGGCGTAAAAGCAATTCTTTCCGAAATACCCCATGCGTCGTGTCAGCCTCCTGCCGGAACTATTTCCGATTGGCCTATTCAAAAGCCTATCGCCTCTTGCAGCGTAACCCAAAGACCAGGAGAAGGGTTTAGTCATCCGAATTTAAACGCAGTAGACCTAGGCCTGCTCCATGGCACCAAGGTTTACTCCACAAATAATGGAACCCTTACCGAACTGTATGTTTATGCCTATAACTGCTATCCTACGTGTTCCAGTAGCGACGGGAAAGGAACCTATGTTAAGGTCTCAAATGGAAACTCTTGGGCAATTTATGCCCACCTTATTCCGGAAAGCGTTTCCCATCTAGCACTAAATCAAACAATTAATAAGGGTGATTATTTGGGACAGGTTGACAATACGGGATACAGCGACGGGGCGCACCTGCATTATGAATTGTCATCTGATCAAACTTTCCCGGATTTTGACACTGCGTGTAATTAATGTAATATAATGTTTGAAATGAACCAAATTATTGAAAGGGTAAAAAATTACAAATATTTTTATCCAGTCCTTTTAATTGTCTCTTTGTTTGCTGGAACATTTTTAATACTTTTTGTCGCCGCAATGGTGTTTAAGCAGGAGAAAAAACAGGAACCAAAAAGAGATGGAGGAGTTATCGTTATAGGGAATCCAACAATAAAACCTGTTATTACAATTCCGGCAGCTCCTACATCTGGAGAAAAAATTAATCCTGTAATCCTGCAGGGAACCAGCATTTTCTATCCAGCCCTTTATCAGAACTATATTTATTATTTATCTGATGCCGGAACAAGATTTTACAAAATAAAAACAGATGGAAAAGAAAAAGCTCCAATATCAGATGTTTTAGTGGCACAAATCAAAAATGTTACCTGGTCACAAGACGGCCTATCTGCGGTTATACAAGTAGAAAATAATAAATATTTCTTAGGAAAGAACAACAGCCCGTTTTTTTCCGAAAAAGATGAAAATTTAGCAACAACCAATTGGCTTTATGCTTTTCAAACAAAAACATTAAAACAAATCGACACGTCTGCAATAGCTTTTTCCTTTTCTCCGTCTGGTAGGCTTTATTACATTTCCGTTGAGCGGCCGCAGAATGCGCCCCCTCAAACTTCACTTTATGCTTTGGACACAAATTCAACAAAAATCCTAACGTTCCCCGAAAGACAAAATTTAATTTATCATGTTTCAGAAAATACAATTATTACATCAACGAGTCCGGGTCCTCTTCTTAAAAACATCTCTTATTATCAGGTTTCTACGACAACAAAAGAAGTCACTAAAATTCCTCCGCCACCAAACACTTTTGGGGCATTGGTCTCTCCTTCTGGTAATTATTTAGTGGTACAGACTGTTGAGAAAGAGCCTACGACAACGATGAAGATCGGCTACCTAGATATTGCCAATAAGGCTTTTTATCCAACGCAAATAAGTGGGGATGTTAAAAAATCAGCGTGGGGAAAGAAGGAACAAGCGCTGTTTTTGTTTAACGAAAATACTATTACGAAGATTTCTTTCCCTGGCTTAAAAACTCAAGTCTTTTCCCTACCTAAAGAAATTTCTCTTTCTTCTATTGACGATGGTTCTTTGATGGTTGGAGACGACAACAAAAGCTTCTTTTTTACCAACAACAACTCTCTTTATAGTATTTCTTTTTAATTTTATTCCTGAATCCTGACGGGCATTATGACATGAAGAAACCCTGCGTCCTTTTCTGTTTTAAAAAGCGCCGGTTCAAGAGGGCTGTTGAGCTCCATAATTACGGTTTCTGCTTCAACGCTTCTTAATAAGTCTAATAAAAATTTTATATTAAACGCTATTTCGTTATCTTCGCCTTCCTGTGTAACCTCCATTTCTGCGCTTCCCTCTCCCAGCCCGTTGCTTTTTGAAAAAAGGAACATTGTCCCGTTTTTTATTGAAATTTTTGTGATATTTGCGCTTTCCCTTGCAAAAACCGAGGAAAGTTTTAATTTTTGTAAAAAGTCTTCTTTGTCAACAATAGCCTTTGTTTTGTAAGAAGTAGGTATGACTTTTTTATAATTAGGGAACTCTCCTCCTAAAAGCCTTCCCACAAGAGAAATGTTTTGGGTCTCAAAAAGAACTTGATTTGCTTTTTTATGAACGTACATCTCTATTTCTTGATCTTCTTCTTTTATAGATAAAAGTTCCTGTATTAGCTTTGAGGAAAGAATAATTCCTTCTTCTCCGTCAATACTTCCTTGTTTTGTTTGAAAAGAAAGGCGAAACCCGTCTGTTGCTACAAAATGTATCTCCCCCTCTTTTTCTACAAGAAGAATTCCTGTTAACTCCGGGCGTGATTCGTCGACTGCTACAGCAAACGTTAATTTTGAAAAAAGTCTTTTTACTTCTTTGCCTGTTAAAGAGAGTGTTTTTTTTCCTTTTTCTTCAAAAAGGTTGGGGAATTCATCTTTTCCTATTGTTTGGAAAATAAGCTTATTTCCTTGGGTTGTCAATATAATAGATTCTCCTTCTTGGATAATTTTTACCTTTCCTTTTCTAACAGTTGCAAGAGCTTCTAAAAATTGTTTTCCCGGAACAGCGACAGATCCCTCTTTTTCTATTTTTGCAGGAATAGAAACTCTTGTACCAAGTTCTAAATCTGTTGCAGAAAGAAAAAATCCTTTTGTATCGGCTTGTATTAATATACTTGAAAGAACAGGAACGGGAGAATGTATAGGTAAGGTTTTTATAAGAAGAGGAATAAGATTCTCAATGTTCTCTGCCAAAAACTCCACGTCCATATATGTTTACTAATAGTAGTACTAGTAGTATATCTGGAAAAGTGTAAAAAAGCAAGAACACACGCGTGTTTTTTTGTGGAAAACTCATGGAAAACTTTGTGTAAACCTTGTGAATTAAGTTTATTTATATAAAAAACGGGGAGAAAAAAGGAAAAAAGAAAACCTATCCACAAAAATAACAATATTTATCCACAACTACCCAACCTGCTTAATTTTTTCCTTCAACACAGAAAGCTCCCCTTTTATTTTTTCTGAATTTTGTAAAAGAACCCTTACTTTTTCAACGCCATGCATAACCGTTGTATGGTCGCGCCCGCCAAGCAAATTTCCTATTTCAGAAAGAGTAACTTGAGCCTCTTCTTTTAAAAGAAACATACATAAATGTCTTGCCCGGACAAGAAAAGCATCTCTTTTTGCCCCTTTTAGTTGGGTGGGCTTAAGGTTGTAAAAACGGCATATTTCATCAATCACCATATCAGGGTGAAGAAAAGGGCTTGTTGGTTTTGTCTTGCCAAGAAGAGGGAGAACATCTTGCGGTAAAACCTCTTGGTTGCCGCGCCCATCCATGCTTGTTGCAAGCCTTAATAAAAAACCTTCAAGAGCGCGGGTATCGACAATTTTTTCAGCAACAAGCTTTGCAACATCAATTGAAAAAACAAACCCGTATTTTCTACTTTTAATTAATAATATTGCCGTTCTTAATTCAAAGTCTGGGGGAGCGATATCAACAGAAAGACCTCCTTCAAATCGGGATGCAAGCCTGGCCTCAATCTTTTTAATTTCAGAAGGGGGTCTGTCAGAAGAAAAAACAATTTGGCGCTGTTTATCAAGAAGGGTGTTAAAGGTATGAAAAAGTTCTTCCTGAACCTTTTCTTTCCCGCTTAAAAACTGAATATCATCAAGAAGTAATAGGTCTACATTTCTAAACTTACGTCGAAGCTGAGTTGTTGTTTTATCTCTTATTGCCTCAACAACCTCGTTGGTAAATTCTTCGGTTGTCATATATAAAACCGCAACATTTTCGTTGTCCTCAAACGCTTTATTTGCAATAGAGTGCATAAGGTGTGTTTTTCCAACCCCAACAGTTCCGTACAAAAACAAAGGACTATATTTGGTGCCCGGACTTTGAGCAACCGCTAAAGCCGCTGTGTATGCAAGTTGGTTGCTGTCAGACACCGCAAGAGATTCAAAGGTAAAATCTTGTCGGATCCGGCCCGGACGCAACTTTTTATTTGAAGGTTGCTCGTGAGATGCAAAAAGAGGACCATGGCTTTGGTTTTTTGCCTTTGCTTTTTCACCACCTGAAACAAAAACAAGACTTGTATTCTCTCCGCTTTTTTTATCCAAAGTTTTTTTTATCAAAGCGTAATACCTTTTTTCCAAATACTCGGCTGTCATAAAAGCAGGAGTGGAAATTGTAGCAACGGAGCTTGAAAACGAAACCAAGCGGCAACTTTTAAAAAAAGTAATAAAAACAGGTTTTGAAACCTCTATTTCTATCTCGGCCAGAACAGCCTTCCACAGTTGGTCCATAATTTTTTTATTTAAGTATTTCTTTTGCGCAGAACCCTTGAGCAGGAGCACCTTTTTTCATTTTAAGACACCTAAATTTGTAAAAGAAGTATATGTATGTGGATAACTTCTTGTCAAGAGGTCAAATCGCATTCTTTGCTATAATAAAAATATGAAAATAGGATTTTTTACAGACGGATTTCTTCCCCAGCCAAATGGAGTCGCAACATCTGTTTTTTCAACCGCCAGAGAGCTTGAAAAAAAAGGCCACGAAGTTTTTGTTGTTGCGCCGAAATACCCCGGCTATAAAGACGAGTTGAATGTTTTTCGCCTGACCTCAATAAAGGTTATGAAAAGACCGGAGTTCCGTCTGGCCCTCCATCTACCGGACAAGCCCTTTAGAAAGCTATTGCGCCTTGATTTTGATATAATCCATGCCCATTCGCCCGGCCCTGTTGCTTTACTGGGATGGGAAATTGCAAAAGCCAAAGATGTTCCTTTTATTTCCACATATCATACTCTTTGGAACAAATACACGCACTATGTTTTAAAAGGGAAAGTTATTCGCCCTAAAATGGTAGAACAGGCAACCCGCCTTTTTGGAAATAGGTGTGATTATCTTATTGCGCCCACAGAAAAAGTTAAAAATGAGCTCGTAAGATATGGTATTAAGAGACCAGTAGAAATTGTTCCAACGGGCGTTGATGTGCAAAAATTTGGAGTGTCAAAAAAAGGGTATTTTTATGAAAAGTTTAAAACCTCCAAAAACGAAAGAATAGCGCTGTGTGTGGTAAGACTCGGAAAAGAAAAATCTGTTGATTTTGTTCTGCGCGCTTTTAAAAAAATTTTAAAAAAATCTCCAAACACCACGCTTTTTTTAGTTGGAGAAGGGGTTGAGAAAAAAAATCTTTTAAAGCTTGCAAAAAAAATAGGGATAGGAAATAAAACGATTTTTACAGGGTTTATTGAGCATGATATTCTGCCTAGGGCTTATGCGGACGCAGATGTTTTTTTGTTTGCTTCGCAAACCGAGACTCAAGGAATGGTTATCCTTGAAGCATTTGCATCAGGACTTCCTGTTGTTGCGGTAGATGATGATGCTCTACGCGGCGTGGTTCTGGATGGGGAAAACGGATTTTTGGTTGCAAAAGACGAAGAACTTTTTGCGCAAAAGGCTCTTGACGTTTTAGAAAACCCCATGCTTCGCAAAAAACTATCTTTGTGCGCAAAACAAACAGCAAAAGAACACTCTGTTTTTCATACAACAGGGATTCTCGAAGCTCTATATAAAGACGTTCTAACAGAAAGAAGCAGAAAAAGCATACAAAAACTTATGAATACAAATACCGCCCGAGAGCAACTATATGTTGTGTTGCTTTCTTTTTGGGTTACGATATTTATTGTTAGAATTGCAACATTTTTATTGTATGCGCCAAAAGGCCCCTACCCCCTTATAGGACTTTTTAATAATTTTTTTACGCATGCCACAATTGGTTTTGTTCTTGTTGCTTTATCTCTTGTTACGTCTTTTAAAAAAAAGGAATTGCCTCTTTTTGCCCTTCTTTTATTTGGCGTAGGAATAGCCCTTATTTTTGACGAACTTTGGGTATTGGCAACGGGAGGAGCAGCTACGATAGTAGATTATTGGGCCAGAGGAAACATGTTGGTAATTGTTTTGGCGGGAGCATTGCCTGCTCTTTTTGTAAAATATATCAAAAAAAACAGGCCCCAGTTTTTCTTTGGACATCAAAGCCTTGAGCACAGAAACCCCCAAGCCCCAAAAATATCGGTTGTTGTCCCCGCATATAATGAAGAGGAATTTATAGTAAGAACCATAAAAAGTCTTGTAAACCAGACACGCAAAGATTTTGAACTAATTGTTGTTGATAACGCATCAACCGACAACACGGGGCTGGTCGCTGCGCAATATGGGGCAAGAGTTATAAGAGAAGAAAAAAAGGGGGTTGCAAACGCCAGACAGACTGGTTTTATGGCGGCAAAAGGAGAAATTATATTAACAACAGATGCGGACACTGTTGTTCCGCAGGATTGGATTGAAAAAATTATACCCCATTTTAAAGACGAAAATGTCGCGGCCTTCGGAGGAATTAATAGGCTTTATTCAGGCCCCGTTACGGCCCGCGCCGGCTCACGCTATCTTTCAACCCTTTTTTGGGTGGTAGATAAATTTTTATCAGGAGGATGGAATCTTTTAGGGTCAAACCTTTCAGTAAGAAAATCCTCCTTTTTGGCAATTGGCGGATTTAATACTGCGCTGACCCTGGGTGAAGACGTAGACCTCTCCCAGCGTATTAAAAAAGTCGGAAAAGTTATTTTGGACCCAAATTTTCTTGTTTTTTCATCCGGAAGAAGATTTAGAAGCGGTCTTATTGTTGGGGTTTTAACATATGCTCCAAGCTGGTTTGCCAGGGTAGTTTTTAAAAAGGATAAGTTTTTAACTTTTCCCACAATTAGAGACGAGCATTCACTTATTGGAAGATTTACTTTTGTTCCTCTCCTTTTTTGTGTAGTTTTTCTTGCCACCCTTTTTTATGTGTCTAATCCTAGTGTTTTTCGCGCGCGGGAAATAAGATTTTTGCAAAAAAGCGCTGCTACTTTACAAGAATTTTTTGATAAAACACAAAGCAAATAGCGTTCCTAAAGTCCTATTTGGTCTAGAAATGTTAACCAAAGTTTTTTTGCAAAAGATGCATTTTGCATTTGGTAATACCTTTTTTTTTGTCTGAAATCGCGCGTCCCTGGATTCGGAGGATTGCACCATGCGGAAACAACAACACCCTCTCCTTTTTCGTTTTTTTTAACTACTGCTACAATTGTTTGATTTTTTACAATCTTGTGGTATTCAGTTGACCCTTTTTTATTAACCAGTGTTTTGTCGGGCGCAAGAACAGCTTCTTCAACGATTTGCCGGGAAAGCTTTCTTGCGCGCAATCGTAAAAGAGCATGATTTGTCCAAACAATACTAGAAGACACCATAAGACAATTATATCAGTTGGGAAGTGCTGTTTTTTTAACCCTATACAAACTTAAATAATTATCGCTTGCTCCGCGTTTAAATCTTAAGACCGGTTCTACGGGCCAATCTCCAACATCCTGTGTTTGATTAAAGATAATATAGACTGGTTTTGTCTGGTTTTTCTCCAATAAGTAGTCGGGTAATTGTTTTGGCAGAATGTCAAAAGAGTGTTGTTTGACATTTGCGTTATTTACAAAATAAATTTCAATAACTGTTGCGGGAAGACCACCATAGGTTCCTTCAGACGCTATAATTATTTGTTCTTTTATTGCCTGCTCTTTTAAATAGGCAACTATTTCACGAAGTCCTTCACCCATGGAAAAACCATTAGAATATTGTTCTATGTCTTCTTTGGGGATTGGAGCACGGGGCATATCGGCTAAAATTTTATAATCGCTAAAAATTAAAAAAGAAGCACAAGCAATAATAATAAAAAAGTATTTTAATTTACTTTTTAAAAAATAATATAATTCCCAAAACCCTACGGCGGCAAGAGGCAATAAAAAAATAGACAGCGGGAATATGTAGCGCGCAGTGAGAAGCCGGCCAAACAAGCCAATTCCAACAACCGGAATAATAAACCAAAAAAGCAAAAGAAGTTTTTCTTTCCTTTGGCCCTTTCCTATAAAAGAGAAAAAAACAACAAGAGCCAAAGGATAGGTAAGATAGATGGTTGTCCAATAAAGAAGTTTTAAAATATTTGGTGTCCAAGTCTGAAAAGCATGATATGGAATAAGCTCATAAAGACGATAGGTAAAAACAGAATCTTTTTCAGAAATCATGTGGTAGTTGTCGGAAAGAAGCAGAACAGAATAATACAATAAAGAGAGTCCGACAGCCACAGCTGTAAAAAAAACCCATTTAATAAGTTGTTTTGTGCGTTTTTCTTTTAAAGTCGACAATATCAGCGTAGTCGGCAACATATAAATGGTAATAAATCCGCTTGATTTTGTAAGAATTCCTGCGCCTAATAAAAGCCCGAGCAAAAAAGAAGTTGCAAAATTGGCTTTTTTCACAAGAAGAATCGCCAGATACAAAATAAAAACACAAAACATTCCAACAAGGCTTTCGTAAATCGCCATCCTGTTTAAAAGAAGAGCCGCCGGATACAACACATATAGCAAAACAGAAATAATACTTATCCACCTATTTTTGAACAACTCAAAGCTTAACAAAAATAGTCCGACCATTGTTCCAAAACCCGCTGCAACAGAAACAAGCCTTCCGGCAATAGGAGGATTATAAACGTATTGCATTAAAAGACTAACAAGCCAAACATAAAGAGGTTGTTTGCCGTCCTCCAGAGACATCAGCCTAAGAGAAGGGTTATATTTTCCAAACTGCGCCCAGCGTGAATAAATTGCTTCGTCGACAAAAATTGGAAGAAGTTTTAAATGATATAGGCGCAGAAAAAAGAACAAAAAAAAAGCAAAAAGGAGAATAAGTATTTCAAACCTATAACGGAGGAGCGTTTTTTTAATCATATCAAAGCGTATCTTATCATTTTATCAGATTTAAAGATTTTTGATTTCAAAAGCGCAAAGAAGTTTACGGCCTTAAAACCAAATAATCCCAAAACATCCTTGCTCTTGACATTAATTTATAAATAAGTTAATCTATCTTTTGCATCAAGAGCGCCCCGCTTTTAGCGGGACCGGCAACCGAAAACTACGGTGCCAGCTCCGGGAAGGAAGATGTGATCTGCAGAAATGCGGATAAAGTTATGGCTCCCGGATGGGAGTTTTTAATGGCAAAAAATCATACTTTTACTTCAGAATCAGTTTGTGCGGGTCACCCTGACAAAATATGCGACTCGGTAAGCGACGCTATTCTTGATGAGGTTTTAAAACAGGACAGGTTTGGCCGTGTGGCCGTTGAGACAATGGCAACCTTTAATAAATTAGTAATCGCGGGAGAAATTTCATCACACGCTAAAATAGATTTTAAAAAAATAGCACGAAAGAGAATAAAAGATTTAGGATATACAAATCCCCTGTTTAATTTTTCAGACAAGTCTACTATTCAGGTTTTAGTGCACAAACAATCGCCTGAAATCGCAAAAGGTGTAAAAGTAAAAGGGGCGGGAGATCAGGGAATGATGTTTGGATTTGCTTGTCGGGAAACCGAAAGCCTTATGCCTCTTCCTATTTCTATTGCCCACGCTCTTGCCCGAAAAATAGACATGGTACGAGAAAAAAACATTCTTTCATATCTTAGGCCTGATGGTAAAACACAAGCAACGGTGGAATATAAAAACGGCAAACCGTATAAAATTGCACAAATTGTTCTAGCTGTTCCACATGAAGAAAAAGTAAAAATCGGTGAAGTGAAAAAAGGGCTTTATCGCGAAGTAGTTAAAAAAGTTCTTTCTGAATTCGGATTTAAAATTTCAGAAAAGGACGTGGTAGTTAATGGAACAG
This sequence comes from Candidatus Levybacteria bacterium CG2_30_37_29, assembly GCA_001873215.1. Classification (GTDB taxonomy): domain Bacteria; phylum Patescibacteriota; class Microgenomatia; order Levybacterales; family GWA1-39-11; genus CG2-30-37-29. The sequence continues at coordinate 76,076 of MNYS01000009.1, forward strand.
GTGTTTGGCATATGCCCGGACCGGCGTCAGATACAGGGCTCACGGGACGGAAAATAATAGTTGATACATACGGAGGATTTGCAAAGGTCGGGGGTGGCGCTTTTTCCGGAAAAGACGCGACAAAAGTTGACCGTTCCGGGGCATACGCGGCAAGATTTATTGCAAAAAATATTGTTGCCGCCGGCTTGGCTGACAAAGCCGAAGTAAGACTTGCATATTTTATAGGAGCAAAAAAACCGGTTATGCAGGAAGTTGAAACATTTGGAACCCAGAAAAAAAGTCTGCGGGTAATAGAAAGTTTTATGTCAAAAATTTTGGACACTTCTGTTGAAGGAATTATTGAAGGTTTGAATTTGAGAAAACCGGTTTATTTACAAGCTTCAGCATACGGACATTTTGGAAGAGAAGAATTTTCCTGGGAACAAATCGCCTAATCGTTTATATTTTTTTATTAACCTGATTATTCCCCTCCTAGACTTCTTGCCATAATTGTTATTTTTTTCTCCCCCCCATTTGTTTTATGAGCCTTTTTGATATGTTGTCCAAAAACCGAAGTTGTTTCAGCTCCTTGCGCAAACAGCCTGCGAAAAATTCGTCATTAATTTAATCATGATTAAAGCCCTTAAGGCCTAGAGTGTGATTGTATAAATCGATAATTTATTTTTCATAAATTAAATGCCAAACATAACTATAGAGCCTTGATTTTGCTTATAAAAATTCCTACACTTATAGTAGCGCCTATAATAAGTTACTAAAATGTAACACTTTTTAATGAGAAGAAAAACATTTCAGAAAATAAGAATAATTGCCGGCAATAAAAAGAAAACTAGATCTTTAGGTGCTTTTTCTTGTAATAAAAAAATCTATCTGTTTTTTCAGTTGTCTTCCGATTCACATTTTCAATTTCACGTTGCAACTAGTGTAGATGGCTTTTCTTTCGAGCTTGAAGAACATGATTGTTGCATAGAAAAAGGCGAAGTAACAAAAGAAGATATTACATTATGTTCCGACTTTAGCATTTTGGAACATGCAGGGCATTTTTTGCTGATGTATGTTCGAAAAGAAAATAAAAAATCGGTTATTGAAAAAGCTTGGTCCAAAGACTTATTTTCCTGGTCGTATGAAGGAAACATGATTTCTCTTAATCAGAAAGGGATTATTGTGCCAAGCTATGAATATAAAAGAAAAAGCGTTCTGTATTCTTCAAATGTATCAATTTTTGCTTACTTTTCAAAGGATTTGATTCATTGGGAAAAAGAAGAAAAAAAACTATTGACCCCAAGAGATAATTTTTTTGATTCCGGAGAACTTATTGTAGAGCGTGTATTAAATTCCGAGAAAGGAATTTTACTTATATATAATTCAAAAGTTAAAGAAACAGCCTTTACGGGGATGGCATTATTTGATAACGATGACCCTACTCGTCTTCTTTGGCAAAGCGCAGAGCCTATCTGGAGTCAGCCGCAAGAATGGAAAGGAAAAGAAGTACTCCTTGTTGGCTCAATCTTACATAATGGAAGCATTATCTCTTATTGGCAGGTGGAAAACGAAGGAATATATGCAGCAGCTTACGCGGTGTATAAAGTTTCTGACGGTCATACATCAAAAGATATTTCTTTGAGGCTTAAACGCGTAGGCAATAATCCGTTAATTTCTCCAAACAGTAAAAATGTATGGGAGTCCTTCAATACATTTAATCCTGCCGCAACATATGACGGCGATAAAGTACATATTTTATATAGGGCGCAAGGTTATGATTATGTTTCGGCGCTTGGATATGCAATGAGCCGGGACGGAATTCATATAGATGAGCGTTTGGAGCAGCCTGTTTATATTCCTTCGCAGTCATTTGAGAACATTAACACCACAAAAGTATTTCAGGTTTCCGCCCAGTATGTTTCTGGAGGTGGATATGGGGGATGTGAAGATCCCCGAATTACACGTATTGATAACCGGTATTATTTGACATACGTTGCGTTTGATGGAATAAATCCTCCAAGAATTGCGCTTACCTCAATCTCAGCTTACGATTTTTTAAACAGGCGATGGTTATGGGAGCGGCCGGTTTTAATTTCTCCTCCGGGCATTGTAGATAAGAGTGCCGTTATTTTTCCTGAAAAAATAAACGGAAAATATGTAATTATGCATAGAATTTATCCCGATATTTTAATAGATTTTGTTGACAACCTAAATTTTGACGGAACGTTTTGGCTCAAAGGTGAATATAAAATCTCTCCTAGGCCCGACAAATGGGACAGTCGTAAAATCGGCGCCGGCGCCCCTCCTCTTAAAACAAAATATGGCTGGTTGCTTATTTATCAGTCGGTTGGAGAGCAAGATCCAGGGAGATACAAAATCGGAGCAATGTTATTAGACCTTTTAGATCCGACAAAAGTTCTTTATCGCAGTCAATCTCCTATTCTAGAACCAGAAGAGACTTATGAAAACGACGGTTTTAAATCCGGCGTTATTTATCCTTGTGGCGCGGTTATTATTGATGATACGCTCTATGTATATTATGGTGGAGCGGATTCATATGTGTGTGTTGCAACTGCAAAGCTTGAAGACTTTTTGACTGAACTTCGATACTCAGAAGTAGCAAGGCTTACAAAGCCTATTGTGGAAAAAATACTTTAACAATGATTAATATTAAAAGAGATAGTCATAACCCAATTCTAAAACCTGATTCAAAAAGCCCCTGGGAGTCACAAGCAGTATTTAATGGAAGCGTTATAAAAGAAGACTTATACCATATGGTTTATAGAGCTCTCTCCGACACGCAAAATTATGAAGGTAGGCAATTACAGCTTTCAACAATTGGATATGCCAAAAGCGCAGACGGTGTGATTTTTGACAACCGAAAGCAATTTATAAAACCGGAAATGGATTGGGAAAAATTCGGATGCGAAGATCCGCGAATCACAAAAATAGATGGAGAATATTTTGTTTTTTATACGGCATTATCCGATTATCCGTTTTATCCTGCGGCAATTAAAATCGGATTAGCGGTATTTTCTGATTTTACCAAACCTGTTGAAAAACATTTAGTGACACCATTTAACTCGAAGGCAATGACTCTTTTCCCTGAAAAAATAAACGGAAAGTACGCGGCTCTTATTACGGTTAATACTGATATTCCGCCCGCCCGTATATGCCTTGCTCTTTTTGACAAAAAAGAGGATATATGGTCTCAATCATATTGGAATAGATGGTATCAAAATCTGGCGGATCACATAATTCATTTACGGCGTATGAATTCCGATCAATTAGAGGTTGGCGCGACTCCTCTTCTTACGCAATATGGATGGCTTTTTATATATGCTCATATTCAACATTATAATAATTCTCAACATAAGATATTTGGAATAGAGGCGGTATTGCTTGATTATGATAATCCGCAAAAAATTCTTGAAAGGATTGATTTTCCGATCATGATTCCTGAAAAGGAATATGAGGTAAAAGGTAACGTTCCAAATATTGTTTTTCCTTCAGGGGCAACATTAGAAAATGATACCGTTTCACTCTATTACGGAGCTTCAGATTCGGTTTGTTGTCTTGCAACATTTTCGTTAAAAGAACTTTTAAAAGAAATGCGGACAGATTCTTCTGTTGCAGTGAAAGCACAAAAACCTTTAGACACTCCGCTTTTTTTGCCTCTTCAATCTCATGAATGGGAATCTAAAGCGGTATTAAATCCGGCAGCTTTCTACAATAAAGATACGATTTATTTGGTATATCGAGCTGTATCTTCAGACAACACCTCTGTTTTTGGATATGCTAGAAGCTTGGATGGAGTTTCGGTAGTTGGGCGGCGCGAAATGCCAATCTATGTTCCGCGAGCAGAATTTGAAATTAAAAAAAATCCCGGTGGAAATTCAGGGTGTGAAGATCCGCGAATTACGCAAATAGAAGACAGGCTTTATATGTGTTATACGGCCTATGACGGAGTCAATCCTCCCCGTGTAGCATTAACATCAATTGCTGTTACGGATTTTCTCAACACTAATTTTAATTGGGTAGATCCTATTCTTATATCTCCACCCGGAATTGACGATAAAGACGCCGCTATTTTCCCCGAAAAAATAAAAGGGAAATATGTAATTATTCATAGAATACAAAATTCAATAGTGCTGGATTATGTTGAAAACCTAAATTTTACAGGGAAAAATTGGCTCAGAAGTATTTCGTATATTCCGCCACGCGGAGATTCATGGGACAGTGAAAAAATAGGCCTTTGTACTCCTCCTTTGAAAACAGCGGAAGGCTGGATACTTCTTTACCACGGAGTTAGCAAGATAAGCCACGAATATCGTGTAGGAGCAATGCTTCTTGATTTAGAAGATCCGAGCAATGTTATTTCAAGAGCTCCATGGCCGATTCTTGAGCCGGAATTACCGTTTGAGCGGGAAGGTATTGTTAAAAACGTTGTGTTTCCGTGCGGTGCGGTAGTAAAAGATGATACGCTTTTTATTTATTACGGAGGGGCGGATAAGGTTGTATGTGTGGCAACAATTAAGCTTTCTTTATTATTAAATTATTTGCTTAGAGTGAAAAACAATAAGTTTTTATTGAGTTTAAAATAAAAATTAAATCCCCAAAACAATCAAATATTGGCGCGGTTTGAGTAAATTCAGAAAAAGTGATATAGTTCCCCCGTAAAACACAAATGAAACAGAAAGGATTCATAAGAACGGGAAATTAATAGATGTTTCCTTTACAATTTCCTCTATTAAAACAAAGCGCGGTAAGCTTTTGGGTTTTCAACAATAACACGGGATATCACAAAGAAAAAAATAGTTGAAGTTTATTTTAGGGACGAAGGGGAAAGAATCCCAAAAGAAAAAAGGAAATCTATATTCAAAAGATTTTATCAGCTAATAACCCATTCAGAGAAGGGTTTTGGGCTTGGGCTTTATATCTCAGAGGAAATAATTAAAAGCCATAAAGGAAAGATTTGGGTTGATTCTACGGTGGGCAAAGGGAGCACCTTTTATTTTACCCTCCATACTTGTTAAAAAATTTTTATTGCCGTAATAATGTTGTTAGGCAAGTTTTACATTTTTTGCGCTTGGGCCTTTTTCTCCATCCACAACGTCAAATGTAACTGCTGCTCCAACCTGAAGCTCATCAAAAGTCACGCCGACCAAATCTGTAGAGTGAAAGAAAAGATCTTTTGTTTCTCCGTCACGAGAAATAAATCCAAATCCTCTATCTGTTTTTGTCTTAATTGTTCCGTTCATGTAAATCCACCTCCTTTCACTATTTATACTATAACATTTTATAGGAAAATTATCGAATTACGATAGAGTGTGTCGATATATTATTATGTTTGCGAGTTAAACACGAGGAATAGTTTTATTTGCGGTGTTTTTTTGCTTTTTTTGCGGCAAGCATTGCGTGTTTTATCGCAAGACGTTTTTTGGTCTTATGTGAATGAGTTCTCTGTTTTTTTCCAACTCCCGTAGCTCTTTTTGCCATAAGCTTATTATATTCCTCTCGTGAAAGGAATACCAGAGTCTATTATGAAAATGTGATACATTTTAAGTAATGAAGAAAATCTAGATTATTAGTTTTGCCTCTACTTCGCAGAGATAAGAGACCAGCCCCACCAGTAACTAAGATTTTAATTGTTATTTTTTGATTTTTTTGAAGATTAGCATTATTAAATAAAATATTCCGTACCAAATGATTAAATCTAAAATTATTATTACGATTGGCTCTAACGGAGAAATACTATAATCCGAGGTTGTAAACCATATAGGAAATCCAGAATAATGTTCGCACCACATAGGATCTACGCAACTACTTCTCCTAAATAAAAATGTCAAAAACGTGACAACGACAGCTGGAATAATTAGATAAAGTTTTTGCTTCATATTGTGATTATACCAAATGAGCTACTGTTTTATTTTTTTCCACCCTACAACTAAAGGAAGCGCGAAGGTCAAAGCAAGATGGCTTACAAAAGAAGATGGGAAAGCTTCAGATTGCCGATGAGGAATACTATATAAGCTCAGAATACTTACTAAACCTTGCTAAAAGAGCGTCAGAATTATTTGAATGTTCTGAACCGATTGAAAAAAGGCAACTTTTGAAGTTTACACTTCAGAACTTACGGGTTGATGGCAGTTTAGTGCGATATGACGAGCTAAAACCATTTGACACTATCCGTCTTTATGCTTCTCGTCAAGCTTGGCTCCCCCGTGAGGATTTCCGCCAGTAGGCGGATAAACTCCCCTAAAGTTTGCGCTTTAAAGACTAAGCTCCGCGGGTAGGATTCGAACCTACGACCAGTCGCTTAACAGGCGAACGCTCTACCACTGAGCTACCGCGGAGTTTAGCCCTCAATAATATGTTTTCTTACAAACGCTATTCCCAATTTGGAATTCAGAACTAGTGAGATATTTTAACTTTTTTGAGGCAAGTTTACAAGATGGGGCTGAAAATTTAAGCTGTCAAAATCGTTCCCAAAGCATCTGATAGCTTTTGAGGATCATGCCTTACTATTTTATATCCGTTTTCTGCCTCAACAACTTTTGTAGCGCGATGTGTAATGATTCTAATTCCCTTATCTTGTGCTTTGTATAATTCTTGTGAATTCCAGCCTAAAAAATGAGAATGTTCTTGGTTGTACAATGCGGATACATCAGGATACTTTGACTCAAAACTTTCCCTGCTTATTTCCGGAACAATTAATCCGTCAGGTTTTTTTCCGGAATATTTTTCAACAATCTCAGCAAATTGTACTGGAGTTAAATTGTGGGTTTCATTTCTTGCACTAACAAGATTTGTAACCAAAAAAAGTTTTGTTTTTGACCGCGCAAGCGCTTCTTTCATGCCGTTGGGTAAAAAATTAGAAAGCACGGATCCATGAAGACTTCCACAGGAGAGAATAGTAACTTGAGCGTTTGCGATTGCGTCAGCAGCAGGAGTATAAGCGTCAACTGACGGATCAAGATACATATTAATTACAATGTCCTCTGACATCCTGTGCTCATCCAGTAAATGTTCTCCTAAAAAATTTCTTCCTGACGTCGTAGTAAAGGCGATGTTGGTTGGTTTTGTCGAGGAGGGAAAAACATGTCCCTGAAGATCTATTCCAAGATTTTCAATTATTTCTTCAATTTGAGAAAAGCCTTTAATCGGATCAAAAAACCTGCTAAAAATATCTTGTCCCAAAACTCTATCTCGTGAGTCACGATGATTGAATAGCTCCAAAAGGGCTTGGTAATTTTTTGCAGCTCTCTTATCAGGCGAAACAAGAGAAAATAAATTGCGCATCGCATCGCTATAGGCAATTTCTCTTCCGAAAGAATCAAGTCTTCGTCTGCCCGTTGCTCCTCCGGAATCAAATACCGCCGCTACAGCATTAATTTTGTCAACTTTTTGTGTTAGCAGAAGTGCTTCGTTAATAACCGGGGACCCGTTTCCCCCACCGACAGTTACAATTTCTTTTGACATATAAAGATAGGAAAGAATTATAGCACTTAGAAGGATTAAACAACAGCGATTTTTCTATTCAAGATAATCCCTCAGCTTATTCCCGCGAGATGGGTGGCGGAGTTTTCTTAGAGCCTTTGCTTCGATTTGCCTTATTCGCTCACGGGTAACTGCGAACATTCTTCCAACCTCTTCAAGAGTCTTTGGTTTTCCATCTCTTAATCCAAATCTTTCTTCAAGCACTCTTCTTTCTCTATCAGATAAAGTTCCAAGTACTTGTCCCAGCTGTTCTTTGAGAAGTCCGCGGGACGCGGTATCAAAAAGAGTTGGCGCCGTAATGTCATAAACAAAATCCCCAAGATAACTATCCTCTTCATCTCCAACGGGCGTATCAAGGCTTGCAGGCTGTTGTGAAATTTTTATAATTTCCCGCGCTTTATCAGGGTCAATTTCTAAAATTTCCGCAATTTCTTCAGGTGTTGGTTGGCGTCCAAGTTCTTGCATAAGCTTTCTTTGAACTCTCATAAAGCGGTTAATATTCTCAACCATATGTACGGGAATTCTAATTGTTCTTGCTTGGTCTGCGATTGCGCGTGTTATGGCTTGTCTTATCCACCAAGTTGCATAAGTTGAAAATTTAAACCCTTTTTTCCAGTCATACTTCTCAACTGCGCGGATCAAGCCCTGGTTTCCTTCCTGAATTAAATCAAGCAAAGTCATTCCTCTCCCGACATATTTTTTTGCAATTGAGACAACAAGACGGAGATTTGATTCAACAAGTTTTTTTCGTGCCGCAAGATCTCCTTTTTCTATTGCTTTTGCAAGGTTTACTTCTTCTTCAAAAGTTAAAAGAGGGATTCGTCCAATCTCCTTTAAATACATGCGAACAGGGTCAGTTACTGCTCCACCCTGAATAATATTTAACGCCTCAAGTTCTTTTTCAAGATCCTCAATTGATTTTTGGGAGTCTTTTTCTTCTTCAACTGTTTCGAAAATATCTATGTTTTTTTTAAGAAGCTGTGCGTAAAGAAAATCAAGTTCTGCTATATGTTCTTCGGGTTTTAAGAAAGTGTTGAGGATTTCTTCTTGGGAAATATATCCCCTTTTTTTTGCAATTGAGAGTAGTTCTTCAACCCTGTGTGTTTTGAGGTTTGCGTTTGCGCCGGCCTTCATACTTGTATATTGTACCGTATTTGAGGCTTGCTGGCAAGCCTATATAATAATTGCTAATATTTATGACGAAGATAATTTTTCAGCAAGCGACTTAAATTCCTCCCGAAGGCGTGATACGTTTTCCTCCTGACCGTTTTTTTCCTCGTTTTTTACTTCCTCTGTAAGGTTTTTCAGACGCGACTTAATAGCAAGACTTCGTACCTCAGAAAGCGTTTTATCAAACTCTATGCTTATTCCTGCATCTTCTGAAAATGACGGAATAGGCGCAAGAAAACATGTATCACTTGCAGGAACAAGTTCTGCAGGAAGAGTTTTTGTAAAAGCTTCAATGGAAAATTCGCTTGAGGAATCAGAACAGGAAACAAGATGGGAAAATAATTGTGAATAAGAAAGGGTTGTAAGAGGAATGTCCAAAAGCGCGATTTCTGCTTTTTTTATCAAATCTCGTGGATTTTTTGATTGAAGAATAATTGAAATAAGGTATCCTTCCAGTACTTCCTGCCGGGGTAATTTTTTTGCGGTTTCGTCTGCATCCTCTTTTTCTTGCGGTTTTTTGATCTTTTCAACTTCTCTTAAAATTGCGTCAAGGGAAGCGTCAAGTACTCCTGCAAGCTTTTTAAGATAATGCTCTTTTAACACCTCATTTTCTATGCCCCACAAAAAAGGAAGTGTTTTTTCAAGAATTTTTTTCTTTCCCTCCGCGCTTTTTGAATCGAATTGCCCAAATGCCGAGTCAATAATAAAATCATAAATGTTAGTGTCATTCTTAACCGCCTTTTTAAAAGCAATAGGATTTTCCCGCAAAATTTCATCCGGGTCTTTTCCTTCAGGCGGAACAACAACCGTTGCCCCAACACCTTCTTTTTCAATTAATTCAATTGACCTTCTTTGCGCTTCTGTTCCGGCCGGGTCGGTGTCAAAACAAAATACGAGCTTTTGCGTAAATCTTTTTAAAAGTTTTATTTGGTTTTCGGTAAGGGATGTTCCTTTGACCGCAACGATATTTGAAATTCCCTCTTTGTGTGCGGTAATTACATCAAACTCTCCTTCAACAACAATAACTTTCCCCTCTTTTTTTATTGCATCACGCGCTTGTGGAAGACCAAACACAGTGTCGCCTTTTATGTAAACAAGTGTTTCGCGGGTATTAACGTATTTTGGGAGGGCGGCGTCAAGTACTCGTCCTGAAAACGCAATTATATTTGAGCGGGCATCTTGGATTGGAAAAATAATCCTCTCGTAAAAAAAATCAATAAGCCTCCCGCCTCTTCTGAAAGCAAGTCCTGCCTTTTCAATATCTTCTTCTTTGTATTTTTTCTTTTTTACCAAATATTCTGAAAGCGAACTTTTTGAAGGCGCGTACCCAATCATAAAAGTATTTATAAGGGCAAGGGGAATTTTTCTCTCTTGCGTAAGATATAAAAGAGCTTTTTTTCCGACAGGGTGTTTTGTGAGTAAAAAGTTATAAAATTGGGCGGCAAGATTATTTGCCGAGTAAATAGTTTCTTTTACATTTTCGCGTTCTGTTCTGAATGCGCTTTGGGTAAGTTCTATTCCTGCTTTTTGGGCAAGAAGTTTTAGTGTCTGCCCAAACTCAAGGTGTTCATATTCTTGAACAAAAGTAAAAATATCCCCGCCCTTTGCGCATCCAAAACAATGCCAAATTTGGCGCTCCGGTGAAACAGTGAAAGAAGGGGATTTTTCAGAATGGAAAGGACAAACTGCCTTGAAATTTCGTCCGCCCTTTTTTAGAGGAATAAATTCCCCGATAACATCAACAATATCAAGTTTTTGTTTGACTTTTTCAACATCATCCATAAGTTAGGTAATAGGTATTAGTTAATAGGTAATAGTTTGATTCTTGAAGTATTATACATCACCCCACAAAACCTGAATACTTGATACTTTCTACATAATACTTAATACTAGAATAATGTTTGCAAAAGTTTTATCTTGCGCGGTTGTGGGGCTTGAAGGAATACAGGTTGAAGTAGAAACAGATATTCTAAATGGTCTTCCGGCATTTACGGTTGTCGGGCTTCCTGACAAAGCGGTCGAGGAATCAAAAGAGCGTGTCAGATCAGCTCTTAAAAATATAGGCGCAGACATTCCTGCAAAAAGAATTACGGTAAATCTTGCGCCGGGAGATCTTCCAAAAGAAGGTCCTTCTTTTGACCTTCCGATTGCAGTTTCAATTCTTGTTGCAAGCGGACAACTTCCGGCGGTTACAAACACCGCACTTTTTTTAGGAGAACTTTCTCTTGACGGATCTCTTCGTCATACAAAAGGTGTTCTTCCTATGGTTTTGCTTGCAAAAGAAAAAGGCATTGAAAACGTTTTTGTCCCCGAAGAAAATTCCATGGAAGCGCAAATTGTTGAGGGCGTTAGCGTATTTGCCGCAAAAAGCTTGAAAGACGTTTTTTTGCACATTGCAGGACAAAAGCAAATGGAAAAACTTCCACATATTAATTATGAAGAGCTTGAAGAAGACGAGGAATATGAATTTGACATGAAAGACGTTAGGGGGCAGGAATTTGTAAAACGCGCGCTTGAAGTTGCTGTTGCCGGAGGCCACAACATTTTATTTAAAGGTCCGCCGGGCGCCGGAAAAACCTTACTTGCCAAAACCATTCCTTCAATTTTACCTCCTCTTACTTTTGAGGAGGCGCTTGAGGTAACAAAAATTTATTCAATTTCAGGCCTTTTAGGAAAAAAACCTCTTATAAAAAAACGCCCTTTTAGAAGCCCTCACCACACAACGTCCCACATAGGATTAATAGGTGGGTCTGCTCTTCCTCGCCCCGGTGAGATTTCTCTTGCGCACAGAGGTGTTCTTTTTTTGGACGAATTTCCCGAATTTCCCAGACAAGTTCTTGAAGCTTTGCGTCAGCCAATTGAAGACGGATTTGTTGTCGTGTCCCGCGCGCGCGAGCGGGTGACTTTTCCAAGCAGATTTATGCTGGTTGCAGCAGCCAATCCGTGTCCTTGCGGATTTTTCGGCGAAAAAAATAAGACTTGTTCTTGCATTCCTTCCCAGATTCTCCGATACCAAAAGCGCCTATCTGGCCCTATTTTGGACAGGATTGATATTCATGTTGAAGTGCCTTCTGTTGAAATTTCAAAAATTACAACTGATGGAAAAGACGCGGAAGATTCCAAAACTGTTAGAAAAAGAATTGATAAAGCGCGCCTTGCCCAATACAAAAGGCTTATTGGAAAAAAGGCCGTGGCAAATGCTGATATGGGAGCAAAAGACATAAAAGAAATGGTAAATATTACAGATGCTGCAAAAGAAATTTTAAAACAAGCCGTCGCGCGCCTTTCTCTTTCTGCAAGATCGTATCACAAAACAATAAAAGTCGCCCAAACAATCGCGGACTTAGAAGGTTCAAAGACCGTAGAACGCGAGCACGTTTTGGAAGCGCTTCAATACAGAGTAAAAACTACGATATGATGAATGAAAAAAATAATCTATCAGGCTTAACAGAAAAAGAAGCAAAAGAATTATTAGAAAAGTATGGTGAAAACTCAATTAAGTATTCTAGAAAAACATCATTTCTTCAGCTTCTTTTTTCGCAATACAAAAACATAATAACCTTAGTTCTGGTTTTTGCTTCGCTTTTTTCATTTGCATCAGGCGAGTTAATAGACGGATTTTTTATACTTCTTGTTCTTTTAGTAAACGGGCTTTTTGGTTTTTTTCAGGAATTCAGGGCAGAAAAAACTATTGAAAAGCTTCAGGAATTTCTTTTGCCCAAAGCCATAGCTATCAGGGACGCAAAAGAAGTTGAAATTTGGGCACATGAAATTGTTCCCGGAGATATTATTGTTTTGAGGGAAGGAGATAGAATTCCTGCTGACGGAAAACTGCTGAGTAACGTAATGCTTGAAGTCGACGAAGCAGTCTTAACAGGAGAATCCCTCCCATCGGAGAAAATGAAAAACAGCTCTCTTTATTCAGGAACTTTTGTTGTAAGAGGAAGAGGTTATTTTAAGGTTGAAGAAACAGGAATTTCTAGTAAAATTGGAAAAATTGCCGAAGAACTTGAAAAAATAAAAAAACCCAAAATTCCTTTGTCGGAAAACCTCTCAAATTTAGGAAAGAAAATAACACTTCTTGCAGTTAGTTTTGCGTTGATTCTTCTTGTTGTCGGAATAATTCAGGGAAGAGAGATCAAAGAAATTATTCTAACCGTAATAAGCCTTTCTGTTGCGCTAATTCCCGAAGGTCTTCCTCTTGTTGTCACAATAGCTCTTGCAGTTGGGGCTCACAGAATGGCAAGGAGAAAGGCAATAGTTAGAAAAATGGCAGCAATTGAAACTTTGGGTGCGACAACCGTTATTTTATCGGACAAAACAGGCACAATTACCCAAAATAAAATGAAAGTTAAGAGGCACTGGATATACGACGAAAAGCTACCTCTTTTTTTAAGAGGGTGCGTTCTTGGAAATACAGCATCTCTTATATTAAAAGAAGACAATGGAGAGCTTGAAATTGTTGGTGATAAAACAGACGGAGCTCTTCTTGTGTTTGCCAAAAATCAAGTTAATGACATCGAAGAATATAGGAATGAAGGAAGAATAATTAATGAAAAACCTTTTAATCCCGAAACTAAAACGATCGAAGTTACGTGGGAAGCAAAAAACCAAAAACACGTTTTTGTGAGAGGTGCCCCTGAGAGTATTTTAAAAATTATCACGAACAAAAAAGAAAAAGAAGAGCTTGAAAAAGAAATTAATAGATTTGCAGAAGAAGGACTACGGGTCATCGGTTTTGCTCAAAAGAAAGACAGTTCCGAATTCTCCCTCCTTGGAATACTTGGGATTTATGATCCTCCAAGAAATGAAGCGAAAGAAGCAATTGAAAAGGCGCGGACAGCAGGAATAAGAGTTGTAATGGTGACAGGAGATAATCCGCTAACCGCAAAGAAAATTTCTGAAGAAATCGGCTTAATCTCAGAAGGTGAGTTGGTGGTTACATCTGATGAAATATCAAAGATGACAGACGAGGAATTTTTAAAAATTCTTCCAAGAGTTAGGGTTTTTGCAAGAATGCTTCCCGAAGACAAGCTCCGTCTTTTAAGGATTTATAAAAGAAGCGGTGAAGTGGTTGCCGTTACCGGAGATGGAGTAAATGATGCGCTTGCGTTGTCGGAAGCACATATCGGTGTTGCAATGGGCGAAACAGGCACCGATGTTGCAAAAGAAGCGGCGGATGTTGTGATTACGGACGATAACCTTTATACAATTGTTCATGCGGTCGAAGAAGGAAGAGGAATTTATGACAACCTTATTAAAGTTGTAGTTTTTCTTATTTCTTCAAATTTTACGGAATTTCTTATTGTTTTTGTGGGAATAATGATTGGGCTTCCAATCCCCCTTACGCCCACCCAAATCCTTTGGGTGAATTTAGTAGGTGACGGGCTTCCTGCTATGGTTCTTGCAATAGATACGAAAAGAAAAAATCTTCTATTTAATAAACCAAGAGATATTAAAGAACAAATACTGAATAAACAAAGAGTTATTCGGGTTTTTCAAATTATAATACCCTTCTTATTGTTTTTAATAATTCTATATATATTTGCACTTTCAAAATTTGACCATTCAACTTCAAGAATGATTCTTTTTAACGCACTTGTTTTTGGAGAAATGATAATTGTCTTTTTGATAAGAGGAGGGATAAGACCTCTAAATAAATTTCTTATTCTTGCTGTTTTTGCTTCACTTTTCCTTCAGGTCTTAATTAACGTGGTTCCCTTTTTAAGAGCCGTTTTTTCCTAAAAGCCGGTTTAATTTTATAAAGTTTTCATAAGGATTTTCTGCGTTTAGGACATAGCTTGTCGCTACAAATCGCGTTGCTCCCGCATCAAATGCGGGTTTTATAGTTTTATCATTAATTCCTCCGTCCACTTCGATTGGAATGTCTGATTTATTTCGCAGTTCTTTTATTTTTTCAAGCCTCTGAGGGTTTAGTTTTGGTCCGGAAAATCCTACGCGGTCTGAAGTATAAATAAGTACCGCATCCAAATTTTCAAGCTTTACCTTAATTTCTTCAATTCGTGTTGGTCCATCGATTGCAAGACTGGCATCACCAAATTGTTTCGCAGTTTGTATAAACTCTTCTTGGTTAGACATTTTTTCGATGTGCCCCAAAAAACGCTTAAAACCTGCTTCGCCCCAAGGTTTTAAATAATTTATTGGTTCAGCAACCATCATATGAAGCTCAAAAAAGAAATCGTTTGAATATTTTTTAAAAGGTTGCGGATCAAGAAATGTTTTGTTGTTTGCAAAAACCCCGTCAATTATATCAATGTGAACGGTTTTAGCAAAAGGTTTTATGAGCTCAAGTTTTCGCTCAATCTCTGGCCAAGTCTGTTCTAGGATTCCGGGAATAACTTCGTTCATATTTATTATTTCCTTTTTATAACTAATCCGATAATTCCGGCTGCTAAAAACATCAGTCCGCCAGCCAGATAAAGTATTCCAATACTTTCTTTATTAATAAAATAATCTCCATAACCAAAAATTATTAATGATATTCCAAGCATAAGATTTATCACAGAGATAATTATTTGCGTGTTTGTTTTTTTCATAAATCTACCTCCTTTCTGTTTGTGCATTATCTCAAATATATACTCAATTATTAGTATGAGTTTATGAGTCCTGAATTTTTAAATACGACTCTAAGTACCCGCACGAACTACATGCATAAGTAAATGTGGGCCGGCTTTTGACCGTTAAGAAAATATCTCTTAAACCACTTGGAAGTTTTTGGGTCCAGGCTTGTTGTGTGGGAACCTTCATTGCTATTAAATCAATTAGTACTCCTTTTTCCATTTCTCCACTACATTTCGGACACTTCATAAGCTCACCTCCTCTATTTCTTTTATCTTCTCAATTCTTCTGACATGTCTTTCTTCGCCTGAAAATGGAGTCTCTAAAAACAACTGAACTAGTTTAAAGATATCTCCCTCTGCTATTAATTCAGAACCGATAGACATAACATTTGCGTCATTATGTTGTCGAGCCAGTACAACATTTTTCTCATTTATTGCCAAAAATGCCCGTATGCCTTTAATCTTGTTTGCAGCCATTGCCTCTCCGGCGCCGGATTTTCCAAAGACGATACCAAACGAATCTAGGTTTTGGGCTACTTTTATAGCTGCAACTTTTATAAAATCTGGATAATCATCGTTTGGATTAAATTCGAATGCCCCGCAATCCTCAACTTCATGGCCTTGATCTTCAAGCATTTTTTTTACTTTTTCTTTTACTTCAAATCCTGCGTGATCTGATGCTAAAAATTCTTTCATGTTTTTTTTGCTTCCATAAATATTTTATAAAATCTTTGATAATTATAGCTTATTTTCTCAACTGCTTCCTCTTTTTTTATCTGTCCGCTGGTAAAATAAACCAATGGATCCCAAAAAACTGTTCTTCCAACTGCAAATCCTACAATTCCGTCAACGGAAGCTCCTGTTTTTAGCCAATGTAAGACTTGGGGTTCTTCTGCTCCACGTCCAAGAATAATAATTCCTACATTGTTTCTGTCGTTTTTTCGCGCTTGGTTAACAGCATTTTCATAATCTTTTTTTGTTTCCATTCCTTCAAGTTTCCAGATGTCCGGCTCTACCCCTCCGTTTTGAAGCTCCTCCATCATTTTTAAAGTAAGGCCGGGTCTTAAATTTTTATCAAACTCTTCCTGGCTTGAGTTTTTTAGTTCTTCTTCTGTCGGGATTACCAAGGGTTCAATTAAAAATTTAAATCCATTTCCATGGCAAAAATCACTCAAAGCCCTA
Source organism: Candidatus Levybacteria bacterium CG2_30_37_29 (assembly GCA_001873215.1). Taxonomy (GTDB): domain Bacteria; phylum Patescibacteriota; class Microgenomatia; order Levybacterales; family GWA1-39-11; genus CG2-30-37-29. The sequence continues at coordinate 92,488 of MNYS01000009.1, forward strand.
AGTTTTTCTATTTGTCTTATGTTTAAATTCTTATCTCCTTCAGGATTGTACCGGATTAAAGCCTTAGCAAATTCAGGATTGTATTTTTTAATGTGGTCAAATTCAGCCTCCCCATACTCAAAATCAAATTCGCTTTTTCCGCTTTTTTCTGTTGTTAAAATTGTTGTGAAACCTTCTTTCTTTGCGTCAAGCAAAATTTGGCTTCCGAATTCTTCATCAACTAAAATTGCAGCTTCTTCTTTTGGTACGCTTTCCATAACTGCTTTTTTAAAAGCTTCATAAATTATTTCCTTTTCTTCTTTAATCTTTTCTGTTTCTTGTGGAGTTGGAAGTCTATCGTGAATTCCAAGCATGTTTTTGGTAAAAGATGACCTGTGGTCAAAGGGAAGTATAAAAAGTAAATTTTTATAACCTAAATTATTCATGTAAAACTTCTGCTGTAATTTTAGGGTTTTCCTCAAGATATTTTAAAATTTCGCTGCCGGTAAAAAGACCGTCCTGCGCCCCGACTTTTTGCATAACAGAGTACGCGTTTGATGCCCCCCACGCCATTGCTTGGTCAATTTCCTTTTCTTGTAAAATTGCCGCCAAAAAACCTGTTGCATATGCGTCTCCTGCGCCTGTTCTATTGATTTCAGAGGAAGTGGGAATTGCAGAGATTCTATAGATTTGACCATTTGCTGCCACCGAATACGCGCCGTTTGCACCGTCAGTTATCGAAATAATTTTTGGTCCAAGAGAAGAAAGGTTTGAAAAAATATTTTTTATGTTTCCTCCTGAAAGACCTGTTTGTTTTAAGATTACTTCCGCTTCTTGGCGGTTTACAAATAAATAGTTTGTTTTTTTCAGAGCAGAACTTACAATATCTCCAAACTCTTCAATCTGTTTTGTCCCTGGTGAAAAAGCAAGGATTGAACCTTTTTCCAGGCAAAAGTCCAATACTTTTTTGTATGTTTCTTCCCAGCGGTCTCCGATAGACGTGAGGTAGACAACGTCAGGTTTTGTTTCTTCTTTATGGTCAAAATTATGGTCGCCGACTTCGTGATGGGACAAAATAATTCTATCTTTTCCAAAATTAAGAATAACAGAAAGTCCTGTTGTTTTCCCTCGCGCGCTATCTGTTAATAGTTTTACGTTTTCAGAAAGAATTGTATTTTCTATTTCTTTTGAAAGAGCGTCATCTCCAAGCCATGTAAAAAAAGAAGTATTTATTCCAAGTCTTGCTAGTCCTACCGAAACGTTTGCCCCGTTCCCCCCAAGGGTTAGTTTGTCAATTTGTGTCGGAATTTTGTCTCCAAGCTGAAGCTCTATGCTTTGTCCGGAAGTTTTTACGTGGCTTTCTTCAAGACGTAAAAAAAGATCAATAAGGCTTGCTCCTACAACTAGTATATTCATATCCAATTGGTATTATTGTAATATGATTTTTTGTGTATTAAAAGAGGAAGATTCAAGGTAGTAATACTTGCCTCTTTTCCTCACCGTTTTGTTTTGATATAATTCAACACTAAATCCCTGCCCTATAGTCTATATGATAGTTTTGCGATTTGTTCTATTTTTTTTTGTTTTTATACTTGTAAAAATTGGTGATGGAGTAATCCTTTTATTAAACATTGCCAAGAATACAGTCCTGTATTTTATTAAAAAAATATTTTCTTTAAGAAAATTTTTAAGAATTAAAAGCAAATCCGGAACTTTTGATTTAAGAAAAAAAGAAACCAGCAAGAAAATTATTTCACCTAAGATATTTTTAGAAAGCAGAATTTATACTCTGAAAAGAGCTTTTCTTGGATTTTCAAATTCAACTTCTTCCATTATTTCCAAGATAGTTATTTCTATTATTTCTTTTATTGTAATTTGTTTCAGGCAAATTTTAGCTTTTTTTAAACGAATTGGAAAAATAACTTGGAAGATAATACCGCACAAAAAAGAAAAAAAAGAAGAGGATATCAAATCCAAAAAAAAATATGCCCGCCCGTCATTTTCTTACAACATTAAGCTTATTTTTCTAGGATTTATTTTTTCAACTGTTTTTATTTTTCTCCCGCTTCTAACTCTTATTTTTCTTTCAGACCTTCCAAGTCCATCAAATTTGTCCGTAAATTTTATACCCAAAACTACAAAAATTTATGATAAGAACGGAAACCTTTTATATGAAATATACGCAAATCAAAACAGAACAATTGTCGCACTTTCTGAAATTCCAAAGAACTTAAAAAACGCGACAATTGCAATTGAGGATAAAGATTTTTATACACATCCCGGATTTGACGTAAAGGGAATTGCCCGTGCTTTTATCTCAAACACGCGTAATAAAAATATTCAGGGAGGTTCGACGATTACCCAGCAGTTAATAAAATCTGCGTTTTTCTCATCAGAGCCAAGCATTGCTCGCAAAGTGAAAGAAATAGTTTTGGCTTTTTGGGCAGAGAGGCTTTACTCAAAAGATAAAATATTAGAATTGTATTTTAATTACGTCCCTTATGGAGGGACGGCATGGGGAATTGAATCTGCAAGCGAAATATATTTTGGAAAAAACGTAACAGATCTAAGTCTTGGAGAATCGGCATTTCTTGCCGGTCTTCCCCGTGCCCCCAGCGCGTACTCTCCGTATTTTGGCAACGGAAAGTTGTGGAAAAAGAGGCAAAAGGAAGTTCTGGATGCAATGGTCCACCTTTCTTATATAAAGCCAGACGATGGAAAAAAAGCTCTTGAAGAAGACCTTCAATTTAAAACCCCAAATACACGAATAAAGGCTCCACACTTTGTCATGTATGTTCGCGACTGGCTTATCCAAAAGTATGGATTGTCTGAAGTTGAAAGAGGAGGTTTACAAGTAAAAACTACTCTCGATCTTCCTTTGCAGGAAAAAATAGAACAAATTGTCGCATCTGAAATTGACCAAGATGCTTATCTTAATATACATAATGGCGCGGCTTTAATAACCAATCCTTCAACAGGGGATATTCTATCTATGGTTGGAAGTAAAAATTATTTTGATACGGAAGCGGAAGGGAATGTAAATATTGTTACTGCAAGCCGTCAGCCGGGATCAACAATAAAACTTGTAACTTATGCGCTTGCACTTTCAACAGGTTTTACAGAAGCAACAATATTGGATGATACCCCTCTTACCATATATAGTCAGGGTGGGCCTTCTTATACGCCTGTTAATTACGACGGAGCTTTTCATGGACGAATTCCTCTTAGAACAGCTTTTGCAAACTCTTTTAATATACCGGCAGTTAGAACTGCGCAAAAAATGGGGGTTGATAATATAGTCAATTTCGGCAGAGATATGGGAATTTCTTCTTGGAAGGATTCTTCAAAGTATGGAATTTCAATAACGCTTGGTGGCGCGGAAGTGACAATGAAAGAATTAGCAACAGCATACGGAACAATTGCAAATGAAGGAAAACGCGTAGATATTAATCCTATTCTTGAGGTGAAAGATGCTCTTGGTAAGATTCTTTATCAAAAATCTATTGTTGAAAAACAGGTTGTTGATCCGGGAGTTGCATTTATTATTTCAGACATACTTGCTGACAATAATGCGCGAAGCATTGAATTCGGCTCAAATTCTCCGCTTTCTATTCCGGGAAAAAGAGTGTCCGTTAAAACAGGAACAACAGATTACAAGCGCGATAACTGGACAATTGGGTATACTAAAAATGTTTTGGTTGCAACATGGGTTGGGAATAATGACAACTCGCCGATGAGCCAAAGTCTTGTGTCGGGAATTACAGGTGCAGCTCCAATGTGGAATAAAATAATATCTTCGCTTATGCCCGAAAACAATGAAAGCAATACTCCTCCGCCAAATATTGTAAAAAAGTATTGTCTTGGGCAAGACAGGTTTTTTATTAAGGGTTCTGAAAATACGGTTTTGTGTGTGATGCCAACGCCTATACCAAGCCCAACTCCGCAGTAACTACATCATTCACTAAATTTGTAACAATCTTCTTTTTATGCATAAATAGATGTATGGGTAATAATTTACGCGGTGTTTTGCGAGCACATTCTGTGAAAAAAGGGAAAACTGTTCTTCTTAGAATTGATACAGACGTTGATTTTGTAGGCGGAAAAATTCTTGATGATACAAGACTAACTGCTTGTGACAAAACACTCTCTTATCTTTTGAAAAAAGGTGCGGATGTTATTCTTTTGGGGCATCTTGGAAGACCAACTGAAAGTCAAAAATCAAAAATCAAAAGTCAAAAGTACGCAGAAGAGTTTAGTTTGGAGCCGGTTGCCAAGTGGTTTGCAAAACACTACAAGGGAATTGTTGAAAAAAGAATGATAGGTGAATTTGAAGGATGGGAAATAACTCCGCATCTCCATTTGCTCGAAAATCTCCGTTTTTTTTCAGGCGAGGAAGCAAACGATAAAGAATTTAGCCGGTCGCTTTCCATTTTGGGAGACTTTTATGTAAATGATGCGTTCGCCGTTTCTCACAGATCCCACGCAAGCATAGTGGGAATTGCAGAGCTTCTTCCGTCTTATGCCGGATTTCATTTAGAAAAAGAAATTGAAACATTAGGGAACATTTTAAAAGACCCAAAAAGACCGCTTACGGTACTTATTGGAGGTGCAAAAATTGAAACAAAATTGCCTCTTGTTGAGAAGATGCATAGAATAGCAGACTATGTGTTGGTTGGTGGAGAAATAGCCGAGCAGGACGCAATGCTTATAAAAGTACAGCACGAAAAAATAAATCCGCCTGCCGGCGGAAAAAAATCTGCGGTTCTGGTTGCCGATAATATATCAAGCGGCTTGGATATTACCGATAAAGACGCAGAAAATTTTATTCAAATTCTGGACATTTCAAAAACAATTGTTTGGAATGGGCCGGTTGGGAAAATGGGAGTAACTGAAACTGAAAGAAATACTTTAAGAATTGCAAAGGCGGTTGCAAGCTCAAAAGCATACACAGTGGTAGGAGGCGGTGATACTCTTGCGCTACTAAAAGAGCATAATCTTCTTAATAAATTTTCATTTGTTTCAACAGGCGGCGGAGCAATGCTTGAATTTTTATCAGGTAAAGAACTCCCCGGAATCGAAGCGCTGAAAAAGTAGTTTACAATCGTCTAAAAATCGTCTATAATACGGCTATCTATGTTCCTTCCGCAATACAAAATAACTGACAAACTTTTAGCCAATATTAAACGCATTAACACGTTAGTTTCCGAGCTTAATAATAAAAGGTTTCCTAGTGTTGTACTTTTAGATCTTGAAAGAACAGCCTGCGAAGTGTCTTCGTATGCTTCAACCAGTATAGAAGGTAATCCACTACCACTAACCGAAGTCAAAAAGATTTTAAAGACGACGCCAATAAGCATTCGGGATAGTGAAAAAGAGGTGTTAAATTACAACAAAGCTTTAGAAGATTTAAACACAAAGCTTAAGAAAGGCAATGTAAAGCTTTCGCTTGAGCTTATTTTACAAATTCAAAAACATGTTACCAGAGGGCTTCTTCCCTTTTTTGAAGTTGGCAGTTTTAGAGAAAAGCCAGTAGTTGTAAACGACCCCAAAACACGAAAGGTTGTATATTTGCCTCCTGATGTAAAAGACGTAAAATCGCTTATGGAAAATCTTATAACGTTTGTCAAAAACAATAAGGAAAATATCGACCCGCTTATACTTGCCGGGGTATTCCATAAACAAATGGTAATTATTCATCCTTTCATGGATGGAAACGGTAGGACGACAAGGCTTGCTACAAAGGTGTTACTTTTTGAAATGGGGCTTGATACATTTAATCTTTTTAGTTTTGAAAATTACTACAACAATAATGTTGCTAATTATTTTCAGACAGTTGGGGAATTTGGAAACTATTATGATTTAGTTGATAAAATTGATTTTACTGTTTTTCTTGAATATTTTACGGATGGCATAATAGATGAACTTTTAAGGGTTAAAAAAATGCTTCCCGAAGTTTTGGCAACTCCGCAAAGCACCTTAAAACCGTATCACGAGAAAGCAATGGAGTTTATCCGAGAGAATGGATTTATTACCGACCGTGATTATTCAAAAATTGTTGACAGGGCAAAAGCAACAAGAGCTCTTGATTTTCAAAAGTTAATATCTTTAGGTTTAATTGAGAGAAAAGGGAAAGGAAGAGCAACGTATTACATACTAAAAACAAAGTAATCCTCCCCGGAATCGAAGCGCTGAAAAGATAATCACTTTATTTTTAGTTTTTCAAGCATGATTTCAAGGGTTTCGCGCGCGAAAACTTTTTGAGAACACTTTTAAAATCCATGCGTAATTGAGGTGGCACCTCAAATAGATTCGATTTTCTCCAGCTGCATTGATTTGCCGAAGTGACTCTTCTCAGAATCGAAGCGCTGAAAAAATAATCACTTTACTTTTAGCTTCTCAAGGGCGATTTGGAGAGAGTCTTCTTTGTTGTGGTCAAAGGAGTTAATTACCAAATCGTAGTATTTTTTATCAAAATAAACCCAATTAGGATCGTTACTTGCATAAAGCTTTCTCCATTTTTCCAAATCATTTTTTTCCCGTGTCAGAACCTCTTCTTTTGCATCTGCAACGCTTAACCCCTCACGGTTTATAAGTCTGTCAATTCTTATATCGACATGATCTTCTCCGTTCTCTTCACATACAACAAGAATTTTAAAAATATTATCAATTCCTTGTGCGTTGAATCCCGCAAGTTTTGTTTCAAGCACGATTTGTTTGTCTTCTCTAAGCATCTTTTCAAGTTGCTTATCAAACAAAACATCTTCCTCATCCGGTCTTAGATTTGTATCTTTTGGGTCAAGTCCAAGTTTTCCCCGAACCGCTTCCCAAAAAATTTCCCCGCCCTCTACGTGTTTCCAATTAAGTTTTTGGGCAAGTAATTTTGCCAGAGTTGTTGAGCCGGATGCAATGCGACCGGAAATGGTAATAATACGAATATTATCAATCTTTTGAGGAATATCCATTACGCGGCAGGACTTAGCTGTTTTCCAAGAACTATTGTTTCTTCAACGAGTCTGTTTGCATATCCAAATTCATTGTCATACCAAGCAATTACTTTTACCATATCTCCTCCTACAACCTGCGTAAGAGAAAGGTCAGCAATTGATGAGTGAGGATTTCCGATAACATCTGAACTGACAAGCGGCTCTGTTGTTGTTTCAAGAATTCCTTTTAAATATGTTTGGGAAGCATCCGTAAGCGCTTTATTCACTTCGTCAACAGTTGTTTGCCGTTTTACAAGAAAAGTAAAATCTGAAAGAGACCCTACGGGAACAGGAACGCGAATTGCAAGACCGTTAAAAATACCTTTAAGAGATGGAATCGCTTGTGCCGCGGCTTTTGTTGCACCCGTTGATGTTGGGATAATATTCAAGCTTGCGGCGCGGGCTCTCCTATAATCTTTGTGTCCTCCGTCTTGAAGTCTTTGGTCTGATGTAAACCCGTGAATTGTTGTCATCATAGCTTTTGTTATGCCAAAAGTTTTTTCCATGACGTGGGCAACCGGTGCAATACAATTTGTTGTACACGATGCGTTACTGATAATATTCGGAAGTCCTGTTTGATCATTTGTTAAATTTACCCCAAGAACAAAAGTTCCCGATGCCGCCTCGTCCTTAAAAGGTGCAGACAAAACAACGGATTTTGCACCGGTTGTAATATGCGGCTGCATTTTTTCTTGGGTTGTAAATGCGCCTGTTGATTCAATAACAACATCAACTGCTAAATCGCGCCATGGTAAATTCAGTGGGTCGCGGTCTGAAAAAATAGGAATATCTTTTTGGTCAACGGAGAGCATTCCTAAAAACTGGGCTTTTGTTTGAAAAGAAAGAGGAGAACTTTCAGGAGCTTTTATTGCTACTGTATGATTTTCCAGCGCGCCATAGACAGTGTCGTATTTTAAAAGATACATCCATCCTGCAAGGTCAGTGCTTAATCCCGCGTTAATCGCAACAACATCTACTTCGTTTGCAAATTTTTCAAGTATTACGCGGTGCGCTACTCTTCCGATCCTGCCATATCCATTTATCGCAACTTTGATCATTAAGTATTAGGATACGTAAATTTTTGTAAAAATTCAAGAGGATAGAAATTTTGAGTTTGTCATTTGAATGTTTAATCCACAACCTTGAAGGTTGTCAAGATATCGCCAGTTTGGTACAATACTACCTATGCCGGAAATATTAACCAAACATAAAAAATTAAAAGGAAAGAGAAAACACGGGTTTTTAGGCAGAAATAAAACCCATTCAGGAAGAAAAGTTATTGCAAGGCGCAGGCTTAAAGGCCGAGCGAAAATTTAGATGTTTGAGAAAAAGGCAAGATACTCTTTTAAAAAAGGGTTGCCGAAGAATATAATTGGAAGCCCTTTTTTTGTTTTGCGCTATCAAGAAAACGGTCTTGCGCATTTTAGGTATGCGGTTGTCGTAAGCAAAAAAGTAGATGCGCGTGCGGTTGGACGAAATAGATTAAGAAGAAGAGTTACGGCTCTTCTTGAAAAAGAAAATCCTAAAAACCCACCACGGGATTTGGTTTTTTTCTTGAAAAAAGCAATAATTGAACTTAACAATAACCAGATAAAAACAGAAATACAAAAAATATTCTTAAAAATATAAATATGGGAGAAATTTTTTCTTTATTGTTCACAAATCCGATAACCAATGTTTTGGTAGCCTTTTATAAATTGTTAAGCCTTATTGGTGTACCATATGCGCTTGGATTTTCAATAATTCTTTTAACCACTGTCATAAAATTGGTCCTTTGGCCTCTTGTTTCCCTACAAATTAAATCTGCTGCAAAAATGCAAAAAATGACTCCTCACATGAATGAAATAAAAGAAAAACACAAGGATGATAAGAAAAAACAACAGGAAGCTATAATGATGCTATACAAAGAGCATGGCGTAAATCCTGCTGCAGGATGTCTGCCTCTTATTATTCAAATTCCTGTTATTTGGTCTTTATACGGAGTTCTGACAACTGTTGTTGCGGTAACTTCAATTTCCGCAATTAATAAAATAAATGCAGTGCTTTATTTTCCGTTTTTGCGTTTAACAAGCGTTTGGGATCCGACTTTTCTTGGTTTTTCTCTTGCTGCTTCACCTGCAACACTTTTATCAGTTGCGCCTATTGCATTATCTGTTCCTCTTATAACAGGGGTTCTTCAGTTTATCCTTTCAAAAATGATGCTTCCTGAAGAAATGCCAAAAACACAGAAAGACGATTTTCAATCAGCATTCCAAAAACAATCTCTTTTTATCTTCCCCATAATGATTGGATTTTTCTCTTATTCGCTGCCTATCGGTCTCTCGCTATACTGGAATACTTTTACGGTATTTGGTATACTCCAGCAATATTTGCTTATAGGTCCGGGAGGAACGAAAAATTGGATTACAAAAGCAAAAACAATATATGGACGAAATAAATAAAACAATACAAAAAGAAGCAGAGATTCTTTTGGAAAAAGCCGGAATTGAAGGAACAGTTAGAGTTGAGTCTGCAGAAGAAGGTTTTCAGCTTTTTGTTGATAGCCAGGAAAACGCTCTTCTTATAGGAAAACACGGAAATACTCTTTCTTCATTTGAATACGTTTTGGCGATGATAGTTACAAAAAAAACAGGTGAATACAAACGTCTTACTATTGAAGTTGGTGGATATAGAAAAGAAAGAGAAGAATACTTGCAGGATTTAGCAGGAAGGCTAAGAGATGAAGTGCTTGATACTGGAATTGAAAAAACAATAAGAGGTCTTAAGCCGTGGGAGCGAAGACTGGTTCATATGTATCTTTCGGAAGAACCTGAAATTACAACAGAGTCAACAGGTGAAGACCGCGATAGGGTTTTGGTAATTAAAAAGAAGTGACCAAGAGACTTGAGAAGTTTTTATTCATTCTGCTTCTTATTTTTGTTCCGGTGCAGACCGGCAAACATTTCTGGCCCTATTTTTCATATATTTCCGGAATAAGAGTTGACTACCTTTCTCCCACTTTTTATATAATAGACGGAATTGTTTTATTGCTTTTTTTAACCTTTATTTTCGGTCGTAAGTTTAAAGCAAAGAAAAATACTAATAGCGTCTTCCATTCTCTTAAATTATTGCTTTCTCTTGTTTTTATTCTTGTTATTGTTTTGCAGATTTTTATTGCAAGACAAGTTTCAGCTCACGTCCTTTTTGCTCTTCGTATCTGCGAGTTTTTATTTTTAGGGTATTTTGCTTCAGTTTTTTTAACTCGAAAAAAGCTATCTTTATTGATTTACAGTCTTTCTTTTGGCGGAATTTTTTCGTCTCTTCTTGCCGTATGGCAATTTTTGAATCAGTCGTCAATTGGTGGAATATTTTATTTTTTTGGAGAAAGAACATTTTCGCAAACAACAATTGGAATAGCAAAAATTAATATTGGAACAGCGCAATTTTTGCGTCCTTATGCTACTTTTCCTCATCCCAATGTTCTTGCGCTTTTTTTACTCGTTGTGGCAATACTTATTTTGGTAAGGATTGAATTTGAAAAAAATGTTTTAAGAAAAACTTTTCTTATTGTTTCGGCAATTGCTTCTTCAGCAGGACTTTTTCTGACATTTAGCAGAAGTATAATTATTTGCTTTCTTATAATTATTTGTGTGCTATTTTTTCAAAGATTTCATGGAAAAATACAACGCATGCTTTTTGCGTTAGCAATATTACCGGTTACTGTTCTCTACTTTTTTCTTTCTTTTCCCAGATTTTCAATAACACCATTTTTATTAAAAGATTTGAGTTTACGAAATGACCTTTTAAATATTGGTGTAAATATTTTTTCCAAGTACCCGGTTTTTGGAGTAGGCCTAAATAACTTTTTTTACTACGAGAACGCGTACCAAAAAATCATTTCTCCGGTTTTTCTTCAACCGATACACAATATATATTTTTTGGCTCTTGTGCAGCTTGGCGTTGTAGGATTTATTCCTATTCTAGCCTTTCTTTTTTTCTCGGTTAAAATACTTTTCAAAAAAACTTTCAGGCAAAAAAACCGCGAAATACGTCAATTTTATTTAGGAGTTTTTTTGCTTTTAATCGCAAGTCTTGTAATCGGATTTTCTGATCATTTTCTTATTACTCTTGAACAAGGCATGCTTCTTTTTGCGCTTCTTTTCGGCCTTGTATGGAGCAATATTGGTGGTACATCAAAAGAAAGTAATTAATTTTAAGGTTTTGGGGTTGGGCTTGGATGCGGACAAGTAAAACAATACCTGTCTCCTGTCGGGTCTGTCACGATAACCTCACTTCTCTCTTCAAGATTGTCAGTTTTTCCTTTTGCAGGAAGATCATTTGTAGCTTTGTCTATGAAGACCTTTTGTCTTCCCGGGTCGATTTGTTTTGGCTCAGTACCTTTAATAAAATATTCATATCGGGTTGGGCAACGGTCTGCAGTTCCGTCAGGAGGAGGAAGAAGTCCTGAAGTCGCACATACAATTTTTCCTATCACGCTGTCAGGTTTTAAGGTTGATTCTGCAGGCGTTCCAATAATAAGGTGACTCATAATATCGTTCCAAATTGGTGCTGCTCCTGTAATTCCCGAAACAATCCCGCTCATTTGTGAGTTGTCATTATTTCCCACCCAAACCGCAACAACGTAAGAGTGTGTATATCCTATTGTCCAATTATCACGAAAATCATTTGTCGTTCCTGTTTTGACAGATACTGGATAGTTTTTAATTCTAAGAGGAGAATTTGTTCCAAATTCAAGGCTTCTTGCGTTGTTGTCAGAAAGAATATTGGAAATAATATAAGAAACTCCGTCAGGCAATACTTTTTTCCCAAAAATTGGACTTTCCGGAGGTTTGTATTCTGAAATAACTACTCCTTTGCTGTCTGTAACTTTAAGAATAGCAGTAAGAGGAATTCTATACCCGTTATTTGCAAAGACACCGAAAGCCTCGGCCATTCCAAGCATTGTTACTTCTCCCCCTCCTAAAGTCAAAGAAAGACCATATCTGTCCGGAGTATCAAAGGTGTCAATTCCCATAGCAGAAGCCGTTGCAATCATATCCTCAACAGTATTGACCTTTAACATTTTTACTGCAGGGATGTTAAAAGAGTTTCCGAGTGAGTCTCTCATTTGCGGCGCCCCATGGAATTTTCCATCATAATTTACGGGACAATAGGCAGCCTGGTCGGCATTTGGAAAACAAGTCGGCTGGTCAACAAATGGAGTTGCCGCGGTGTATCCTTTAATAAGACCGACAGCATAATTAATCGGTTTTATTGAAGACCCCGGTTGTCTTTTTGCCAAAGTTACATTTACATTTCCGTCGTTCTCTTGGTCAAAATAGTCATGACTTCCAACCATAGCCAATATTTCTCCGGTTTTTGGGTTTGTGACTAGGGTTGCTCCGTTTGAAACATTTGATTCTTTTAAGTTATCAACCTCTGCCGAAACGCTTGCCTGCGCATAATTTTGTATATCAAGGTCAAGAGTAGTTGTTACGTTCAGTCCTCCTTGGTCTACCATTCTTTGACCATATTTTTTAACAAGCAAATCTTTTACGTAAAAGACAAAATGTGGTGCCAGAATTTTATTTTGGAATTTTGAGAATGTCAGTTGTTCTGCCAAAGCTTTTTCTTCTTGGCTTTTTGTAATATACTTTTGTTCACGCATTCTATGAAGAACTTCTATCTGACGTTTTTTTCCGAGTTCCGGATGGGAGCCAAAAGGAGAATAGATGCTCGGCGCCTCAGGAAGACCCGCTAGAAACGCGCTTTGCGCAAGACTTATTTTATCAACCGGTTTATCAAAATATGCGTAGCTTGCGGCCTGAACTCCCCACGTGGTTCCTCCGTATGAGACTTGATTAAGATACATTTCAAGTATTCCATTTTTTGAATGTGTTGCTTCAACAACAAAAGAGAGAATTATTTCTTTTACCTTTCTTGTAATTGTCCTCTCAGGCGTCAAAAGAGAATTTTTTACTAACTGTTGCGTAATTGTCGAGCCACCTTGTACTTGACGTTTTATTACTGTTGAAAAAATAGCCCGGGTAATTCCTCGGATGTCTATTGCTCCATGCTTGTAAAAATCTTTATCCTCAATTGCAATTGTTGCGTTTTTTAAATCTGTTCCTATTTTATTTATTGGTACAAAAGTTTGGTTTTTTGACGTGAAGACTGTGTATAGAAGTTTGCCTGTTCTGTCATAAATTTTTGTTGATTGAGGATAAGAAGTTCGTCCAATCGTTGCGGTTGACGGTACGTCTTTTAATACAAAAAAATATGCCGGTATTAAAAAAAGAAAAATAAAAGAAAGAGTAAAAATGACACTCTTTTTTTTCAAAATGCCAAAAGATTTAAAAATAATAAATGTGGGATTAGGCATAAATCTTAGAAGTAATGCTTACATCGGAAGCAAAAATATTATATCATATTGATATTATAATTTCTGAATATTTATCATTTCTAGCAAACATATTAAGTGCAATACCTTTGAGGATTGTTGATTATGTAGTGATTTTTACAGGAATATTCTTTATTTTTGAAGAAGCTTCTCTTGGTTTTGTTTCATCTTTTTCTCAGCTTATTGCAACAATAGGAGCATTTTTTATTAGCCTTTTTGCTTATTCTTTTGTGTCCGGGATATTAATATCTAAATTATCTTTACCAAAGGGTTTTTCTGATGCTATAGCTTTCCTTTCCCTTGCTGTATTAATCTATGTGATTATTACGACTTTAGCATTTGTTATCAACAAAAAAATCGGCAAAATACATCTCTTACCAAAAGTAAATATTATTGGTGGAATAATTTGTGGAAGCCTTTCTTACTTTTTTATATCCGCATGCATTATTGCTATTCTTTTATCTTTCCCCGTAAGTCAAGTTGTAAAAGATTCTATCAGCAATTCATTAATCGGAGGATTTCTTGTTTCTCGTACGCAAACAATTGAAAGAAGTATAAAAGTTGTTTTTGGTGGCGCAATTGATGAGACAATTAACTTTTTAACAATAAAGCCCGGTTCAAGTGATACGGTCAGCCTTAACTTTAAAACAAAAAATTTTAAAATAGACGTTTTTTCAGAAAACAAAATGCTTGAGATGTTAAATGAATTTAGAACAAAAAATGGCCTTGAATCGTTGAGTAAAGACGATACACTTACTAATGCGGCAACAGTTCATGCAAAAGACATGTTGATAAATGGGTATTTTTCTCACTACTCTCTTGAGGGATATTCACCTTTTGATAGGCTTGAAGCGCTTCGCATACAGTATTCTTCGGCAGGAGAAAATTTAGCATTTGCGCCGGACGTACAAATTGCAATGGATGGGCTTGAAAAAAGTCCGGGGCACCGCGAAAATATGCTTTCTTCCAAGTTTAAAAAAATAGGCATAGCAGTTTTGGATGCCGGGATGTTCGGAAAGATATTTGTCCAAGAATTTACCGATTAGTATCTGCTTGCGCGAAGAGCATTTATTATAACCGCTACATCAATTGTCTCTTGAAAAAAAGCGCCAAAAACCGGAGGAATCATGCCGATTGATGCAAAAATCATTCCGCCAATACTTAAACCAATACCCCACCCTATGCTTTGAAGAGCAATGTGAATCGTTCGCTTGGAGATGTTAATAGAATCAAGGACTAAAGAGAAATCGTTTCCCAGAAATACGATATCTGATGCTTCAGAGGCAGCTGTTTGTTCTTCGTTGCTAAAAACAATTCCAACATCAGACAAAGCCAAGGCCGGCGCATCGTTTATTCCGTCCCCCACCATTACAGTTATTTTGCCCTGTTTTCTTAATTCTTTTATTCCTTCCTGTTTGTCTTTTGGAGTACATTCTGCTTGAACAGTTACCTCTCCTCCCAAAACATCAGCTACTTTTTGTGCTGCCGCAATTTTGTCTCCTGTAAAAATATGGATACTTATTCCGAGCTTTTTTAGCTTATCAATTATTGTTTTTGATTCTTGTTTTATTTCATCCTCAAATTTAAATACCGCCAATTTATTTTTTCCTTCAGACAAGGCAATAGACATTCCTTCATCGCTATGTTCCTTTGCAAGCGTATATGTCTTGCCTTTTATTTTTCCGCTAATTCCTGATCCAACAACTTCTTTAATATTTGATGCCATAAGAACATTCCCGTGTTTTTCTTTTGCAAAAATAACAATCGCTTTTGCAAGAGGATGAAGAGAATTTCTTTCTATTGCTTCTGAGATTCCAAGAATTTCTTTTTGGTCGTAGTCACTTGAATATGAAATATATTTTGTTAACTTAGGCTTACCAAGTGTAATTGTTCCTGTTTTATCAAAAATAAAAGTGTTTGCCCGCGATAAAATTTCAATACTCGCAAGTTTTTTTACAATAATTCTTCTTTTTGCTGCCGCGCTAACTCCTCCAAGAAGTGCTATGGGCGTTGCAAGAATAAGAGGACAAGGGGTTGCGATAACAAGAACTGCTAAAACATACTGCATGCTGTGTGAATTAAAATAAGCGAATACTGCAATAATAGCCGTAATCAGGGTAAAAATCGTACTATACTTATCCGCAAGGCGCACAAGCGGGGCTTTTTCCTCCTGTGCCGACTTCACCAAATTTATAATTTTGTTATAAGTAGAGTTTTGTTGGGTTTTTGTAACTTTTATTACGATAGGATCTCCTATATTAATTGTTCCGCTTCTTATTTGGTCACCTTTTATTTTTTCCATCAAATAAGGTTCTCCTGTAAGTGAGGATTCGTCAGTTAATGCTGTTTCAGAAATCAATATTCCGTCAAGTCCAATTACTTCTCCTTTTCGGATAAATATTTCCTGTCCTATTTTTATATTTCCAATTTTCTCCTTTTTGTTGGCAATTCCTCCTTCCCATAAAACTATGTCGTTTGGAATTCTGTCAACAAGTTTTGTAAGACTTTTTTTTGCTTGTGCTACTCCATACTCTTCAAGGGTCCTTCCACTTGCAATCATTAATGCAATAATTGAAGCTACAAAATATTCATTGGTTACAACAGAGATAACTATCGCAAGAATAGCTATATAATCAAGGGCAAAGTGTTTTTTAAGAATTGAAATTGCTGTTTCTTGAAAAAGACGGTAACTTCCGAGAAATATTATAAATATAATTAATATATTTGAAATTATCTTCTCGCCTGCAAAATTTAGAACTAAAAAAACAATAATTCCAATAAAAACCAAAATTGGAATCCGGAAACTTTTAAAAAGATTATTGATATTGTCGTTATTTTTCATGATAATTAACGTTTTATTAATTTTATTTTATATTCCTTATCTTGTATAAGAGTATCCTCTATGATAATCATATTTTCCGCAAGAGTTGCGTTTTCTACTTCTTGAGGAGCATATCCTTGAGGGTAATGAAACCTTAAAACGAATGGATAGTCTTCTGTGCCTGGCTGTTTCACAACAAGCAAGGAATATGTAAAAAGAGAAAGGTTTTTTGGCATTTCCGCACCATTTTTATAAGTTACATCTATCTTTTGGTCTGTTTGCTTTTTTGTTGTTGTAACAAAGCCAAATTTTTGCAGTCCGTCTCCTTCGCGATCTACCTCAAGTCCATCCGGAGGCTTGAAATTTTTTGATTCATAGATACGGAAATCCGTAATAGCTGGTGTAATCGTTTGTTTTTTTCCATCAAGAAAAATATCTTGTAGCCCGCTTTGCGGTGGAGAAATAAAACGTGCGTAAAAAAGATAATCTTTGGATGAAGGTTTTGAATTTAAAATTAAAAGCGTTGCTTTTGAATTTATTTTGTTGTCTGAAAAATAAACATCGTATTCTACTTTTCTACTTAAAGAAATGTTTGCTTTGTTAACGCCGATATTTGCCTCGTTAACAGAAAATGTGTCATAAACAGTGTTATCATTTTTAATCCGTGGATCATAAAATCCTCCAGAAAAAGAATTTACTTGAAATACTTTTTGTATAGAAGTTGTGTTAAATGCAAAAAGAATATGTTTTGTCGGAAGAAGTTCGGTAACCAGCTGACCTGTTTTATATATGTTATTTGGGTTTTCTTCAAGCCTCAAAGACAATTTATTAAATAAAGAAGTTAATAATTCTTTTTTCTTGCTTGTGCCAGGAAAAAAATCTTTATCAATTGTATCTTGAAGAAATTCAAAAGTATTATTTTCATCAAGTTTTTTTTGGTAACCCGCGATGTCTATCGGTCCCAAAATTTTTATAAGTCTTCTGACTGCTTCAAAATCAATTGCTATAACTCCATCGACTTTTTTTCCTGTTTCAAGATTATATAAAAGTGCTGCGGTGCTCGCGCTATTCTCAAAGTCCAATGAAAAGTTACTATCGCGCAAATACAAATGTTTTTGTAAATATCGTCTAACTATATATGGTGGTTCAACATGAGCTTTAAGTTGCCCATCACCCGTATATACATCTTCGATAGAAAACTTTGAAAGCTTGCCCTTGGAAAATGTAGCTTCTCCAATTGATCCGATAAATCCACCGTTAGGTCTTAGCTCTCCATTGTTTTGAAAAAGAAGAAGGTATGTTTTGTCACGGTCATATCCTAGGATTTGCAAAGCCTGTTCCCCAATGCTTATAAGGCGGGAATATTTTTCGTTAATATAATTATCAAATATTTTTGTGTTGATGACTGTTCTTAATTTCTCAACTTCAAAATATAAAAAAGATATATTTGCTATGGTTTGTGAAAAGGTTTTGGCGTCAAGTCCTGAGCCAACCTTTTGAATTGTATTAAGATTATCAGATGCAAGAATAAGGAGGTCGGATGCATCAGTAATATTTTTAAACTTTGAATATTCTGCATCAATTATTGGAATAGTTCCTAATTTTCCGAGAAGCAAAATACCCGGTTTTATAATTGAAAGGAGTGTTCTTGCTGATGAAATTGATTTTTTTGCCGCAGAAAAATCATTTTTTTCAAAAGCGCTTGATGCATTTTTAAATTCAAATATTACAGCCGCCATTGCAATAATATGAATAATTATAAAAACAAAAAAAGAAAATATAAAAATGAAAAGCAATTTCTTTTTGGAGAAAATAGGAGTTTTGCGTGATGAATGTATTTTTTCATTTTTTGGTATGTCTGCATCGCTTGTTTCAAGAGGAATTGTTGTTTGACCTGCCTGCCGGTAGGCAAGGTTTTGATCTTTGGTGTTAATACTTTTTTCAAAACCCAAAAAATATTTATCAAGAAATTGAGGCTTTACAACAAGCTTTGAGCTTATCTCCTCATCTATTTCTGAAAATGATTTAGACGTATCTTTTTCTCCATTTCCTTCTTGAAAATCAATGGACAGATCACTTTCCACTCTTTTTAATAGGTGTGCGGCAGAAATAACTGTTTGTGGATGACTGTAGAAAAGATAGAAAAAGTTATTATTTTTTCGTGAACCGAATAATATATGATGAATTCCGGTTATTGCATCCGCAACGCTAATTGGGAAAACGGGAGTTAAGTCGTTTCCTGAGAAAATTATTTTTTTGTTTTTGGTTGCATTTCGAATAATTTTGGCAATATTGGAAGTGGAAAAAGAAGGACCTTCCCCAAATACATCTCCCAAAAACCCAAAAAACAAATTATGTTCTTTTTTCCATTCCAAAAGAATGTCATAAAATAATTCCCGCAAACCGATATCAATAAGAATTAATATTTTAGCATTGTCCTTTTTTAGTTTTGAAAGTACATGTGCAATATATTTTCTATCTTTTTGGTCTTCCAGAAAAATCAAACCGTATTCAATTTCATCTTCAAGATTATTTAAAAGATATGAGGAATCAGGAAGTATGCGGTAATAATTTTCCGAAGACGACGCGGCTTCTTGGGAACTCTCACATACATGGGCTATTTTGAAATCATCTCGTAGCCTTTCAAGCAACACTGGAATAAGAGGATTGGAATTACCGCAAAGTAGAAGAATCGGTTTTTTTTTAGTATGTTCTTCAATATTGAATGTTTCGGGCATGGTAATTTAATTCTAGTGAAAAGTGGACTAATTGTCTATATTAATTGAGGAAAGTGTGTTAAATTTTGTGGTCAAGAGCCAAGTTTACCATTCTGTCTGCTGCAAAATTTTTCTCTCGCGGAATGGCGTGATAAAAAATTTTTCCTTCTAATTTTTCCTCAAGACTTTTTATGGTAAAAAACAGACTTCTCAAATTCTCATTTTTTATTTTCCAAAGTCCACCCAATTGGGATGCGACAAGTTGTGAATCAAGAAAAAACTGTACGGTAATATTGTCTTTATCAACATTTTTTACAAGCCATTGGAGCGCAGCAACAACACCTGAATATTCCGCGACATTATTGGTATTTATTCCAATTCTTTTTCCTTCTTGGTAAATAATTTCGTTTTCCCCGTCTTGCACAACAAATCCATACGCCGCTTCTCCTGGGTTTCCCCGCGACCCGCCATCGGTAAATATAATAAAATCCGGTTTGTTAGTTGAATTCATATATTTTTCGTCCTTTGTAATGCTAAATATACCACCATTCCGCTAAAAACAATTCCCTCACAAATAACTGTTATAACAGATGCGGCAATATAAGAATAGTGGGGGATATAAAAAATGTTTAAGACAATATTTAAAAACAGTGAAAAAAGATAAAGAAAAATTAAAAACATTTTTTTGTTTTCTATAACAAGAACCCATTGTAAAATACTTGTTAAGAAAAAAAACGGAAGTGATAATGAAAGTATTCTAATTGGAAGAATTACATAAGAAAGCTCGGGTTTTAATACGGGTAGTAAGGGTGATAGAAAAAAAACAAAAAATATAAAAACAATCGAGATAAGAGTTAGTAGAAAAGAATAACGCTTAATATCCCGATAGAAAAATGATGTAGATTTTTTTTCAAGAAGAAGAGGGTAAATGCTGTTTGCAAAAAAAGCAGGAATAGCAATAAGGAATTCAAAGATGCGATAGGAAAATCCATAGATACCAATATCTCCTGTTGGTCTTAAAAATGACAAAATAACAGTGTCGGCTTTTGCATAAATCAAATTAAAAAGAAGAATTAATCCAAGAGGAGCAGAGGAAAAAAGAAGAGGTTTTGAAAATTTGAAAAAATTGTGTACCTTTTTTTTCACAGGAAATTTTTTCAAAACCGAAAAGAAAAGTAAAACACCGAATAAAATTCCGGACATAACATAAGATAAAAGAATAATATAAATATTTTGTAAAAAGGTTCCGGCGAGGACAAAAGAAAGCAATGTTACAGATGTAATAAATGAAGGAATAATTGATGTTTTGTAATTTTTTGTTTTCTGCTGAATTGCAGCAAATGAAATTGCAAGCCCTTGAGTAAAAAGAGTAAAAGAATAAATAAGTATTCCAATTTTTTCAAACGGTGAAAATCCGATAGAAGATGCTGCGTTATAGGGAAGAACAATCGTTATAAGTCCTATGCAAATATATAAAATTAAAGAAAGCAAAAACCGTAACAAAATAAGATTTATAAAATTTTTTTCAATCTCCTCGCGTGTTTTTTGGATAAAAATTCCGTTAATTCCAAAATCAACCGCCAAGTAAAATAGTGATACAAAAGTTACAATTTTTGTAAAACTTCCAAAAAGTGAAATTCCAAGAAAATAGGAAATAAGAAGGGTTACGATTAAAGTTGAAAAACTTGATAAAAATCTCACGGTTAATTGAGAAATGGTGTTGGTAAAAATATTTCTTAGCCCGAGATTTTCCATAATTTAGATAGTTATATAGATAAATTGGTGCATAGTTATTTTCTGGTTTTTGTTATTTTATCATTAGAGATTAAAATCACTGAGTTTGCAATAACGCTTCTTTTAATTTTTGGAAGCTGTTTTTTACAAATGCTATTAATATGTTTAGGTGCGTTTGATCCTACCGTAATAACAACTATCCCTTTAGTTCCCTCTGCTCGCGCCGTAGTATAACCCAAAAAATCACGATCGAGAGTTATTAGTGTTTTGCCAAGTTTCTTTGCATGCTTTAAATGAGAAATGTCAGGTTTGTTTAAAAAATTATATTCCAAAGCATGTCTTATTGAATAGCCTAAAGATCGAAGATATAAAACGGTTGTAAAAGGGAAGCACTCATCAGCGTATATTTGTAGATCCGATTTCTTAGAGGGCATACTGACCAGTGAATTCTCTGTTCTTTATTTCATCAAGTGCTTTTTTGATATTTTTTTCCTTGATCCAAGGATAAGAAGTAACAAAATCGGAAACGTTATATCCTTCTTTTAGATAATCAAGCAAGAAAGCTATTGGAATTTTACTTCCCGGAACCAGATTCTTTTTATTTACTGTTTTCATATGAAAATTATATCATATCTTGGATTATATTTCCTGTTTTGGCCGTGAATTGGGTAAAATTATCCCCTTGTAAGCTAGGTGAGTTGCCTCACGCAAGGCATGGAGCCTGCTTTCACTTATAAGGAGCCCATGTAATTATATAATAAGCAATATAAAAAAACAAAGTCAAGGGGGTAAAAATATTTCTTAGCCCGAGATTCTCCATATTGACGTAAATTGAATTATATCAGGAATTAGTTTGCGCGTTAAAGTTTTTTTCAACCAAAATAGTATTTAAATCCCAGCTGCAAAAAAATTAATAGATTGCTCTGCAGTTTACAAGATCATCCTTTTGTTCATGTGTCAATTTTTTCAATTCTTTTTCCCTAAGCATTGCAAAACTTCTTGTTTGGTATGGTTCAATATGGACAAATTTTACAGGTCTGCGAGTTTCAGTATAGTTAGCACCGCGAAATTTACCAATACCGTTGTGTTCTTTTTCTCTCTCAACTATATTATCAGTTTGCCCGGTATAATAACTGCCATCTGAGCATTGGGCGAGATATACATAAAAGACAGGAGGACGAAGCATAATAAAAGAGTAGCACAGAAAGTAGAGAAATGAAAATTAGTATTTAAATCCTAGCAGTGGTAAAATAACACCAAATTTATATATGAAAATTCAGGATGATATTTTAAGTTATCGCGAGATGTGCGACGCGGAAAACGTACAGACGCTCCAGCGCGGTATGAATTATCGTTTAAACCCTCAGTATTCTGTGATTCTTATGTCTCAGAGATCAAATGCGCCCTGTTTTTTAATTTGACTTCTTGGCAACCTGTTTTCCCTAATTAGTAGTGATATACTGGAGCTATGGAGAATATATTTTTTGAAAAGATTAACAATAAAAAGATTTTTTGTTATTTATCAGAACCCGAGCCATCTCTCAAAAAGATAGTAATCATGAGTCATGGATTTAGAGGAACCTCCGCTGGTCCTGCAAGGCAGTTTGTAGATTTCCAAAGAATTTTAAACAAAGAAGGTTTTTCTGTTTTACGTTTTGATCAACCTAATAGCGGCAATTCAGACGGAGACTTTTTGGATGTTTCTTATGCTGAGTGGGTAGATACAACCGTATATTTTGCCAAAAAATATTTAGATTCTGGCTATAAAGTTGCTTTGATGGGTCAGAGTATGGGAGCCGCTGTAAGCATAGTTGCGACTGAAAGACCAGAACTTAAAAACAAAATTCCTTGTATTCTTCTTTGGGTACCGGGTGTAAATGATGGGGATTTTAAAGGAGAGGATGATGAAGTTTTTGAAGAGGCCGCTCAGAAATATAAGGGAATATTTTGGAAAGAAGCAAGGCAATTAGATACTTTTAAATGTTTGAAGGAATATACAGGTGGAATACATCTTGTTTACGGAGAGAAGGATGTATTTGTAAGTGCTGAGCTACGTGCACGCGTGATAGAAATAGTTAAAGGGAAAAATCAACCCTATATGATTTTAAAAGGGCAAGATCATAGTCCTTGGGAATACGATTTAGTACAAGAAGTTTACAAACAAGAACTCGCAAAGTTAAAAGAATATCTACCCTAAATCTTCTCTTTTTGAATGAAGGAAGAAAAACCACTGGTCAAAAAAGGACACAATTCCTTTGAATGGCGTTTCGATAACAAAATCAAGAATAAAAAGAAATATATTAATTTGAGAAATGCCTTCCGTAAGATATCTTCCGACACGGGCAATTGGCATAAAGAAAAAATCGATGATTGGGGATAAAATGTTTTGTTTGTCTTCAACAGTATATAATTTTGCAGTTTGATTAATTCTGTATGCAAGAAAAGAAACAATTGCCAAAAAGAAAACAAAAATTATTTGAGAAACAAAAGTAAAATTAAGACGCGTCAGTACATAAATTACCAGACCAAAACTTAAAATAAATGTTGCAAACCAAGAAAAATTAAAAACGCTTGTCAGGAAAGGTTGATTGTTTTGGGGAGTTTTGCGAAGAATTATATTCCGCCCTATTTTTGGATTTGGGTCAAAAAGCAATGTTTGAATACGCGAAAAAATTCTTTCCGAATTTTCCTTCCCCGGAGTCCGAATGAATAAACCAACAGCAACCATAAGAAAAGAAGGAATTATAATATTCAGAGATATACTGCCCCACATTATCCGTCCGTAAAAAAGATTTTCATATGTTCCTTCAATGGCAAATGCGACAAATACTTTTGAAAGCAGGACAAAAATAAAACTTCTTATTACTGCTCTTCTTACTTTTGCGGAAATACCGTTGTAGTGTTTTTGGCAAGTTTTAAAAATACTATTTTTAAATTCTTCATCATTTTTCAGGAGATCATAGATGTTTTCTTTTTGTATCCGAAGGATATCTTCAAAAATCAAAAAAGGTGGAATTTGCCTTTTGACATAAGTAAAAATTTTATGCCGCAAGGGGTAATTAAGTTGTGTTTCAATTTCCGTGTATCCTTGCCAAAAATTTTGGGTAACAGTTGGAAGTGACTCATCAGTCAGTTTTCCAAAATACTGTACAAAAAGTGAATACCTTAATAATGCAATATCGTTTTTTGCATAAGCCTTTTTTATTGAAATATATACTTGGGCGTCGCGGACAACTTGTGTGTCATCGGTAATTGTAATATTATTTTTTATCAAATGGTATATATAATTTACCATTGTTTCTTTTCCCTGATTTAAATTAAGAATGTCTTCAAGATGGGAAGACATAAGCTGAAACATCCAGGTGGTCATAACAGCCTCTTTAATTTTATGTTGTTTTACAACTTGGTTTTTAAGACTAAGGTAAAGATTTATTGTTTTTGCAACATCAGTTATTGTCTTTTCCTCAATTGATCCATCAGGGAAATACCTTGCCCATATTAGTTCTCGGATAAGGGGTGTGGCAACTTTCTCCCCATTCCCGCTTGAGATAAGTCTCCGTTTTAATATCCGCTCAATTGCGGCGCGCAAAATTACTTCTTCATCCCTATACTCTATTGCATTTCGAAGCTTTTCATACCACGCAGCAATTTCTGAAACAATTGTATTTACCGTCATTCCTTTTTCAGAATTAAAGACAGTTTTTTTGCAAAATTCCTTTACCAAAAATTCAGAATAATGATTTAATTTTTTCTCTTCCATAATCTTGTATTATACCAGTTTGAACAAAGTTTGCTGGCAAGAGTATGTTTATAAATTGAATACATAAGCTTTGCTGTGTTAGAATTTGCATGTGGACAAAGTTTACGAACATAAAAATGTTGAGGAGAAGATTTATAAAGATTGGGAAGAAAAAGGCTATTTTGCACCCGAAGTAAACCCGGGTGGTATTCCTTATTGCATAATTTTACCTCCGCCAAACGCCAATGCGCCGCTTCATTTCGGCCACGCAATGTATGTAGTTGAAGATATTTTGATTCGCTATCACAGGATGCAGGGTGACGCGGCACTTTGGCTTCCCGGAGCAGATCATGCTGGATTTGAAACGCAATTTGTTTTTGAAAAGCATCTGCAAAAAGACGGAAAATCAAGATTTGATTACGACCGAGAAACTCTCTATAAAATGATTTGGGATTTTGTACAGAGTAATCGCGGAGGAATGGAAGGACAGCTTAGAAAACTCGGTTTTTCTCTTGACTGGTCCCGCAAAAAATTTACACTGGATCCGGATATCGTTGCAATTGTTTATAAAACTTTTAAAAAACTTTATGACGATGGCCTTATTTATAGAGCCAATAGACTTGTAAATTATTGTACGTTTGATGGAACCTCATTTTCAGATCTTGAAGTAGTTCACCAAGAAAGAAAAAGCCCTCTTTACTACATAAAATATGGTCCTTTGGTTTTAGCAACAACGCGCCCTGAAACAAAATTTGGAGATACGGCTGTTGCGGTCAATCCAAAAGATAGCCGTTACAAAGAATATGTCGGAAAAGATCTTGACATAGAAACTGTTTTGGGAAGCGCAAAAATAAAAGTAGTTGCTGACGAAATGGTGGATATGGAATTTGGAACAGGAGTTGTAAAAATTACTCCTGCTCATGATTTCAATGATTTTGAAGTAGCGGAGAGACATAATTTGTCCTTAAAACAAGTCATTGGTTTTGACGGGAAGATGAATGAGTATGCGGGGAAGTTTGCCGGACTTTATATAAAACAAGCAAGAGCAGCAGTTGTAGAAGAAATGCAAAAAAAAGGTTTGATTGAAAAAATTGACGAGAGTTACGTGAATAGAATTGGGCTTTGTTATAAATGCAAAAATGTTTTGGAGCCGTTACCTTTAGAGCAATGGTTTGTAAAAGTGAAACCTTTGGCAGAGAATGCAATTAAAGTTGTTAAAAATAAGAAAATAAAAATTACCCCAAAGAATTTTGAAACAATTTATTTTCAATGGCTTGAAAATTTGCGGGATTGGAATATTTCCCGCCAGACTGTTTGGGGGATTCGCATTCCGGCTTTCAAGTGTGAAAAATGTACGAAATGGATAGTGACTGATGGAAAAGTCCCTGAAAAATGTGCGAATTGTAACTCAAACAAACTTATCCAAGATACTGACACTTTTGATACTTGGTTTTCTTCCGGGCAGTGGCCTTTCGCTGCGCTCAGGGCAAGCCGTGTTTCGACAGATTTAAAAACTTTTTATCCTACATCTGTTATGGAAACAGGGAGGGACATTTTATTTTTTTGGGTGGCAAGAATGGTTATGCTTGGATTTTATATTACTGATGAGGCGCCATTCAAGGAAGTTTTATTTCATGGTTTGGTAAATGATCCGTATGGTAGAAAAATGAGCAAATCAAAAGGTAATGTTGTAAATCCTTTGGAGTTGGTTGACCAATACGGAGCAGATGCTGTACGCTTTGCCTTAATTTACGGAAACGCTACGGGAAATGATCAAGCGCTTTCGTATACCAAGCTTGACGGCGCAAGAAAATTTGCAAACAAGCTATGGAATATGGCGCGCTTCATTGAGATGAAGCGAGTTCAAAGTTCAAAGTTAAAAGTTAAAAGTTATGAGTTTGAAGAATTGCTGAAAGAAGCAAAGAATGAAACTGATAAAGAGTGGGTTAAGAAAACACAAGGCTTAGTTTCTGAAGTTTCAAAATATATTGATAATTACCAATTTAATCTTGCTGCAGAACGCCTTTATGAATTTATCTGGCATGAATTTGCAGACAAATACATTGAAGATGTAAAAAACCGAATTGATGAAAACTCATACCTAATACTTGCTGCTTTATACTTAATACTTCTCAAGCTTCTCCACCCCTTCATGCCGTTTATAACTGAAGAAATAAATAAACAATTAGGTTTTAGTCAAGATTTAATTATTTCTGCTTGGCCCCATGATTAATAAAGAATATTACCGCAAGATTACCGAGGTATTTCCGCGCCTTTTGTCTTCTGTCAAAACGCCTCTTTTAGAACTTCTTTGTTTGTTTCTTTTTCTGTTGGTGTTGTTTTTTGTTTGGGAGATAAATTATCTTTGGAATATATATCAGTCTGTAAAAAGCCAGCGGGCATACGTTGTACAAAAAGAGAAATATTGGGAAGGTGTAATCACACAACATCCTAATTTTCCTGACGCTTATTATCAAGCGGCGAGTTATGTCCTGAAACTTTCAGACAGTAAAAAAGCAGAAAAATTTCTTAACAAAGCGCTAATGCTTGATCCGAATTTTAAAGAGGCAATTGAATTAAAAAAAAGCTTGAATTAGAAGAGTTACACGACGCTTCAAGAAAACCGTGGACTTTAGTTCGCGGATGAATTGAAGGAAGTGAACATCTTTCCTTAGGGACGAAGCCCTGGCGTTCATGCCAGGGAAGATGTTATTCTCCTTTAGACGGTTCTTCCTTTGGTTTTTCAGAAGTCTCTTCAGTTTTCTCACCCTCGTCTGGTTTTTCTTCTCCCTCTTTTGCTTCCCCGCCTTCGGCGCCTTCGCCTGCTGTTTCTGCTGCTGCGACTTCTGCTGCTGCTTCTTCTGCCGCCGCTTCTGCTTCTGCTTCTTTTGTGACAAGCTCACCAATTTTGAACACTGTTTGGTCACCGTCTGTAATCATGGTAACACCGGTAGGCAAAGAAATATTTGAAACAAGAATACTTTGGTCGACCTCAGAAAGACTTTCTACATTTACTTCAATTTTTTCAGGAAGGTCTGTTGGAAGAGCTTCAATTTCAAGCTCGTTTATTAAGTGAAGAAGTAGCCCAATTTTATTGGTAACTGCTTGCGGTTCGCCAACTGCGACAACTGGAATTTTTGCCACAATTTTTTCTTTAAGATTTACTTTGAAGAAATCTGCATGAAGTGTGTCGCGGCTTTTTGGCTCAATTTGTACATTGTGGATAAGAACAGGAATTGTTTGTCCGTCGAAAGCAAGATCAACAAGTCCTGTTTCGTGAACCTCGTTAAAAACTTTTTTAAATTCTTTTACAGGAAGTTGAACCATTTGGGATTTGATGTCTTTTCCATAGATATTTCCCGGTAGTATTCCATCTCTGCGCAGCTTGCGTACTTGTTTTCCGCTGATTGTCCTTTTTTCAACTTTTAGATTTTCCCGCTTCATACGTAAGAAGTTATTATACTAAAGATACCAGAAAAAAACAAACTAAACAACATATTCACAGTTTGATTTTAATCCTTCTATACAGCCTTTCATAGTTAATAATCTACTTAAACTTTCCTTGACGTGTATTCTCAAAACGCCCTTGTAAGTGTTTTTATTAACATACTGTTTTTTTAATTGCGATTTTTGATAAAAAGTCTTTGTAAATTGAGCAAGGGGAATATTTGTGGTTTTTGACCAAAACTTTTTGATTAATGGCTCGCGCCCGATATGAGAAATATTCAAACTTAAACGTGGAGTTAGGTCTGATGTTTTAACTCCCAACATATAAAGCCAAGAAATATAAAATTTAACCATTTGCGGATCAGAATTGCAAAATCCTAAGCGGTGTTCGTGCTTATTTTTAAAACCTTCTGCCCAATAAAGCGCTACGCCCGCAATGAATAGTTCCCTTTTAGTCAGTTTTCCAATCTCGCTTTTTCCATGTTTTAGTAATTTTTGTTCTTTATGTGCTCTATTTTTCTTCTCTTTTGCCTGAGCGAACTTTCTTCCTTTTTGTAAAGCAAGCGCTGAACGCTTTTTCAGTTTATTTATGTTTTCTTCCGAAAGGGAAATATCTGTGATCCAACCTCTTAGCGTGGTTTTGGGAACAGTAAGCGCAACGACGATGTCATTAAGGGAAGCCCCGTTTATTCTTAACCTTCTTGCCTCATCCTTAATATGTGAATTATACTTCACAATTTTTAGTATAAATTTCTCTCCGCACCAAGTCAAGAAGATTTTATAGGTATCGCTGTGCGGTTGATAATTACATTTATTTTTGCTAATATAGGTATGCGGGGTAGTGTAAAGCTGCACACGAGGCTCAAAATGGGCTCCCTGATTTTATTTCAGGGTTAATTCAGCTATATCGGTGGAATCCTGCTAAGGGCTATACCGAGGTAACCACGTTTAGTTTATATAAATATGGACACCGTAGAGACTATACGCTGAAGTCCGATAAAAATCGGGCAAGATATAGTCCGACACTCCAAGTAATTGGAGCAACAGTATGCATAATCTTGTAGACAAGGTGCGATTCCTTGCCCCGCAACACAGTAGGAATAGATACATATAACTTCCTACAGCTTCACTAGTCAGTTATACATTCTTCATTATTTTAAACATAACTTTTTCTGGTATTATAAGGATGTGGAAAAAATAAAACCTTTACTTCTCTCTATTGTTGCAAACACACGTATTATTCGAATTGGAATCATTGTTTGGGTTTTTGCTCTGATTATTTTGGCGCTTTTTGTCTTTACCAGAACTAAAGAGACAAAACCAACTTCTTTTGCTCCAAAGCCTACTCAGACAAAAACAAATTTTCAAACTATTCCGCCTATAACATATTCTCAGCCGGAGACAATTTCCCAAGCAAAAAAACAACAAATATTTACGCTTTCAGGGGCAGCTGATGATATCCCAACACTTGATTCCGAAGAGCAAGCATTTCTTCCCCTAATCAACGCTTTTAGGGCTGAAATTGGAGCTCCCGCATTAAAAGTTTCGGTTAATCTTACAAAGGCTTCGCAATGGATGGCACGCGATCTTGCGCAAAGAGGTATCCTTTCACACACGGATTCTTTAGGACGCACTCCGCAAGAAAGGGTTGCTTTTTTTGGATACTCATATGTGCCTCTAGGTGAAAATGCAGCATGGGCAGGAGGAAGCGCGCAGGCTGTTTTTGACGGATGGAAAACCGGGTGTGATGATTTTGGAAGCGGATGTACATACACTCACCGAGAGCAAATGAAAAGTCCAGGAATGAGCGCCATAGGGATTGGCAGAGCTCAAGGTTCTACCGGCAACTGGTTTTGGGTGACTGATTTTGGCGCTGTTCTTGACCAAGAACTTCCGCAAGTCACCGCAACACCAACAACTACCCCTACAAGCCCTACTGCTACCCCGACTCCTACATCAGAACCAACCCAAATGCCAACGCCTACAGTAACTCCCGGCGGTCCAACAGAGACTCCAACCCCGACCGGAAATCCGACAGCAACTCCCACTCTAACGCCTGGCGGAACAGGAATAAAGATTACAATAAGTCTTCCTGGAATTGGCGGTACTGGTCAAGGAATAAATTCTAATCCTGTTCATAAAACAAGAGATGCAAATCTAAAACTTATAGATGTACAAAATAACGAAGTAAAAAGTGTGAGCGGAAAAGTTGATTGGGATTCTGTAAATTATAATTATTCAGGCGTAATGGATTTGGGCACTGGAGTTACAAGCGGAAAGTACATAGTTAAAATAAGAGTAGCAAATATGCTTTGGAAACAAATACCGGGAATTGCTACGGTAACTTCCGGAAGTACAGCAAATACAACGCTACCTGTAGAGCTTGTCGGTGGAGATACTGATAATGATAATCAGCTTACGTTGCAAGATTACAATACATTTATATACGATATTTTAAATTGCTATCTTACCGGTGGTAAAATTTGCGACGTTTTAGCAGTTGACTTAAATGATGACGGAAAGCTTGACGAAATAGATCTAAGTCTTCTCTATTCAGGATTTGCAAAAAGAAAAGGAGATTAAGGGTAAAGATTGTTGCAATAAATAATTTAGTCTAGAATAATAGTAAAGTGAATTTTAATAATAGTGTAAAAAATTTTCTACTATCTTCTTCCAAAAAAAGGCTTGCAAGTATTTTTTTGGGACTTGTTTTGGTTCTTTCAATTCCAATCACTATTTTACTTCTTGGACAGCAACAGGATTTAAGGCAACGAGCAAGTTCAGGTGAAGGGGGTTTGGATAATAAGAATATTCCAAAAGCAACCGGTTGGAAGACATATTCAGATTTATATCAAGCCAAACAAATAAAACACTTCACGGATATTTTGGAGTTAAGTATAAATTACGACGATAAATTGACTCCACCGCTTTCTGTCGAAAAGATAATAAAAAAGAATGGTTATATACCTACTACTTCTTTAGAAGATAAGGATTATAGTCTAGAGATAATTGATAAGAATAAAAATATTTTATATAAACTTCCTTTTTCGGTGCAAAAAGAAATACCGGCGGGTGAGCCTCTTCCAGGGCAAGAACATAATAATGCAGTACCGGTTTTATTTCATTCTGTAAAATTTATTATTGTCGTGCCATGGATAGATAAAGCTACAGAAATAAAAATTACTGATTCTGCCGGAGCAGTAATTTTAGTAAATACTTTAAAAAACATAGAATCAGTCAATAATCAACCATCTTTTCATTCTTTGGATTCGAATGAAAAAATACAAACTAATAAAAATAATCTCTTGAATTATTTCTACTTAGTAACACAGACTTCTTTTGCTCAGACACAAACAAAAAAATTAGACATTGTATTTATCGGTGATAAATACGCCGATCTTTCAATTTTTCACTCTGATGTGAACCGTCTTTCAGCAAATCTTCTAACGTTTGAACCATATAAAAGTCGTTCTTCCAATGTGCAGTTTTCATATGTAGACAATACGACTGATTTGGGGTGTGCGTTTCAAAATAATGATCCGGCAACAAGATTAATTTTATGTGATACAAGTAAAGCTACACAAATAGTAAATAACGCGGTAGTACCGTGGGATAAGATTTTTATCATTGTTAATACTCCCGTTTATGGAGGAAGCGGAGGAGATATAGGTGTAGGATTTAATGGAGCAGGTGGAGATTATTATTCTTATGCCCCCAATCTTTTTGTGCATGAATTCGCACATTCATTCGCAATTCTTGCTGACGAGTATGTTAACAATTACAATTTTTCTGATCAAACAAATTGTTATTCCGGTATTCCTCCAAATCCCAATTGGCAAGGAGTTGTCGATGCCTCAAGCTACTTTATAGGATGTGACATGTCCACCTGGTATAGATCAAGCGAGACAAGCATTATGAAAGATATCGGTATTTCTTATTTCAATCCCATTTCTCAAAAATATATCAACGAAAAGATTGATTTTTATACGACGATTCCGCCTACTCC
Source organism: Candidatus Levybacteria bacterium CG2_30_37_29 (assembly GCA_001873215.1). Classification (GTDB taxonomy): domain Bacteria; phylum Patescibacteriota; class Microgenomatia; order Levybacterales; family GWA1-39-11; genus CG2-30-37-29. Next base: position 124,293 of record MNYS01000009.1, read on the forward strand.
AACACCTACAAATACCCCTACGCCCACGAATACGCCTACATCTACTCCTCCTGCTACAACAGCTACGCCGACCGTTACCAGTACTCCAACACCGAGTTCTACGCCTGTGCCAACGGGTCAAACAACCCCGACTACTACACCTGTTCCATCTTCTACTGCTACGCCCACTGTAAAACCTATAGAAACCGGAATTAAATTCACCGTCAGCCTTCCTGGAATTGTAGGTACGGGCAATGGAGGAAATCCTAATCCTGTTCATGCTTTCAGAAGTGCTGAAGTAAAAGTATTTAATGACCAAAATAATGAAGTAAAAACAGCAACAGGAATTTTAGATTTTGATTCCACAACATTTACTTTCAAGGGTGCAATTCTTATCGAGGGTCTTATAGCCGATTCATATATTGTAAAAATACGGGTTGAGAATTCATTGTGGAAAAGAATTCCGGGAATTGTAAATATTACAAGCGGTGTTGTTGCCAATACTCCTGCTGTAGAATTGGTAACAGGAGATATTCCTGATCGCGATAATGAGCTCAATTTGGCAGACTACAATATCATCATTGACTGTATTAACAGCCGTGGCAACTGCAATGAGAGCTTAAAGCGCTATGCTGATCTAAATGATGATGGAAAAGTTGACGAAGTTGATCTAAGCATTCTTTATGCAGGATTTTCGAATAGAAAAGGAGACTAGCACTCGCTGTTTAAGAGGGATTCACTCTTTAATTATTGAGATATTTATTTGCCGGTCTATCGCATAATTGGAGCGTGAAAATCTCTTTTCTTTAAGAATGCTTGGCCAGTTTTATTTTTATTCTGCGAAAACAATTGCTTCGCTTGCGTCAAAGTACCTGATTGTATGAACTACTTTTCTGATTGGAGAGATTTTAGATTCATAAGGTCCAAGAATATACAGCGCATTTTTATTTTGCTTTTTTTTTGACCAGTCTATTTTTCCAAACTCGAATTTATCAAATGCTTGTTTGTCTGAATTTTTTGTCCCACCAGCCGCAAGGTAAAGCTTTGGATCGTATCGTAGGTAAAAAAGAAAGAAGATATATGGTTGTTCGAGTTGGTTTGAAACATAAACATTCTTATATTTTGATTTATTTTGCTCTACAAAATTTACGGCGTGTTCGTAACCAAACTGCCAGAATCGAGAAGATTCAAGATTCATATGGGTAAAATAAAGCTGATAGTATTGAATGAAAGAAAATATTACAACTGCAAGAAAAATTGTTATTACAACGACTTGTTTTACCATGGAAAATCTTCTCAGAAAAACATAGGCTGTTTCTATTCCCAACGCAACCGCTATTTGTAATGATGGCAACCATATAAGAGTTCTTACTGCGTGGGGCACTTCCGAGGTAAATGCTGCGGGAATAGGAGCAAGTAAAAACCAGAGGAAAAAAACTTGTCTTGCTTTTTTGCTTGAGAAGAAAATAGAAATAATACCAAGCAGCATAAATGATAATTCCCATATGTACAACAGTCCGGTTGAAGGGGCATGATGACGATCGTTATCTCCAGTTATAAACATCCATCTCAGAGAAAAGTGAGATAGGTATCCATGCGCTATTTCAATAAGCCCCGCTGGAATTGGGGAAGCAAAAAGAGAGTATTGCACGGAAGATTTTTTTATAATGCTTTCTTTTTGTGATTTTTCTTGTTGAATATTAAAAATATTGGTTGCAGAATATCGTGCCGTAATTTTTTGGCTTTGGCCCTGTGTAAAAAGGGCTAAAAATGGTATTAGAAAGAACATGCCAACAATAATTGAAATTAGAAGATATTTTTTCTGCTTAAACAAATTTTTATAAAAAACAATGCTTAATCCCAAAAGAAATAATGGTACAAATAAACGGGGGCTATGGTATGCATTTATAGATAATCCATAAAATATAGCCGAGGCACTAAGAAAAATTGGCTTTCTTAGACCGAGCAAAAAGAAATAGAGACCCCAAATGCAAAGAGTTAACGCAATATTTGCTTCGAATGCTACGCGGGAAAATTGAATATGCCACGGAGAAATTGCAAAAAGCCCTGTTGCCAACAAACTTATATAGTTAATTCTCTTGGAAGTACTATTCTGTAAATTAAGCAATTGCCGGGTTAAAAAAAATGTTCCCATGACTGCCATTATTCCCATTAGGGCTGAGGGAAGACGCACCGAAAAAGCATTCAAGTCAAATATATAGATTGCTGGAATTGCAAGATATGCATACAGTGCGGGTTTATAATCGTCAAAAGACGTAAGTATTACTGGTAAAAAATTTCCGTACTCATCCCGTTCTGTAAGTAATATAGAATATGCATTATACCCCAGTGCAGCTTCGTCCCAGTCGGGACTTATCGGCACCCCGCCCAAATGATATAGACGAAGAAATGAGGCAATACCAACAATAATTACTAAAAGAAATATTATTCGTTTCATTCTTTAGGTGTCAGAAAAACGCTTATTTGGAAATTTTTGTCAGGTGCGCTACTTAAAAATGCGGCAAGGAAATATTTAGGAACTGTTATAAGAGGTTGAATATAGACAGTTGAAAGTTTGTATTTTTTTGGAGGCTCATTTAAAAAAACATAACTGTCAAAAGTAGTTGTGTTGTTTTGGTCAATATACTTTTTAGCAAGATTTTCTCTTTTTGTGAGAAATATCCAGTAAAGAGAAATGTCTTGGCCGTACGTTGCGTCTGTTACGATAATTTTTTGTTGCGGCTCCAATTTTTTATCAACAAACTCAAAAGCTTTTTGATAATCGGTGTAATAATCTGGCACTGTGATCCCAGGATTAGTAAAAAAGAAGTAATTGAAACGCCCCATAAAATAAGCGGATACAATAATAACTCCTATTAAAAATGCTTGTCTAAATCTATAGGGGAATCCTTCCCAGGCATAAAAAAATCCATAAGTTTCAATTGTTACAACTGGTACTAGTATCAATACTATGCGTATAGCATCGGGTTGGCTATTTTGAATAGATTGAGGCACCACTATTGATGCGATAAAGATTATTAATAGACCTAAAATCTTTCTATTATTTTTAAATAAAAAAATACTGCCTGCAATAAGAAATATCAATTCAAGCGGATTAAGGAGCCCAGCGTATTGAGAAATGTATCCAGTATTATAGCCCCATCTGATAAAAATGCTTTCAGGCTCAAGATAGTTGGTGATATTTTTAAGATAAAGTTTTGCATCTTCGATGGACGAATCGTTGAGTACTTTGGACTGTAGTGTATTACCGGCTTTTTCTATCCTGTTACTTGCTTTTTGTATATTAAATGTGAAATTTTCAGAATTTACGCGATCGATTTGGATTTGATAAGTGTAAACGTGTGGAAGAATTGGAATGAGAAGAAAAGTTGATAAAAGCAGCGATGTTGTTAAACGTAAAGCGGAGTGTTTTAAGCGAGTAAAAAAAATAATTAATATGCAAATAACAACTGCTGTTGATGGAATGAAGAAAAGATAATCAGAGTAGATTGCCACTACAAATGGTAAGGGCCAGAAAAATACCAACCTTTTGTATTTTGTAATTTTTAGACTGATAAATAACCCTAACAAAAAAAAGAAGAGTCCCAAATTTACACCTGTATCTATTCTTGATACCTGAATATACCAAGGAGAAAAAGCAAAAAAGAGTGTAGAGACAAGTGGAAAAAGATATCTTTTTTTTGAAGGTTTGGTATTTTTGTAGATTAGAGTATAAGCTTGCCTTACAACGAAATAAAACAATATGATCATTGCGGTTCCTGCAAGAACAGACGGAAACCTAACTCCAAAAGGAGTAAGACCAAATACTTTTATGAAGGGGGTGGTAAATAGTATTGACAGGGGGGCAATTAAGTGGGTATCTATAAAACCAAAGCTATGGGAAAAAAGTGAAAAAGTTTCATTTATTTTTGAGTCGTTAAGAACTTGTGATGCAAGTCCGATTTTTAACTCTTTTTGCAACAATACTGGGGGTATTTGCGAAAGACTGGCGAGACGAAACCACAACGAAGAGAGGAGAACTAAAAGAAGTATCACAACACGCATTGTGGTAAAAAGCATATTATAAATGGATTATAACATGTCACTAAGTAAGAACATGGAAAGTTTTTAGATCTTCTTTTGGATTCAAAATAACGCAAAAATTCTTAACACCATTAATACTACGGATGGGTCTCCAGCTTTTAATGTCGTACAGCTTCAAAAAACTGAGTGAGCATGTTTATTAGAAAAAAAGGTCCCACCATTTTTTCCAATTAGGACGCAAATCTTGTTTTATCACATGATTTGTAGTAGCAGGTTGTGAGGCAAAAATAATATGTTCTCCTGTTCTTACGAGTCCAAGCTTTCTGCGGGCTTGAGCCTCAATAAATTCATTTGTTTGGGCGTATTTAAGCTGTTCTTCAAGAAATATTTTTCTTTTTTGCTGTTCTTTTAATTGTGAGGTTAATTGTCCTGTAACGCTTTCTGTTGTTAGCTTTTTATATATTGAAAAAGTCAAGTTTTTTACAAAAATTAAAAGTATAAAAATTATAAGAATTAGTACCAGTTTTTTCATTAGTTGTTGACAAACCGCATCCAGCTTGATATTATAGGACGACAATTATGCCAGACACATTACCCATTAAGGATGCCCACTTAAAATTTCAAGACTTTTTGAAATCAAAAAACAAAGCATCCGCTACAATTTTAGCATACGGAAAAGATATAAGCCAATTAATAACTTTTCTTGAGGAGCTTGAAAAAAAGCACGTCAGCGAAGTGACAAGCGGAGATATACAGGCATTTATGGCTCAATTAAGCACAAAAGGGTATACTCCTAAATCTATTTCCAGAAAGCTTAATTCAACGCGTACTTTCTATCGTTATTTAAAGGTAAACGAGTATATTACTGATGACCCGTCGCTTGTTGTTCAGCACCCGAAGTATGAGCTTAATCCTCCGCGTATTCTTTCACCTCTTGAATATAGAGCTCTTCGTGATTCAGCTTCGTCTGACCCGCGAATTTACGCTGTAATTGAAGTTTTGCTTCAAACAGGAATTAGAATCGGTGAGCTTGCAAATTTAAGAATGGAAGAGGTAAAGGATAATTCTCTTTTTATTCGTGTTTATGAAGGACACGCAGCTCGGGAAGTGCCATTAAATAAAAGAGCAAAAGACGCGCTTAAGCGCTATTTTGATTCGCGTCCAAAAACAGAAAATGATCATGTATTTATTACAAAAACTGGAAAGCCTTTTCTTGTAAGAAACATAAGAGACGCAATTGAACGTTACTTTAAAAAAGCAGGTGTTGAAAATGCAAAAATAAATGATCTCCGTCATACTTTTGTTGCCCATCATCTAAGGCAAGGAGTTTCAATTGTTTTTCTCTCAAAGATTCTGGGACACAAACGTCTTTCTTCAACAGAGCGATATCTACAGTACGTAAAAGACACCAAAAACGGCGAAAGCACAACTCTTCTGGAACTCTAAATATTCCCCTTGAAAAAAGGTATCCTTGATTTGTATGGTTATTCTGTGGCATGATAAAAATGTATGGAAAAAGATGCGCAGAATTCCAACGTGGAAAACCAAACAAGAGACGTAAGAACTCTTCTTTCTTGGAGCGCTCCGGGAAGACCATATCGCGCGCGGGGAAAACAATTTTACCTTTCAATCCTTCTTATTGTGCTTTTTGTTGAAGCAATACTTTTCCTTTTTTCAGAATACCAGCTTATGGTAGTTGTTTTGGCTCTTGCATTTCTTTCTGTAGTTTTATCTTCTGTCCCTCCAAAAAATTTCCACTATAAAATCACAACAGAAGGTGTAAAAGTGGAAGATTATTTTTATATTTGGTCAGAGCTTTATGATTTCTTTTTCAAAAGAATAGAGGGTACGGATGTTTTGATAATAAGAACAGAAGCATTTCTTCCTGGAGAATTAAAACTTTCACTCGGGGTTTTGACTCGCGACCACGTGCGCCAGACTGTTGTAAATTATTTACCATATAGAGAATTTGTAAAACCGACTTTTATGGAAAATGCTGCTGATTGGCTTTCAAGAAATTTTCCTCTTGAAAATCTGCATTAAATTTGCTTAAGGCCCCTAAATCCTCTAAAATACGACTAGTTCGAAGAAAGTTCAAGTCTTGCTCTCGTAGTTCAACGGATAGAATGGGGGATTGCGGATCCCCTGATGCGGGTTCGATTCCCACCGGGAGCGCAGCGTAAGAAATCAAAGATTTCAACGCTGCTGGAACGTAAAAATTTCAGAGGAAATTTTGTACGTTCTGCCCATTATGTATTACGTATACATATTAAAAAGCGAAAAAGATAAAAGTTTATATACTGGTTATACAAAGGACTTAAAGAAAAGATACAAGGAGCATAATAACGGTTTGTCAAAAGCAACAAAATCAAGACGTCCATATCAATTAATATTTTATGAAGCATTTGTAAACATGAAAGATGCGAAGAAACGCGAAGAGTATTTAAAAAGCGGGTGGGGTTTAAGAAGTATTAAAAAGATGCTTGTTAATACCTTGTGAAATGTGGAGGGTTAGCCAAGTGGTTTACGGCGCAAGTTTCGAAAACTTGTTCCCTTTTGGGAAACACAGGTTCGAATCCTGTACCCTCCGCAGATGCCCTTGTAGTTCAATGGATAGAATGGGGGATTCCGGATCCCTTGATGTGGGTTCGATTCCCACCAAGGGCGCAGTATTGACACAGAGAATAAATCAACATAAAATGCTCCAATGAAAATAGAATGCGGAGTAAGACATAGTCAAGCTGAAATAACAGACGACGGAGTGATGCCTGAAAGACTAATATACAAAAATTTCGGAGAAGATGTTTCAATAGGTCAAGTTTTTTCTACGGCAGAAGTTGTAATAGACTGCTCTAAGTGTCCTTTCTCAGAGACACTGAAAGCAACAGTTATCGGTATAAGCCCTGCTTTTCAAGCAATTAAAGCTGTTGAAAGTGAAGCAGAGCAAAAAGTTGAGACAATAAAAAAAGATTGCATGCTATGAAATTTGAATTTTCAGCAGGTGGAGTTGTTTACAGTAAGGATAATGGTGGCCTAAAAATTCTTGTCTGCCAACATTCTATGCATCATGGATGGGTTTTCCCGAAAGGAATAATTGGAGACAATGTAAAAGATGAGAAAAAAGAAGCAACAGCAGTACGTGAAGTAGAAGAAGAAACAGGCGCAAAAGGAGAGATTGTGGTAGAGCTTGCACCGGTTATCTACTGGTATCAATTCAAAAACGAAAAAATAAAAAAGACCGTTTATTATTTTGTTATGAAATATGCGGGAGGAGACATAACAAAGCACGACCATGAGATGGAAGCAGTAGAGTGGCTTCCAACAGATAAAGTCCTTGAAAAACTCACGTACAAGAGCGATAAAGAGGTTTTTAAGCAAGCATTCCCGATTATCATGAAGCTTGCAAACTCTTAAATCTTAAATCATAATTCAAGATTATAGCCCGGAGGAGTCGCATTGAGCCTCTTCGGCTCATCCGCACTTTGCGGATGATCATGGCTCATCCGCCGATGAGGCGGAAGCGGTAACAATGTATTACTTTTACGTATTGCAGTTCGATAAAAATAAAAAGTTATATTACGGTTTTAGCAGTGATTTAAAAAGAAGAATTCGGGATCATAAGTCTAAACAGAGCGATTTCACAGCTAGAAACGGATCGTTTAAATTAATCTTTTACGAAGCGTACTTGCATAAAAAAGATGCTATGCAAGCAGAGCGATATTTTAAAACAGGTTATGGAAGAGAAGTTCTGCGAGAAAAATTAAAACATTTCTTTGGAGGAGTCGCATAGCGGCCTATTGCACGCGCTTGGAAAGCGCGCGAGAGCAATCTCACGCGGGTTCAAATCCCGCCTCCTCCGCAACGTACAAAATCAAAGATTTTTACGTTGCTGAAACGTTTAATTTTCAAAAAAAATTATTACGTTTCGCCTCTGCATCACAAAAAGTTTGAATCTATGAAATTATTTTTTCCTAAACCTTTGAAGTAGGGGAATGTGGATGGAAGACTCTTTTATTTGATGATAGTCTTCTCTTTTAAAAATTATCTTAAATCTGTCTTTGAACATAAGACCTTGTACTATTCCACCAAGTATAATTCCGTGTAGAATATCCGAGTGTAAAAAGTTTTGCAAGAAAAGATAAAATGGAGTCAAAATAATCCAATGGTGAAAATGGAAAACTCTATTTCTAGCCGAAATATTTACGCGGGGAAATATCTGAAAATTTTTGATTTTTTTCTCCGGAAGCTTTTTGTTGATACGCGACCCAGGATGAGTTGTTAGGGTAAAAAGCAAAAACCCGATAAAAATACCAAATAAGATACCAAACATAGATTTGAGAATAAATACCTCTTTTAACAAAAGTAATTATAGCATATTAACGAGTTTTCATAATTTTTCCACATAGTCTTTATTTGTGATAAAATAACCGTTGTTGGCCAGGGTAGCTCAGTTGGTTAGAGCACAGGATTCATATCCCTGAGGTCGAGAGTTCGATCCTCTCCCCTGGTACTAAAAAAATAATTTTCAATTATTTAATGAACAACCGTCCTATTGGTATTTTTGATTCAGGTGTAGGGGGACTTTCGGTCCTTGAAGAACTTCAGAAATTGCTTCCGGTGGAGACATTTATATTTGTAGCAGATCAAGAGCATGTTCCTTATGGCGGAAAAACAAAAGAGGAGATTGAGATTTTAACAGATAAAATTTTAAGCTTTTTTGTTTCAAAGAATGTTAAAGCGGTTGTTATTGCATGTAATACAGCAACGGTTTATGCAATTGACTATTTAAGACAAAAATATAAAATTCCGATAATCGGAACAGTGCCTGTTATAAAAACAATCGCTTCTATTTCAAAAACCAAAAAAACAGCTGTTTTTTCCACTCCCGCAACAGCAAAAAGCGACTATCTTTCAAGTTTGATAAAGAAATTTGCGGATGGAGTAAAAGTTTTTAAAGTAGGAGGAACAGGACTAGAGGAATTAATTGAAGAGGGAAAACTTGAAGATTTGAAAACAGATAAAGTTCTTCGTGAATCGCTTGAGCCGCTACTTAAGAAAAATGTTGATGCAATAGCTCTTGGATGCACGCATTACCCGTTCCTTCGGGCAAAAATACAGAAAATAGTTGGTCCAAATGTTGCGGTTGTCGATTCAGGAGGTGCTGTTGGAAGACGAACAAAAACAATTCTTGAAAACAATGGGATTTTGGCAAGTAAAAAAAATAAAGATATGTTTTTTACAACAGGAAATAAAGAAAAATTTAGAAAGGTTTCTGAAAAGTTATTACAAAAAAAACTGCCCACTGTTTTTAAAATACGTCTATAATAGAAAATAATGAAAAGCTTGGAAAACAAAAAAATTGCCATTTTAGGTTTTGCAATGGAGGGGGAAAGCAGCGCTGCATTTCTTTTGAAAAAAGGAGCTGAAGTTTTTGTTTTTGATCCGCGTGCAAAAGAAAAGTTTGACGAAGAAAAAATAGGTACGTTTGAGAAAAAAGGAACGGTTTTTCAATTTGGAGAATATCCTGAAAATTTCAGTTCTTTTGATTTAATTCTAAGAACTCCAGGAATCAGAGTTTTTTCAGAAATAATACAAAAAGCGCTTTCTCAAAATGCAATTGTTACGTCACACACACAACTTTTTTTGGAGCTTTGTCCGTGTCCTGTAATTGGTGTGTCGGGAACAAAAGGAAAAGGTACAACATCAACTCTTATTTTTGAGATGTTAAAACAACAAGGAGTTGACGCGTATTTGGGAGGAAATATTGGAATACCACCTCTTGATTTTTTTGACAGCCTGACTCCCGATTCAAGGGTTGTTTTGGAAATGTCCAGTTTTCAGCTTCAGGATATTAAAAAAAGCCCCCATATTGCAGTGCTTCTAATGCTTGTTCCGGAGCACCTTGACTACCATAAAGACATGGAAGAATATTTGGAAGCAAAACGGAATATGCTTAAATTCCAAACGGAAAAAGATTTTGCAATTTTAAATATCGATTACCCCGCTACCCGCGAGTCGGATTTGTTTACTGACGCAAAAGTCTTTCATGTCAGTCGGGAAGACGAAGTTGGGGAAGGGTGCTTTGTAAGAGATGACAAGGTTTGGTTAAGGCTTAACGGGGTTGAAAAAAAAATAATTGATGTATCTGAAATTCTTCTTCCCGGAAAACACAACTGGGAAAATGTTTGTGCCGCAACGCTTGCTGCCAGTCTTTCAGGTGTTAATGCTGAGAATATAAAAAAAGTTCTTAAAACTTTTAAAGGACTTCCTCACAGGCTTGAATTGGTTTCCACAATTAAAGGAGTCAGATATTATGATGACTCGTTTTCAACTACGCCGCAGACGGCAATTGCTGCAATTCAAGCATTTTCTGAGCCTAAAATTCTAATTCTTGGGGGTTCAAGCAAGAATAGCGACTTTAAAGAGTTGGGAGAAATTATTTCCGAGAACGAAAGCATAAAAGCAATTATCGGAATCGGATTAGAATGGAGTCGAATAAAAGCGGAACTCAAAACTAATAACTCAAAACTAAAAATTATCGAAAACTGTTTTAATATGGAAGAAATCGTAAGTGAGGCTTCAAAAATAGCTGAAATTGGGGATATCGTTCTTCTGTCGCCCGCCTGCGCTTCGTTTGGAATGTTTGAAAACTACAAGGATAGAGGAGATAAGTTTAAAAAAGAAGTTTTGAATTTGGTTTTATAAATTGAGGTTTAGATAAAACTGTGGTATAATAACTAAAGATTATGAAATTTACGAAATCTTATTGGCATTACGAAATGATCTAACTTCGGTTGGGGGTTTTGTAGTGCACTGATTTCATACAAATAAAATAATTTAAGACTCGCCAACCGGCGAGTTTTTTTTGTGCCTGCACTGACGCAGGAAGTGGAAATTATGAAAAAATTTAGTCAAAAAACAATTGGAATAATAGGAGGAATGGGGCCTCAAGCATCAGCAAAGCTTGTACAGGTTGTAATTGATATGGCGGCACGTGATTTTGGCGCCAAAAATGACGATGAATTTCCGGAGATTATATTAAATTCTGTTAGGGTTCCAAATTTTATTTCAAACAGGAAAAATGTAAAAATTGTTCAAAATAGATTAATAAAAACGGTTAAAAGTATGGAGATTTTTAAGCCTTCATGTTTTGCTATAGCATGTAATACGGCTCATATATTGGTAAAAGATTTACAAACCGAAACATCCGTTCCTTTCATTTCAATAATTGATGCAGTCACAAAAGCAGTAGGTGATGCAAAAATTAAAAGAATTGGGTTGTTAGGAACGCCTATTACAATAAGTTCGGGTTTATACAAGAATGCTTTAGCAAAACGAAAAATAAAAGTGATTACGCCTTCAAAAAAAGACAGAATAATCGTAGAGAATGTTATTCGGAATGTGTTATCCGGTGGGGGAAGCAATGTAGATGCTCAAAGATTAATGTTTGTCGCAGAATCTTTGAGGAAAAGAGGCGCGCAGGGTATTATTTTGGGATGTACAGAATTGCCTTTGATTTTCCCAAAAGATTTTGTTATTCCCGTCTTTGATTCGATTGAAATTCTTGCGAGAGCGCTGTTGAAAAATGTAAATTAATGAAAAATATAAAATCAATTATCGAGATTTTGGGAAATAATAAGCCAAGAATTGCGCTTATTGCGTGTATGCACGGCAACGAAAGAGCGGGGTTAGAGATTTTTAAACTTTTAAGGAAAAGAGGTTTAAAGGTTCCTGTTAAGCTTATAATTGCAAATCAGTATGCACTAAAGAAAAATAAAAGATTTTTAAAATCGGATTTGAACAGGGTTTTTCCGGGAAAGAAAAATGGAAATCTCGAAGAAAAGCTTGCTTATGAAATAACGCAGGAAATTGTTGGCATGGATTATGTAATTGACCTTCATTCATGTAGTGTTGAATCTCTCCCGTTTGCAATAGTAAGAAACAAGAAAACACTTTCTAAGGCTTTTGGAACAAATCTTAAACATTACGTTTTATATCCTCTTCAAAAACAGGGAGGAGCATCAGCCATTGACTTCGCAAATTACGGAATAGGACTTGAACTTGGTAAGCATGACAGAAAGAAAACTATAAAAGATGGATTTACTGCTGTGGTAAAATTGTTACGATCAATAGAGTTAAATATTCAGAAATCGAAACCAACAGGGGCAAGCATATTTAAAATAACGGGAAGCATCTATAAAAATAAAAATTTTAAGATGAATTCAAAAATCGTAAATTTTTCAAAAGTCAAAAAAGGCGAACCTATCGCATATGAAAAAGAAAAAACAATCAGGGCAGAAAAAGAATTCTACCCAATTTTATACGGAGAAAATTCATATAAGAATATATTGTGTTTAAAAGCGAAGGAGGTTGTATAATAAAACATATGAAAAAAAGATTGATGACAGGATTTACACCGACAGGAAAGCTACACTTGGGGCATTATGTCGGTAATTTGGAAAATCTACTCAAGCTTAAAAGCGAATATGATGCATTTCTTATTTTGGCCGATGTTCATGCATTAGGAACACCATCGTTTTCCAACTTAAGATATGCGGAAATTCAGGGTTATACCATAGACGTGACAAGGGATTTATTATCTGTTGGTCTTTCCGAAGACGAAGTGACGTATTATGTTGAATCGGAAATTCCGGAAATATATGAATTGGCAGCTTTGTTTAGCATGTATGTAAGTCATAATAGGGCTTTAAGAAATCCGACAATAAAAGATGAAATTAAAGTAAAAGAATTAGGGGATCAATTTAGTCTTGGATTCGTAAATTACCCCATGTATCAAGCAGCGGATATATTGTGTGTTAAGGGTGAAATGGTACCGGTTGGAAAGGATCAGGAGGCTCATTTAGAGCAAGCAAGAGAAATATCTAAAACCTTTAATATGATTGGGAAGAACAATAACTTTCCGGAAATTAAAACTCTTATTGGAAGAGTCGGAAAACTGATCGGTACTGACGGAAATCCAAAAATGAGCAAAAGTTTGGGAAATACAATTTTTCTCTCTGCATCCCCCGAAGAGGTCGAAAAAAAAGTTATGAATATGTATACAGATCCGAAAAGAATTCATTCAACAGATCCCGGAACAGTTGAAGGAAATCCTCTTTTTATATATCTTGACGCATTTTCCGCAGAAGTTCATAAAAACCAAATAGAACAATATAAAGAATTGTATAAAGAGGGAAAAGTAGGAGATGTGGAATTGAAAAAATATTTAATTTCTGTTCTTAACGAATTTCTTGAGCCTATTAGGGAAAGAAGAAAGCAATATGATGATGCAAAAGTTCTAGATATATTAAAAAAAGGAACAGAAAAAGCAAGAGAAGAAGCAAAAAATACATTACGTGAAGTAAAAGAAACCCTCAAACTTATTTACTAAAATACTCTTATGAAGCAGGCGCATATTTTTGTCTCGGGTTTTGTTCAGGGAGTAGGTTACCGCCGATTTATTAGATATCATGCAAAAAAACTTGGAGTAACAGGTTTTATAAGAAATTTACCCGATGATAGAGTAGAGGCGGTTTTGCAGAGTGAAGAAGAAGCTCTTAAAAAACTAATGCATATTTGTAACAGAGGCCCTTTTCTTTCGGAAGTAAAAAATGTTGCCGTAGAGTGGGAGATTGTTGAAGAAAAATACACAGAATTTAAAATTTTAAAATATTTGTAATTATGAAAAAATTGCCTTTAAAACTCATCAGGTTGTACCAAAAAACATCAAAATTGCAAAAACCTATTAACCAGGCATTATTCCATACAGATAAAATTTGTCGTTTTGAGCCTTCTTGCTCAGAATATACGTATCAAGCAATTGAAAAATACGGGACAGTAAAAGGTACGCTTTTAGGTCTTAAAAGAATTGCCCGTTGTAATCCTCTATCCCGCGGAGGCCACGACCCCCTAACCTAAATCAAAAATCTTCTCTTTGGGCTGTATTCTATGAACGATCGCAACCCCTCTAGGGTTTCAGATGCAGATCAAACACCTCCTGAGGCGTTTTAAAGTTGAGACGTTTCCGAGGTCTGTTATTTAACTCCCACTCAACGTCTTTTAGCTCTTCATCTGCGATTGTACTAAAGTCTGTCCCTTTTGGGAAGTACTGTCTTATCCACAGATTACAGTTTTCATTTCCTCCCCGTTGCCAAGAAGCGTATGTATCGGCAAAATATGCAGGAAGCCCAAACTCCT
>MNYS01000010.1 GCA_001873215.1 Candidatus Levybacteria bacterium CG2_30_37_29
AATTTCAAAGTTTTTGGAAACAATGCCCTTGTCGTAGTCTATTGTCCCCCAATCATATGTGTTTGAGTCAACCGAAACTGAAACTTGTGAATCAGCCGTCACTTGTGGGGTAGCACCCATTCTAGTACCAAAGAAAACAGCAATCCCTAGTATCAAGACCGTCATAACAACAATCCCAATAATGAACTTGTCTGGACCTCCACCTTTAATATTTTTGTTGTTTGATGGACTGCAACAATCGTGATTCATAATTATTTCTCCTGACTTAGGGTTATTGTTAATTTGGTTTCAAAATCAACCGGATCATTAGAGTGTATGGATACTTCTCTGGTAACCGCGCCTGTCAGGTCTGGGTGAACAGTAGGATCGTAGTAAACCTTGACTTGTGCTTCACCACCCGGTGCTATTGCCACTTTCCAGTTTGGATCAGGCGATTCATGTCCATGACCAGCCATATAGAATCTGGGGCCTTCTTTGCCCTGATAGACCAGACTTGCCGATGTGCAGCCGCAGGAGGAAGATAGTTTATCGACAATCAAATCGCTTTTACCCTCGTTTTTAATCACAAATTTAGTTGTAACAATGCCTTTCTTCAAGCTTACCGTTCCCAGATCTCTCTTTACTTCCGGTGTCGTGACTTTAGGTGCATCCTTGGGTGCGTTTGCCAGTAGCTTTTCCCGTAGGGCACTGCGTTCTGACTCGTCAGCAAGTCGTTCCAGCCCAAACTCTTGAGCAGTTGCCAGAATGACATCGTCCTTATTAGCACCGGTACTGACTTTCTGGTCGATATAGTCAATCATCTGAGTCATGGATCCGCAGCAGGGTTTTTCCTTGTTTAGAGGCTGACCACAACAGGGGCAGGTAAACATAGGATAGATTTCTTTTGCTTCAACTGCAGCTACCGTAATGGAAACTTCCACTCCGTGCTTCATGCCGAATTCCTGGACAGATGAACTAAGCGGGCTGATAAAGAGAATGACTATACCGAGCAGTGTAGCCAATTGCCAGAAAAGTTTTCTTGGTGAGAGGTTTAGTTCCTTTTTCATAGTGGGTTAAACCCCACAGCCACCACCACCCTGTTGAGGTTTGGGAAGGCTCTGAGTTTTCTGACGGGTTTGCTGATAGCCCTGCGCACTGGAGTATTCGACACCCAAGACCGTCTTGGCATCCACTTGGTTCCAGTTCTTGCCCTGTTCCTTAAAGTAGGTGGCCAGATCGATATATGTTTGCGGGAACCAGAAGGAGTTAATTTTAAGGGCTACATCGTACATCTTCTGCTCGCTGGCTCCGTTTTTGGCCATCAGTTCCAACAATCCCAGCATAGCCATACCGTGGTTGCAATCCGGGAAGTGAGTCGAGTTTCCACAGCAAGGCCGGTAAATCCCGCGAGATACTTTATCGACCAATGCCTGCTGCTCGGTAGTTAATGTTACATAGGCATGTTTGCTGTAATGGTCAATACCCGCGCCTTTGGCCAAAGACCAGCCGCCGGTTGACGCAAAGTTGCCTGCACCACCATATTGTTTGTCAGCCATTTCACCGTTTTCCAGAATATCGTTCTTGTTAGCCAGACCGAATGCCCACAAAAGATCCAGTAAATAACGACTATTCTGCTGGTTCATAACAATAGGTTGATTACTGTTGCCCGACAACATCTGTTCTTCGGTATTGGTTAAACCTCCTTCAAATAGGGCTCTGAATTTTGCTTCATCAATGACTCCATCTGCGGTCATTTTTTTTCCTAAATCTCCCCAAGTAATAGGGAGAGCAACTCCAGCATCGGGAAGGACAGCCTTTGTAAGTGTCGCAGTATCAATGCTTCCCTGTTCAATGGGGGCTTGGGCAGTCGTAGCTTGTTGCTTATTTAGTAACGGATTTTTGAGAAATGAAAGTTTTGGAGTAATAGATATTTCAAAAACCTGCGTCAGAAGAATAATGGCGAAGAGAAATAAAGCCGTTCCTTTCCAAAAACTTGTTTTTTCGCTCAGATGTGACAAGTTATTCAGGACGTTTCTTTTCTTTTTACTTATTGCTGGTTTTGTTTTATCTATCATGCTTGCTCCTTAATTAGTAAGCCTATGCATGAAGATTACCAATACCAAGATGAAGCGAAGATGAAATTTAGGAAAAGGTGATGGTGACGGTTGTGCCTTTGTTTAGAACGGAAGAGATCACTATCTTACCATCCAAATTCTCTACAACTGCTTTTGATATGGCTAGACCTAACCCAGAACCCTTATTTTCGGCATTTACGCCGCGGAAGAAACGCTTAAACAACTGTGGCAAATCATTTTTAGATATACCAATACCGGTGTCTTTGACCGCGATGATGATCGAACCGTGACGTTTTTTTAGAGTTAGATTAATTGACCCCTGTGGTTTGTTGTAATAAACGGCGTTATAAACAATATTGCTTAGTGCCCGCTGCAACAACCCCTTACTGGCTTTAAATGTAACGTCTTTTTGGATGTCGGTTGTGATTGACAAATCCTTTTCTTCACCCAGCGTGGTGGCTAGTTCGGCTAAGTCCGTCATGATATCCGTTAGAGAAACTCTCTCCAATTTCTGAGGTTTGTCAACGATTCTTGACAAGAATAATAAGTCGCCGATAGTGTCGTTGGCTTTATCAATGGTTCTAATCATGTCTTCACGGACTTTTTGCGCAGGGACAACAGCATTCTCTGTTTGCGAACGGAGCACGGCCAAAGGAGTCTTAAGGGTATGGGCTGCATCGGAGAAAAACTGCCTCTCGTTGGTAAAAATGTGTTCCAACTTGGAGAACATTGTGTTGAGAGCTTCCTGAATCGTTTGTAGCTCCTGGGTAGGTGAAGTTATTGTTATTCGTCTAGAAAGAGATGCTGTATCGCTAACGGCCTTGGCTTGAGTAGCAATACTTTCCAGCGGATGAAGTTGCTTCTTTAAGAGTTTGTATCCCAGAAAAGCAATCGGCAATACCAGAAAGAAAACGACACCTAGAACCATTGCTACCAGTTTATACAGTGTCCCGTATAGTACTTGAGTTGAATATCCTACTGCCACAATGCCTTTGCCGGCATTTACTTGGGCTGGCATGGCCGCAAACCGGATATTGTTTTCGGTAAAATGGGTAGGGGTTGAATCATATAAACTGCTGGAACCAAGCAGCTTTTGTAGTTGATGCTCGGTCACCAGAGCCACATCGGGACTGTTTGTTTCCAGAATCGCTGAACCGTCAGGAGAAAGCACTACGACAGTCATACCTCTGGCGCTAACCAGATTTTTAATCAGGCTATCCCGTTCTTCGCCACGATAATTTTCTACTACCTGTTTAGCCTCGTTTACCGCAATATGAACGTGGTGGTCGATCTGATCCTGAAGCGTCACCCAAAACAGTCCGCTAACGGATAGCAGAAGCAGTAAGACAATTACCCCAACTGATAAAATATACCACAGGGTCAAACGCCCCCGTAACGTTCTGGTCATTTTTTGTAGAATGCTATTTTTCATACTTACCCAAGATATAGCCCTTACCACGGATAGTTTTAATAAGACTAACCTTCGAATGTTTCTCTAACTTTCTTCTCAAGTTACGAATATATACATCAATGACATTTGAAAACGTTTCAAAATCGCTACCCCAAATATGCTCCATGAGCATGGTTCTGGTAATAATTTGGCCGTTATGTTGGGCTAGATACTCCAATACCGCAAACTCTTTTGCTGTCAAATCTAAGGTGTGGTTTCCTACTTTGGCAAAGTGCTCTGCTGGTTTTACCTCTAAGTCACCGATATTAAGAACGGGAAGTGCACTTTGGCTATTTCTTCTGATTACTGCTCTGATACGGGCGGTTAGTTCATTCGAGTCCGCCGGTTTAGGTACATAGTCATCCGCTCCCAGATTCAATCCCTTAATGCGGTCTTCGACTTGGCCTCTGGCAGTGACGATAATCACTGGTGTCTTATTTTCTGCTTTTCTAAGACTGGCGAGCAGGTCAAAACCACTACCGTCAGGAAGGTTAATATCCAGTACTACACAGTCATATTCGTTTATTTCGGTTTGAGCTAACCCGTCTTCCCGGGTACTTGAAGTATCAACGGCGAATCCGTCTTTAACGAGAACCTGCTCAAGATTTTTTGCAAGCGTTTGATCGTCCTCAATAATTAATAGTTTCATATTTTGTATTTGCCTAAATATATGATTAAAGCTTTATTTTCATCATCGAGCCTATAAATTCGCCTTTTACCCGATTTATTTGAAGATGCTAGGTTATTTTTCCTTAGCACCTGCAGATGCTGACTGACGTTTGATTGGCACTTATTTAATTGACGACCTAGTTCATTGACACTTTTAGCGCTTTCGAATAACACGTCAAGGATCCCCAATCTTATCGGATGAGATAAGGTCTTGTAAAATTCTACAAATTGATATGACAATAATCCAGACATATGCGCTTTTTAGAATAACTTCTGAATATATTCTATATCAATAGAGGAAATAAGGCGAGGAAATCTACCTTGCCCCTAATATTTTCCCTAAACCTGGTATTCTACCAATAAGCACTCGAATTTTGTTTTTATTGGCAACAGGTGATGAACTCTACCCGCTTCGGGCGGTAAACTGTCCTCCAATGGCTCTACAGTGGCTACCGGCTTCTCATTTAATGGTGTTTCAGTTGCTTTTTCTTGCCTTTGGACTAATTCTGGACCAAGCAGGATATCAACATACTGATCAAGGTCTAGCTCCTCCAGCATCATCTTTTGTAGAGCTCGTTTGCGAATCAACCAGTGTTTTATATCCTCTGGGTTGTTAGGGTCAGGTTTGTCCTGCACAATGAGTTTGTCATATAAAAGCAATATATGATTGAGGCGAGCTTGTTCATCCCCGACCGAACGAAGTGAGGGAGGGGACAAGGTTTCCTTATCCCCGACATTTCGACAAGCTCAATGTCTTCGACTTTTATTGTTTATATTGCAAAATGGACACTTTAAAGTTTGGTAAGATCTTTGCTTAGGCTTTTTCCGATAAAACCAAGAAGTTCTGACACTTCTTCAGCTTGTTTTCCATCAACAGGTTTTCCATCCGAATCAAAGCACACCTCACTGTTTATTAAGTATATTCTGCGGGAAGAATTATCTTGCCCACAAAAAGCGTTTATTGAAAAACTTGTGCCGTAGCAAATATTTTCTATCCAAACTAATTGATCCACCTCGTCACTAGAACGAATTACAATTCTACTAACAAATTTATCCTGAATATCACTGCCGTTTCCTTTAATGAATATTCCCTGATTAGATATAATGTCCAAAGCATGTAGAAAAAGATTGTGAGTTATATTTTTTGGGGCAGATTTTATATCGGTTGATATTTTCTGTTCCGTCATCGTTACTTTTTAACACTTTTTAAAATATTTTTCCACCCCTCACCGTTTATAAGGTATATTATTCCAGGAACAAATACGCAGGGCATTACAGTTGTGGCCAGAAAAATATTTTAGTATAATATGAATGCTTGCAGGTGCGAGAACAGTTTGCGCCTGTAAGCATTGGTAACGCGGGCTTAGTTCAGTGGTAGAATGCGACTTTTCCAAAGTCGAGGTCAGGGGTTCGAAACCCCTAGCCCGCTCACAAAACCCCTTTCAATCTTCTGATTAGCGTGTTACAATCTGCTTCATGACTCAACCTGAAGAACATCCGAGAAATTTAGGAACACTATACACCGATGGTGAAACACAGGCAATTCTTCATAAAATAAAAGGAGTTGACGGAAAAGAATTTGTAGAAGAACCTTTTTCCGACGGTGCTTGTCTTATCAGTGAAAATACAAGGTATTCCCTGCTTTCTTTGTTAAATATAATAGAAAATCCTGATGGAACAATTCATACAGTTCCTACTTCACACGGTTTAGCAGTAAAACATCCATATAGAAAAGCAGAAGAAATGGCAAAAAATGTTTTCTCTTTATTTAAAGAAGATAAAAATGGAATAATGGTTCAGGCAAGCAGTTGGGTGCAGAGAAATTTTAATAATCAGGCTCAAGCTGATGCTTCACGGGATGCGGCAACTATAGGTATGGGGGTTGTACTTCAAGCGTTTCATATGGAAATAGGTCCGCAATTTATAGATAGATTTAAAAAATTAGATCCTCAAGTTTTGGCAAGTGTTTTTAAAAATGGGATTTTAGCAAGCGAAAACAAGACAATCTTCGGAAGAATAAAAAGTACTCAAATTCCTGAGTTCCAGGCTAATTTAAATGAAGTTCTATCTGCTCTGGCTCATTACATAACTTATAATAACTCAATGATGGTTGGAGCAGTTGAAATGTATAAGGTCATTGATACAATGTGGGATTTCTTAAAAAAAGATTAATACGACCTATTGAAACCTCTCAACAATGGGGAGTATAATGATATTTCCTATGACGAATTTGTATTCTTCCTCTTCTGAACAAATTCGGCAAATTGCACAAAAACAATCACTTGATAAAGATAAGTTAGAAAAGTTTCTTGTTCCGGAAAATATTGTTGAGGCGACACTCCCTCTTTTAAAAGATGACGGCAGCACTATTTTTGTAAAGGCATTTCGAATTCAACACAACAGTAATTTGGGTCCTTACAAAGGAGGAATAAGAATTCATGCTCAGGTTTCAAAAGATGAAGTTATGGCATTATCTCTCTGGATGAGTCTTAAGTGCGCAGTTGCAAATCTCCCATTTGGAGGAGGTAAAGGCGGAATTGTTATCGATCCAAAAACACTTTCTGAAAAAGAACTTGAGCGGTTAAGCAAAGAATACGCAAAGAGTATGTTTGATGTAATCGGCGCTCACAAAGATATTCCGGCGCCTGACGTAAACAGCAATCCTAAAATAATCCAATGGATGGTAGATGAAATTATTAAGATTGCAAAAGAGAAAAATCTTCCCATTCCCGAAAACGAGCTTTATGCGACTTTTACAGGAAAACCCATTCAAAACCATGGGCTTACGGTTAGAGAAGAGTCAACAGGTATGGGAGGGGTAATTATTTTATTGGAGCTTTTAAAAAAGCTTGAAAAAAATCCTAAAGAATTAAGTATGGCTGTTCAAGGTTTTGGGAATGTAGGCTATCATTTTGCAAGAATTGCACAAAAAAAGGGATTTAAAATTCTTGCAGTTTCTGACTCAAAAGGCGGAATAATTGCAAAAAACATAGACGCAGAATCACTTGATATTGACTTGGTTGCCAATTGTAAAAAAGAAAAGGGTTATGTTGCCGGATGCTATTGTGCAGGAGGTGTATGCGATTTAACTAAAGGAAAAGTAATTACAAATGAAGAATTGCTCGGACTTTCTGTAGATATTTTAGTACCATCTGCTTTAGAAAATGTAATTAACGAATCTAACATGAAAAATGTAAAAGCAAAAATTATTGTTGAAATGGCAAACGGGCCGGTGAGTCCTGAAGCATACGAATACTTATCAGATAAAGGAGCTATTATAATTCCGGATATTCTTGCAAACTCAGGAGGAGTTGTCGGATCATACATTGAGTGGAAACAAAACCTTGAAAATACAACGTATTCAAATGATTCTGCCTTCAATGAATTAGATGAAAAATTAACTACAGCTTTTGAAAATGTTTGGGAAAAATCACAGAATGAAAAAATACCTCTTAGACAAGCCGCGCTTGTTGTAGGTCTTGAAAAAATTCTTGCAAAATACTAATGGATATTTACGAAGAATCGCTAAGGCTTCATAAAAAACTTAAAGGAAAACTTGAGGTAATTTCAAAAGTAAAAGTAAAAAACAAGCATGATCTTTCTTTGGTTTACACTCCCGGTGTTGCGGAGGTTTGCAAAGAAATTGCAAAAAATCCCCAAAAGGCATACGATCTGACAATTAAAAACAATACGGTTGCAATTATTTCAGACGGTTCGGCTGTTCTGGGCCTCGGGAATATCGGTCCGTATGCGGCTATTCCGGTGATGGAGGGAAAAGCTTTGCTTTTCAAAGAATATGCCGGTATTAATGCTTTTCCAATTACGGTTCAAGCACAAAACTCTTTTGAAATAATTAACTTGGTAAAAAATATAGCGCCGGTATTTGCCGGAATAAATTTGGAAGATATATCCGCGCCGCGGTGTTTTGAAATTGAAGAAGCACTTCAGGATATTGGAATTCCCGTTTTTCACGATGATCAGCATGGAACGGCAATAGTTTTACTTGCGGCACTTATTAATTCTGCAAAACTTGCAGGAAAAGATATGAGAGATCTTCGCGTTGTCATTAATGGTGCAGGTGCGGCAGGAACAGCAATTGCGCAATTATTGCTTTGTGTTGGTCATGATCCAAAAGTATGCGAGCCTGTACGCGAAATTATTGTTTGCGATTCAGTCGGAATTATTACAAAAGCAAGGCCAGATATTCAAAATAATTTTTGGAAAATGCGACTTGCAAATATTACAAATAGGAATGATATATCAGGAAATCTTGTCGAAGCGCTAGAGAATGCTGACGTATTTATAGGTGTAAGTAAAGGGAACGTTTTGGATCCGCTACTTATAAAAAGAATGGCAAAAAAACCTATTATTTTTGCAATGGCAAATCCTGCTCCTGAAATTTTACCGGACGTTGCAAAAAAGGCAGGAGCTTTTATCGTTGGGACAGGAAGAAGTGATATGCCAAATCAAGTAAATAATGTTTTGGCTTTCCCCGGAGTTTTCTTGGGTGCAATAAGGGCGCGGGCAAAAACTATCAGTAATGGCATGAAAATAGGTGCTGCATTTGCTCTTGCTTCATGTGTCCAAAAACCAACGACTAATAATATTCTTCCCTCTTCTCTTGATAAATCAGTTTCTGAAATTATTGCAAGACGTGTTGAAAAAGTATATAGAGATGAACAGAAACAAATACTTGTTTCCCACCGGTAATTTTGAATCTATCTCCATTTTTAGTATAATTTGACAAGGTCTAGGTTTAAATAAACAATTTTGCGCCTGTAGCTCAATGGATAGAGCAATTCCCTTCTAAGGAATAGGTTGCGTGTTCGACTCACGCCAGGCGCGCAGCGTAAGTTCCGCTTAGCGGAACAACGCTGCTGAAACGTTAAAATCATTGATTTTTTACGTTTCGCCACTCGATAAATTATATTATGTTTCCGCTTTCTGACACACATCGGTTAAAGGGATTTCCTTTTGTAACAATCGGTCTAATAGCTTTAAATGTTTTTATATTCATAGAACAACTAACTTCTGATGATCCAAATGCGCTTATTTCTCAATTCGCGCTCATACCAAAAAACGTTTCATTCTTTAATATTTCAACGCTTACGCCATTTGTTACTTCAATTTTTCTTCACGGTGGATTTTTGCATATTGCGGCAAATATGTGGTTTTTATGGATATTCGGTGACAATATAGAACTTGAAATAGGAAGAATCCGCTATCTTTTACTATTTATTTTTGCAGGAATTTTTGGAAACGTTATGCAATATTTATTTTTAAGCGCGTCTCCTATTCCTATGATAGGCGCATCAGGTGCTGTTTCGGGAATTCTTGGAGCATACGCAGTTATTTTTCCAAGGAATAAAATAAAAACACTTTTGCCATTGCTTTTTATTTTTACGGTTGTTCAAGTGCCAGCTTTGTTTTATACTGTCTATTGGTTTGTTATTCAATTATTTTCAGGAATTTTTTCCCTTCCTTTTGCATTCCAAACAGGTGGTGTAGCTTTCTGGGCTCATATTGGAGGATTTTTAACAGGGGTGTGGTTTGTTCGAAAGTTTCCATATATTAAAAGTTCAAATACCGAAATTATTGAAGGCGAAATTGTCGAATAGTCCCTTTTTTAGTATAATACAAGAACAATTTTAAATTTAAAATTTTAAATTTTTAATTGAAACACGGTGGATGTAGTTCAACAGTAGAACGCCAGATTGTGGATCTGGAGGTCGCGGGGGCAGCACCCGTCTTCCACCCAAGAAAACTAGCTTCGAGAACTATATCAAATTATTGTATCCCTCGACAGGATTTAAACTTTTGGTATACTTAAGGTATATGTGGAAGTATAAGAACCTAACTTTTTTTTGCATATCGTTAATTATTGCCTTTATTGTTTTTAGTTATGAGCCGTTTCATATATTTCTTATAAGTCTTGGTAATCTCGGTTATATTGGAGCTTTTCTTGGAGGAGTTTTGTTTGTTTCTATTTTTACGGTAGTAACAGGAGCAGTAGTTCTTTTGGTGCTTGCAGAAAGTTTATCACCAATAGAAATTGGAGTTATTGCAGGACTAGGTGCGGTAATTGGAGATTTTACCATCTTTCGTTTTGTCAAAGGTAATTTAGCCACAGAACTTAAAAGTATATACGATCATCTTGATGGAGATCATCATTTGATAAAATTACTTCATTCCAAATATTTTGGTTGGACATTACCTGTAATCGGTGCGATTGTTATTGCTTCTCCTTTACCTGATGAGATAGGCGTAAGTCTTATTGGAATTTCAAAGATGAAAACTTATCAATTTTTGGTTATCTCCTTTATTCTCAATGCTGTTGGTATCTTTCTGGTTGTTTCGGCCTCTTTAGTAATTAAGCCGTAAAATCCTATATCTAAACATGACATGAATAATGGTTTATTTCTTTTGTTTATGGTTATGAACTGAATTATATTCTTTTGTGATACACTTGAATAAACTATAAAATTATTAAGCCATATATGATAGTGACAAAAAAGAAAGTAATCGAGATAGTTTTACCTATTGGGTATGTTATTTTATTAATTTCTACTCTATGGAATCAACATCTTGACATTAGCTTTAACAACATTGTTGCAGGTACTATTCAGTTGTCAACACCAATTAATGTAATTCTTCTTATACTGATAAAGTTGGTACCATTGCGTTTCTATAAATTTATTCAGTGGGTTTTGGGGGCACTATTCATAATTTTTAATCTCTTTTGGGCACATTTCCATTTGAGTATTTTGGGATTGGCTTCTGGCAATAGAAATCCTAATCCGTTTGCATATAATTTATCAATATATACTGTCTTTTTTGCTTACTACTTGTTTCATAATCCAAAAAAGAGAAATCTCTATACATATCTAACACTACCCATACTATTTACAACTACACTTCTCTTATTATACTTAAGCATGTAAGCTGACTCTTTGTGCACCGTCTTCCACTCTAAGTTATTTAGCCACAAAACTTGTGATATAATCTCTTTATGGCACTACCTTTTTCTCCATCAGTAAGTAAAAACGGTTTTGTATTTATCTCTGGTCAAGTTTATTTAACTGAAGAAGGAAAACTTCTTGAAGGAACAATTGAAGAACAAACACATCAGGTAATGAAAAACATACAAAAGATTTTGCAAAAGGATAATTTAGATTTTAATAATGTCGTTAAAACAACAATCTATACAACGGATATGTCTTTGTATGGAAAAGTTAACGAGGTATATGCTTCATATTTTCAAGAACCTTATCCAGCAAGAGAAATGGTCTGTGTTGGCGAATTGCCCCTTGGCTCAAAATTAGAGGTAAGTATGATTGCTGCTAAAGAATAGCGAATAGAGTTGCGAATGCTGTTCTGAAAAACATCTTAAAATACTCCAACCTGATATAATAATTTTATGGCACTGTCAAATAGTGAACCGTGTTCTGTTTGCGGCAGATACAAGAATAGGCGAGTCGCGATAGACGCAATTATAATCAGGGATAATAAAATCCTTCTTATTAAGCGTGCATTTGAACCTTTTAAAGGATTTTGGGCTCTCCCGGGAGGAGGAGTAGATTTTGACGAAACAGCAGAAGACGCTGTTCGAAAAGAGGTTTGGGAAGAGGTTGGTCTAAAAGTTACGTCAATAAAATTTTTAAATATTTATACTGATCCTGATAGAGATCCCAATCAAGTTACTGCTCTTGCGTACTTTGCTGAAACCGAAGGGGAAACCAAAAGCAGGGAGCGATGCAAAGGAATGTGAATTTTTTCCCCTCAACCATTTTCCTGAACCGGTGGCGCTTGATCACAAGAAAATTATTCAAGAATACCTTGACAAAAGAAGTTGAAGTTTGAAGCTTTGGTATAATTATCTTCATGTCGTATATACTTTTTGCTTGGATTGCGTCGCTTTCTTCAGGTTTGCTCGTAGTAATCACAAAATTAACCAGTAAGCATGCGATCGCAAACCCATGGCTCTTTAATTTTTTACGGACTTTAGTTGTTGTTCTTTTTATTATTCCGCTTGCTTTAATTAACAATTCGAGTATGCCCCATAACTGGCTTCCAATTGTTGCTGCCGCTATCACAAGCGTATTATTTTATATCTTTTATATTCTTGCCATTTATAAGCTGGATGTTTCGACAATAGTTCCGCTCTTTAATTTCAGAACGGTATTTGCAGTTTTACTTGGCGTTTTATTATTTCAAGAAAAATTTACATCTTATCAATATTTTCTTGTTCTGATAATTATTATTGCGGGGATTTTTTCAACAATTGATGAAAAATTTAACGTACGTTCATTTTTCAACAAAGCGGTTGGAATAGCGCTTTTAGCGATGATATTTCTGGCCCTTAACAGCGTAGCGGTAAAATGGGCTTTTATGTTTGATGATGTGTGGACGGTAAATTTGTGGATAGGAGTAATTAGTTTAATTATAGTCTTACCGACATTGCCTTTATTTTATAAAGATTTGTTTAAGGTTGGGCGCAATCAAATTTTGTCGATTGGAGTAATTGGTTTTTTCCAAACAATAACCAATTTGACATTCACGCTCGCGCTTGCTGTTAGTGTTGGCATAACTTCTGTTATTGTAACTATTCCGTTTTCTATGATTCTGGCTGTTCTGTTTTCTGTTTTTGCGCCCAAATTACTTGAAAAACATACTGCAAAAATTTACATAATACGTTTTACTGCCGCAGCAATCATGATTTATGGAGCATTACAGCTGTCGTGACAAAATGAAAAAAGCAAAAAAGTTAAAAAATAAAAAAAAATCAAAACAACAAATTAAAAGAAGATTGGGACTGATTAAGGTTCTTTTATACATTTTTGTAATTTGTTTTGCTATATACGGCGTAAAAATGTATATAAACAAATATGCTGGGCCTGGTACCTATAATGTTGCAAAGAAACTTGCAAAGGTAAAATTAGAAATGCCTACAGCTATTCCAACCACAATTCCACCAACTACTTTTGTTGAGGAAATCCCAAGCGGTTTTTGTCTTCGTGTTCCTGTGATCTTTTACCACCACATAGAGCCAATTGACCAGGCAAAAATAGAAGGACACGCTCAACTTACTGTTGATACATCAAATTTTGAGAACCAGATGAAATACCTAAGCGATAATGGATATACTTCATATTTTGCAGAGGATCTTGCAAACGCACTGATTAATAACCAAAGTCTTCCTGGAAAACCAGTTGTTATTACAGTTGATGACGGATACAGTGATTTTTTCTCTTACGGATTTCCTATTATTCAAAAGTACAACATAAAAACGAGTCTTTTTATTCCTACGGGATTAATTGGTGTAGCAGGTTACATGACTTGGGACAATATAAGAAACATGGAAAGAAGCGGCGTTGTTAATTCATACAATCATACATGGTCTCATTATTCTATGGGTACAAATGACGATACAAAAATAGAACAAGAAATTCAAGCAGCTAAGTTTCAATTGATTGACCAGCTTGGTAAGGCTAATGATATTTTCGCATATCCTTATGGAACAACCAGTCCTGAAGCAATTAATGCTTTGCAAAATAAAGGATTTAGGGCCGCATTTACAACTATTCCGGGATATTATCAATGCGATAGTTATATCTTAAAACTTCGCCGCACCCGCATCGGCAACGCTTCTCTCTCTGTCTACGGTCTCTAAATTTTTATCACAAACTGGTATAGTTTGATTCTTTTGTTCTAGTTTTGTTCGATTGTTTTTCGTATATTTTTCTAATAATATTATCTTATGCTACTGCTCATTCACTTCATTCAGGGTAAACCCAAACTTTCAAAACTTGTTCGAAGCATTATTAAAATGTATATTTTTTGGATACTATATTAAGAATTTTAAAGCTCAAATTTTAAATTTTAATTGAAATCTAAATGTTTAAAAGATTAAAAATTGATTTAAAATTTATAATTTAAAATTAAAAATTATTATGCAACGCACAATTCTCCATATAGACTTTGACTCGTTCTTTGCTTCGTGCGAGCAGCACTTTAATCCAAATTTAAGAAATAAACCTATTGGAGTAACTGCGGCAAACGGAAGAACGTGCATTATTGCTGCAAGCAGGGAGGCAAAAAAATTCGGTGTCAAAACAGGGACACGAAGTTGGGAAGCGGAAAAATTGTGTCCGAAAATTCAGCTTATCAAAGCGGACTTTGACAGATATCTGGAAATTACAAAAAAGTTTATCCAAATTGCAAGCCTATACTCTCCCCTTGTTGAAGTTTTTTCTCTTGACGAAGTATTTATTGACATAACTCCTGTTTTGCATTTGCATAAAAGCGTTGATGATATTGTGGATGCGTTTAAGAAGCAACTTGCAGACGAAATAGGTCCTACAATTACAGTTTCCGTAGGCGTATCCTACAACAAACTGCTTGCAAAACTGGCAAGCGGTATGAATAAGCCTGACGGATATGTCGTTATTACAAAAGAAAATCTTGATACCATTTACAAACAAACTGAGCTTACCGATATTTGTGGCATAGGAGAAAGATACAAGCAGCGTTTAAACTTTCTTGGCATCAATAATTTGATGGCTCTTAGGGAGTATCCGTTCTTGGCTCTCAAACAAGAATTTGGTACCGTAGCATCGCAAAATCTTATGAATTTTGCATGGGGATATGATGACAGCCCCGTTATTTCATATCTTGAAGAAACATCCGCAAAATCCGTAGGAAGAAATTATTGTTTGCCGAAAAATGAATATGATAAGGAAAAGATATTACAGGTTTTGTTTGAGCTTTGCGAAGAAATTGCAATAAAGCTTAGAAGGCTTAAGAAAAAAGGAAGAACTGTAGGGTTGTATTTGTCGGGTGAAGGAAATTATAACCAGCGCAAAACCGCAAAAAATTATACAAATTCAGGACAAGACATTTTCAGGGTTTGCAAAGGACTGTATGATAGTTGGAAAGATTTGTTGATGGTGCGTCAAGTTGGTATATATGTGTCAAATTTAATTGATGAAACTTACATTACTCCATCTTTATTTGAAAACCCTAAAACCGAAATAGTTATGCGTGTAATTGATGGTATTAACGAGCGTTTTGGTCATCACACGGTTCGTAAAGGATACGTTTTGTCTGCTCCTAAGCTTGACACAAAACCAAATGGTTTTTTAGCGGACAGATGGGAAAGAATAAACCTTGCCAACAATTTGGCGGTATAAAAAATTAAGTAATGTTTTCTGGATCTTTTTCTTTCCAAGAGACAACCATACTGGGGCTTGAATTAACAATTCTATATCCGTCTTCTCTTAATTTTCTGGCTTCGTCGAACGGGTTATCATGTCTACTAATTGTTTTTGTAACAACCTCGATACTCTCTGAATCATAAACTAAAGCCATGAATACACGTGTAATGGCTCTCATTGAAGTTTCAGATCCAATTATTGCTTTTGGAGTTTTGAGATCGACAACTTTTAGTCCTGCTTCAGCAAAAAAATTAAGTTCACTTTCATCCCTAAAATGTACAAGCTTACATCCTTTAGAAAGTGAAAATTCAGGAACATCAGGTAAACGCCCGAATTCCCATTGATCCAAAACAACTCTTCGAACAGATTCCAATGCTTGCATAGATTAATTCAGACTATTTTTTGTATCTATTATATGTGAGCGACCAGGGTCTCGAACCCTGAACCTATTCCTTAAGAGGGAATTGCTCTACCAATTGAGCTAGTCGCCCTTTAAAACTTCGTTTCTTGGGACCATGTTTCTCCCGATTAAATCGGGATCAAATGTGGCCCAATATACATCTATATTATATACAACATTGCGCCACATTCGTGCAAAGCAAGAACGTGGTGCCGAGCTAAGCGATGCGCCTTCGAGAGGAATCGAACCCCCATCAACGGTTCCGAAGACCGCCGCTCTATCCATTGAGCTACGAAGGCAAGCATAAAAGTTACTTACAATTCTAACAAATATCCCAGACTCACACAACCACACCTATCCTTTGATTCAAACCTGATTTTTGTTATAATTAATGGGTCTTTAAAAATCACCCAACTTATGAAGATTGAATATTCAATTGTTATTCCTGTTCTCAACGAAGAAGAAAGCATCGAAGAACTATTTGTAAAAATAAGAGAAGTATTCAAAAAAATCAAAACCGGTTATGAAGTCATTTTTGTCGATGACGGATCAACAGACTCCTCTCTTCAAATTTTAAAAAATCTTGAGAAATCAAATAAAGATGTAAAACTGTTTTCATTTAGAAGAAATATGGGAAAGCCTTATGCTCTAATGCAGGGATTTAAAAAAGCAAAAGGTGAATTTATCGTAACCCTTGATGCAGATTTGCAAGACGATCCGTCAAATATTCCAACCATGAGGTCAAAGCTTGATGAAGACAATTTTGATCTTGTAACAGGTTGGAGAAAAAACAGAAAAGATACTTTTTTCAAAAAGATTACTTCAAAAATTTTTAACAAAGTTGTTTCATTGATGTTTGGTGTAAAAGTACATGATCTCAATAGCGGTTTGAGACTCTACAGAACGGACGCTGCGCAGCAATTAAAATTATATGGAGGAATGCATAGATTTATACCAATTATCATGTATAAAATGGGATATAAAGTTGGAGAACAAGCAACTATACATCACGAGAGGAAATACGGAGTTTCAAAATATAAATCTTCAAAAGTAATAAGCGAAATCCCGGATATATTTACGATATATTTTTTAACTAAATATACCAATCGCCCGCTTCATTTTTTTGGAAAAATAGGAAGTCTTGTATTATTTGCAGGTGTTTTAATTTTGTTATATCTTTCCATTCTTCATTTCATAGGGGAAAGTATTGGAAATAGACCTCTTTTACTTTTAGGAATACTTCTTGTTATTGCAGGAATTCAAACTATATTTACGGGACTTCTTGCGGATTTGCTGGTTAATATGAACTCAAAAAAGGAAGACTCATTTCCCCTCAAATATGGTTTGGAAGAATAATATTGTTAAAAGAACCAAGAGTATATTAACAATTTTTCTTGGAATTCCGCTTACAATTATTTCATTATCTTTTTTGTTTCTAGTTATTTTTTCGGGACGTAATGTATTTATTCAACAACTCACAAATCTAAAATTTCCCCCTTTTTTGCTAAGCATCGTTTTCTTTATGATTTTTTTCTTCCTAAGATCTATTGTTTGGAAACAAATTCTTGGAAAGTTAGGGTCCGAATTAAAACTTGAAGATGTTGTTTACTTCTCATCATTAACAGAATTAAAAAGATATATTCCGGGTAGCATATTCTCTTATGTTGGAAGACTTTTCCACTTCGGTCAACTTGGTGTGAAAAAGAAAATAATTATTAAGGGAACTGTTTTGGAAGCGTCTCTTCATATACTGTCGAGTTTTATTATCTCTATTTCGGGCATAATTTATCTTTACCAACTTTCACGCCAAAATATTTTATTTCAATTTATGCCACAGGGGATTTATTCTGTTGGATTGTATATTTTTATCACAATATGTCTTTTTTTGTTATTTATTTTTTTAAAGAAAAATTTACGTAACATATTTAAATTTACAGACGAGTTTTTTATAAGTATTCTTTCATGGATTTGCTATGCGATAGCAAGCGTTCTTATTGTTGTATCTATATCGGGATTTAATCCATACACAATTGTATCGCTTGGATCGTTTTTTGTTTTAGCATGGTTAATTGGATATCTTTCGATTATTACACCGTCAGGCGTTGGGGTAAGGGAAGCAGTAATTGTCTTTGGTTTAAGTTATATCGTTCCCATTCAGACGGCGGTGGCAGTAGCATTGCTTGCTAGAATTGTTTTTGTATTTTCAGAATTTATTTTTTTTGTGTTTTCCTCCCTATTTTATAAATGGAAAGGTTTTTTAAAAAAGAAATTATTATCGTATTCCACTCAAAGTATTTTACTTTTCATATCAATATTTACATATATTAGCTATTTTTCTTATGTAACCTTTGAAAAACATCTTAATTTTTTTACAGGGCGATTTGATTTAGGGAATATGGATCAAACGGTTTGGAATACAATTCATGGAAGGCTTTTTCAACTGACAAATCCAGACGGAATAAATTCTATTTCGCGTCTGGGAATTCACGCCGACTTTATTTTAGTTCTTCTTTCACCAATTTATCTGCTTTGGCAAGATCCAAGAATGCTTTTGTTTGCACAAACCGTATTTATCGCACTTGGTGGATATTTTATATATAAAATTGGACAATTTGTTATGAAAAATAACTCGCTTGCTTTTATTTTTTCTCTTTCTTACCTTCTAAATCCTTTCGTACAAAAGCAAAATCTCTATGATTTTCATGCCGTAACACTTGCAACGACATTTCTTGCCGCATCTTTTTACTACATTTTAATCAAGAAATGGAAAATGTTTTTACTTTTTATTACTCTAGCAGTTCTTACAAAAGAAAACGTTTTTATTACCTCTTCTTTATTGGGAATATATTTATTTAGAACAAAAAGAAAGCTTGGGGTTATTGTTGCTCTCTTGTCAATAAGTGCATTTTATACGTTGGTTACATATTTTATTCCTAATGCTAGGGGAGGGCAACATTTTGCGCTTGAATATTTTCAAGAATTCGGAGATACACCTTTTATGATAATAAAAAATATATTTTTTACACCCAACAAAACCATTGCTGCAATTTTTACCTACCCAAATTTTCAGTACATTTTTACATTATTTTTTCCGGCTGGATTTTTATCATTTATACAGCCACTTGCTTTGATTTTTTGTCTTCCTGATTTGACAATTAATCTTTTATCTAAAAATACAAATTTTAAATCAATAACGTTTCATTACGCAGCAACAATAATTCCATTTATATATATCTCTTCAATATACGGTGTACAAAAACTTTTGAAAAGTAAATTATTTTCAGAAAAACTTATTTTATATTACATTATTTTCTCTTCAGTTTTGTCAGCATATTTTTTAGGTCCACTTCCTGGTGCTAAATCTCCAAGTCTTGAGATTTTTGCAAACAAAGTTAATGAAAGCCAGGAAATCAGAGATTATTTGAAAAAAATACCGCCAGTCCTCAGTATTTCCGCAACAAACAATTTGGGCGCACATATTTCACACAGAGAAAAAATATTCACTATTCCACAAGGAATCAGGGAAGCAGACATGATACTTTTTCTATTAAATGATAAATTTGCACAGCCATCTCTTGAGGCACAAGAAGAACTAGCTGAACAATTAAAAAATAATAATAGCTATATTCAAGAATTTAAAATAGGGGATTTTATTGCGTTTAAAAGAAGCACTTTTCGTTTGCAGTAAACAAATTACCTTTCAAGTGTGTATGCATAAGGAAAGTACAAAAACGAGGCAGGGACGTCATCTGTCAGATATTTTTGAAAATCCGCATAAATTATAAGCCGTTTTCCCTGATCATTCGTAGAGCGTCCATCTTCAAGTAATTTATCAATTCGCAAATTTTTATATTTAATAATATTGCTTATTTGATCAGAATGCCAAAGAGTATATTGATCAGGATCTTGAGAAATTTTAAAAGGATATAAAAGGATTTGGAATTTCTTTGGTATTTCGGTCACAATTTTTACTTCAGTTTTTATTCCTAAGGCCTTCCAATTTATAGCGATATTATCTGCCAAACTTTTATATTCTTCAGTTGTTGAAATTTCAAACTTCTTATCAAGATCTTTCATTCCTGATAAAAGTGTAGTTGCAATTTCTATATCAGAGATTCCATAATTTGGCGGTTTTGAAAAAAAGATTGAGTCCGGAGGAATTGATGAATATGCACGTAAACCTTCTGAGAATTTTGGAGGAAGAGCATAATTAAGAGCTTGACGCAGTTTTTTATTCGACAACAATGAGTCTGCGTTATTATAAAAGAGTGATACTAACTCATCATAATTTATGTTTTTAGTAACTCTAGTATTTTTCCAACTCCCCATATCACTTCCTTTAATTGACAGATTGGTAACTCCTATTGCAGTATCAATTTCTCCAAGCGCAAAAGCCGTTTTTAGTGCATTCTGAGACGGATAAAAGTAGATTGTTTTTCTAGAACCGGAATTATTTATATTTTGAAGAATTATCAATTTTACAAATCCTCCGTTTATATCAATTCTTTTAACTTTGTATGTGCCAAGTCCTTGAAAATTTTTAATAAATAGTGGTTTTGAAACAGAAGATAAAAAAGGAGAATAAGAATTTTTCATCTCATATGAAATTGTATTATCATTTATGACTTTTTTGACAACATTTTTAAAATCAAGACTTATATTTTTTGCAGTTAATTTTTCACCGTTGTGGAAAAATAGTCCTTTTTTAAGATGAAAAACGTAAAGTTTTCCGTCGTTTTTTATCTCCCAGCTTTCTGCAGCTCCCGGAACTATCTTTCCATTAGGCAAAACGGAAGTAAGTCCAAAGCTTAAATCACCGGTTACATTTTCAGGAAGAGTTTGAGGTGTATGTATTCCAAAGTACCCTACCCTACGGACTGTTTTTTCAAAAAGAGGTGTAATAAAAAAATTAAAAAAATAGGCAAAAAGGAAAAAAACGACTGCTCCAATAAGAATTGAAGCAAAGATAATTTTTTTCCATTTCTTAAAATACGCCTTGAGCAGCCATAAATAGTAACGTTTTCTAACAAAGCTCATAAATTTTGGAGTTATTTATTTTGTTACCAGTGCAAGAATTGAGGTTGCAGCAAAAAAAACCGCAAGGACTATCGTTGCATAGAAAAGTACTTTTTCAAGTCCTTTTTTACTTCTATAACTTCCTGTACTTCCACCGAAAGCAATACCTGATGAGGTTCCTCTATTTTGGAGTATTACAGCTACAATTAACAAAATTGCAATAATCATTTGAATAATAGTTAGTATTTTCATAGGTCACCAAACAACCATTTCTGAAGTTTTATAAGTAAGTATATTGTAGCAGATATAGCCAGAAAAGACAAAAGCGGCGACAAGTTTATAGAATTAAAATTAACAGCATATAAATGTATTGAGGGAAATGTAAATTGTTTTATGACAATAACTTTAAAAAATGATGAAGCGATAAGAAGTGCAATAATTGTCGGAACAAAAGCTACAAGACCAAATGAAAAGGTTTTTAATGGAAAAAGGATTGTTGAAAAAATAGGATTGAGAATTTTATGTATGATTAAAACAATTATTGCCGCAGTAAAAAAATTTTCAGGATATTTTACAACAAGCCCCGATAAAAAAAGAGATGTAAAGTATATAGAAAGACCCGTGATTGTAAAGTCTTTTAAAAGTCCTCTCATTTATTAAATGATATCAAATATCTTCTATATTTCATAGTTTATGTAATTCTTCATTTAAAAATTTTTTTTGTCTTAACAATCTATGATAAGTAATGGCAAATCTATGTGCTTCATCTCTAATCCTTTTAAGCAGATTGAGACCGGGATTAGCAAATGGAACACGGACTTGAGCGTATGATACCGAATAGTCATTTTTTACAGCCGGAACTATAATTATTTCTTCTTTTTTCGCAAGTCCTATTACCGGTATTTTTGTATCATGCAAAAAAAGCACTTTTAATGCTGCTCCGACTTGTCCTTTCCCACCGTCTACGACTATTAAATTTGGCGTTTGCCATTCTTTATGTTTTAGTCTTCTTAGAAGAACTTCCTGTATCATAAAAAAATCGTCAGGAGTGCTTTTAAGTTTAATTTTAAACCTACGGTAGTCTTTTTTTGATGCATGCCCTTTTATAAAAACAACAAGAGAAGCTGTTGCATTCTTTCCCTGAATATTTGAGATATCATAGCACTCAATTCTTTCAAGACTCGTTAATTTAATATTATTTGTTTGAAAAATCTGTTTAAGGTCATATAGTTCATTTTTAATTCTCTCATAGTAAAGATCCGGTCGTTCTTCATATCTAAATGCTTGGTAATTATCGCTTGTAATAAGATTAACTTGTTCAATTTGTTTTTGTACCATTGACGCTTTTTCAAATTTCTCGTCTTTTATATATTTTTTTTGTTCCCTCAAAAGTAAATTTAACACTTTTTCTTTGTCTCCTTTTAGAAAAGCTTTCATTTTTTTTAAATTACTTTTATATTCAAAAAGATTTTGAGGAAAAAAAGGTATGCATGGACACATTCCAATATGATTAAATAGACACCTTTTTTTAGGATGGTTTTTAATGCTTTGATAAGGAAAGATTTTTCTGATAGTCCTAAGAACTGTCTTAACGTCTAATACGTTAGGATAAGGACCATAATATTCTCCTGTTTGACTATTTTTTTTTCGACTGATTGCAACATATGGGATTTTAGTCTTTGAGATGCAAATATACGGGTATGATTTATCGTCTGAAAGCTTTATGTTATAAAAAGGCTTGTACTTTTTTATAAGGCTTGCCTCAAGCAAAAATGCTTCAATTTCAGAACTAACAGGTATATGCTCAACTTTATGGACTTCCTCTCTAAGAAGAAGTGTTTTTGCATCAAGATTTGATGGTTTTGCAAAGTATGAAAAAACTCTTTTTTTAATATCTTTTGCTTTGCCAACATAAAGAATTTTGGCATTTTTGTCTTTAAATATATATACTCCTGCAGTTGTTGGAAGCGATTTTAGTTTTTCTTTGTTCACAATTTTAGTCTAATTCTTTTTTCAAATACATACCTGTAAAAGATGAGGGTGTTGCGATAATTTGCGCCGGTGTTCCTTGTGTAACAATTTCTCCTCCGCTGTCTCCGCCTTCAGGTCCCAGATCAATTACGTAATCGGAATTTTTAATAACATCCATATTGTGCTCTATGACTATGACAGTATTTCCTTTTTCAACAAGTTTTCTTAAGACATAAATTAGTTTTTCAAGGTCTGCAAAATGAAGTCCTGTTGTCGGCTCATCTAGAAGATATAGGCTTCCTCCTCCGCCTTTTTTTGAGAGCTCAGATGCTAATTTAATTCTTTGTGCTTCTCCTCCTGATAGAGTTGTTGCCGATTGACCAAGCTTGATATAAGATAACCCGACTTCTTTCAGAGTTGAAAGTTTTGTTGAAAGTCGATCGTGGAATGAAAAAAAGGACAAAGCTTCATCAACGCTCATGTCCAACACTTCTGAAATATTTTTTCCTTCAAACAAAATTTCAAGCGTGTCGCTTGTATACCTTCTGCCGTTGCAAGACTCGCATTGAATATAAACATCAGGCAGGAATTGCATTTCAATTTTCAATTGTCCTTCTCCTTCGCAAGTTTCACATCTTCCTCCTTTAACATTGAAAGAAAAACGTCCAGGACCGTATCCGCGAAGCCTTGCTTCTTTTGTGTTAGCAAAAGTGTCCCGTATAAAAGTGAATGCCCCCGTGTATGTAGCAGGATTGCTTCTTGGCGTTCTTCCAATCGGTGATTGATCAATCATAAATACTCGTTTTAACAACTCGTCTCCTGTTAAATAAGAAAATTTTCCGGGTCGCTCTTTATGATAAGGATTTTTTTTGACTGCTAAAGCATGATATAAAACATCATTGATAAGAGTAGATTTCCCGCTACCTGAAACTCCGGTTATGCTAATTAAGTTTTCTAAAGGAAAGTTAACAGTAAGGTTTTTAAGATTATGCTCGTTAACTCCTCCAATTGTGAGCATTTTGTTTTCTGAATATATCTGTTTACCTTGCCTCTTAATTGAGATTTTTTTTCGTCCGGATAAATATTCACCTGTCAAAGATTTTGTGTTATTTTTAATTTCGTTAGGTGTTCCCTGCGCGATAATTTTACCCCCTTCAAGACCTGCTCCCGGCCCTATATCAAAAATGTAGTCTGAAGCCTCCATTGTTTCTCTATCATGCTCTACGACTATAACACTGTTTCCCAGATCCTTGAGTTTTTTTAGAGTATTTATAAGTTTTGTATTATCTCGAGGATGAAGGCCTATTGATGGTTCGTCCAAAACATACAAAACTCCTGAAAGACCGCTGCCGATTTGACTTGCAAGCCTTATTCTCTGCGCTTCCCCTCCTGCAAGGCTTTGCGCGCTTCGAGACAGTGTCAGGTAAGATAATCCTACATCAAGTAAAAATTTTAGCCTGGTAATTATTTCTTTTAATATAATTCGTGCAATTTGAACTTCTCGTGTAGTCAATTTTTTTTCAAGGATCAATACAAAACCATATGCGTCCTCAATGCTCATATCGGTTGTTTGTACTATAGATTTATTGTCAATAGTAACGCCAACTGCCTCTGTTTTAAGACGCGCTCCAAGACACACATCACAAACTTTAGGGGTCATAAATTTTTCAATTTCTTTTTTAATAAGTTCTGATTCGGTATCATGATACTTCGTTTGTAAATAGTTAACGACTCCTAAAAACTTCTCGTGAATTTTAGTTCTTTCACCAAATCTATTTGTACCCGAAACAGTGTAAATTTTATCTCCGGTTCCGTGCATTATAAAATTTTTATCTTCATCGCTAAACTCTTTAAGATGTTTTGTTTGCGAAATATTATTATCTTCAAGCGCTTTTCTAAACACCCTTGCAAACCATGTATCTTGAGATGAAACATTTGAAAATGCCAAAATTCCGCCTTCTGCTATTGATAATTCCTTTGCCAATACTAAATCTTCGTCAATTGAAAATAGCTCACCAAGACCATTACACTGCGGGCAAGCTCCATATGGAGAATTAAAAGAAAAAAGTCGCGGTTCTACTTCAGGAATAGGCGTACCGTCAAAGCTACACGCAAACTTTTGAGAGTAAAACATATCCTCTGTCTTTTCAGGTTTTTCCGGAATTGAAAATCCTTTATCCAGTATTTTTGAAATAATTACTTCACCATTACCCAAATTTAATGCTTGCTCAACAGAATCAAGAAGCCTTTGTTTATCAAAGTCTTTTTCTACGGTAATTCTGTCTACAACAACGTCTATGTTGTGTTTGTTTGTTTTTATCAAAACGTAATCTTCGGAAAGAAGAAAAACTTTTCCGTCAATCCTTACTCTTTGATATCCTCTTTTTTTAAGGTCGCGGAAAAGCTCTTGATATTCACCCTTTCTTCCTTTAATAATAGGGGCAAGAATAAGAATTCTGGTCTTCCCTGCTCCCAAATTTTTTAAAATTATATCTTCAACAATTTTTTCTTTTGTAGTATGGGTTATCTCAAGTCCGCACTTTGGACAGTGAGGGTGTCCAATTCGGGCAAATAAGAGACGCATATAGTCATAGATTTCAGTAACCGTTCCGACTGTTGAACGGGGATTGTGAGATGCGCTTTTCTGGTCTATTGAAATACTTGGTGAAAGACCTTCTATAAAATCAACGTCGGGCTTTTTCATAATCCCCAAAAATTGACGTGCATACGAAGATAGACTTTCAACATATCTTCGTTGACCTTCAGCATAAATAGTGTCAAAAGCAAGTGAGCTTTTTCCGCTACCTGAAAGACCGGTAAATACAACAAGCTTGTATTTTGGAATTTCCAAGTCTATGTTTTTGAGGTTATGTTCCCGCGCCCCTTTAATAATTATTTTATCAAGCATAGAAAGTTATCTATTTAGCTTCGTTTACGAAGCGCAATGTACTACTTTTAAAGTAGTACATTATAGACTATCTTCGGTGAATAATTCAAGCATAGAGACCTGTGTGCTATAATATTTTTTGTGAAAAAAGTTGCAGTCGGATCGAGAAATCCGGTAAAAATTCAAGCCGTAAAAACGGCGTTTGAAAAAGTATGGCCAGATGAAAAATGGGAAGTTGTTGGAATTGAAGTATCCTCAAGTGTATCAAATCAACCAATGAGCGATAAAGAAAGTATAAAAGGCGCACGTAATAGAGCAAAAAGAGCTCTCAAAAAAATTAAAGCTGATTTTGGAGTAGGAATTGAGGGAGGTTTGCATAAAATCGGCAAAAATTGGTTTGATTGCGGATGGCTGATTGTTATTGATAGCAGTAAAAAAGAAGGAATCGGCTCAACAATTAGAGCGCACACGCCAGCCAAAATGATGAAACATATTTTTGACGGAAAAGAGCTGGGAGAAGCGTGTGATATTATTTTTAACAGAAAGAATGTTAAGCAAGCAGAAGGTCAATTCGGGCTGTTAACAAACAAACACATAACCAGAACTTCAGGATATATTGATGGAGTAACAATAGCCCTTGCCCGATTTATCCACCCCGAATTGTACGAGGATTAAAAAACATGGCGTAAGTATTTTATCTTATCCCGCAGGAGCGCTGCGGTTTCAAAATCAAGGCTTTTTGCAGCCTCAATCATCTCTTTTCTCAATTTTTTAATAACTTTCTCCCGCTCGTCCGGTAAAAGAACTTCCTTTTCCATAAGAGGTTTTATGTCTTCTAAAACGTCCACTTTCTCAACAAGCCTGGCACGTATTATTTTTTCAACAGATTTTGGAGTTATACCATGCTTTTTGTTATAGGAAAGCTGGTGATTTCTTCGCCTGTCAACTTCTTTTATTGCCTCACTCATAGAACCGGTTATGCTATCCGCATACAAAAGCACTCTTGAGTCTACTCTTCTTGCTCCCCTACCCATTATTTGAATAAGTGACGTTTTGCTTCTCAAAAAGCCTTCTTTATCAGCATCCAAAATTGCAACAAGGGAAACCTCAGGAAGGTCCAGTCCTTCTCGCAATAAATTTATTCCGACTAAAACGTCATAAGTTCCGTCCCGTAACTGATCTAATATGTCTTGTCTATCAAGTGTTTGTACTTCTGAATGAAGATAGGTTACTTTAATTCCGCGTTCCTCGAGGTAAACAGATAAGTCTTCTGCCATTCTTTTTGTTAACGTTGTAACCAGCACTCTTTCTTTCTTTTTAATAACACGTTCTATTTCGGAAATTAAATCATTTATTTGTCCTTCGCTTGGACGTACGATTATTTCCGGATCCACAACCCCGGTCGGCCTAATAAGCTGTTCTGCGATATTTTCTGAACCGGCAAGACTTGTCTCATATTCGTTTGGTGTAGCACTTGCAAAAATAGTACTATCTATTCTTTCAAGAAATTCGCTATACATAAGAGGTCTATTATCAAAAGCAGAGGGAAGACGAAAGCCGTAGTCAACAAGAGTTTTCTTTCTTGCTCGGTCACCATTATACATTCCTCTTATTTGAGGAATTGTAATATGCGACTCGTCAATTACAACAAGCCAGTCGTCTGATACAGATCTAAAATACTCCAATAAAGAAAATGGGGCTTCACCCGGCGCTCGTCCGTCAAAATACCGTGAGTAATTTTCAATACCGTTTACATAGCCGAGTTCCTTAATCATTTTTAGGTCATATTCTGTTCTTTGAGAAAGCCTTTGTGCCTCAAGAAGTTTTCCTTCTAATCTTAACTCGGTAAGTCTTTGGGCCAAATCGTGCCTTATTTGAACGAATACACTTTCATAACTTGCAGGGTCGGTTATATAGTGTTTTGCGGGGTAAATTGTTATAGAATCAACATTTTTAATAAACTCTCCGGTTAAAGGATCCAAAACTTCTATTTTTAGAATAGTATCATCTTCCAAAATAAATCTTACGATAAAATCATCATACGAAGGATACAATTCTATTACCTCACCTTTTGCTCTAAAAGATCCGCGCTTAAAATTATAATCATTTCGGACATACATCAAATCAAGAAACCTTTCCATTAAATGTTTTCTTTCAATTTTCTGTTGTTTTGAAAGAGTAAAAACAATTTTTTTGTATTCTGCAGGCGACCCTAAATTATAAATACAGGAAACAGACGCGACAACGATAGTATCGGGACGGGTCAAAATATTTGTCGTTGCGGCAAGTCTAAGCTTGTCAATTTCCTCATTTATTTCCGTTTCTTTTGCAATGTACGTATCCGTTGTCGGCATGTAAGCTTCAGGCTGGTAGTAATCGTAATATGAAACAAAATAAGAAACGGCATTTTCAGGAAAAAAGTCTCTGAATTCCTGGTATAGCTG
Organism: Candidatus Levybacteria bacterium CG2_30_37_29; assembly: GCA_001873215.1. Classification (GTDB taxonomy): domain Bacteria; phylum Patescibacteriota; class Microgenomatia; order Levybacterales; family GWA1-39-11; genus CG2-30-37-29. The sequence continues at coordinate 28,105 of MNYS01000010.1, forward strand.
AGCTGCAAGAGTTTTATTATGGGAAATTATAAGAGTGGGTTTTTGAATTTTTTGAATAACATTTGACATTGTAAATGTTTTACCGCTGCCGGTTACTCCAAGAAGTACTTGAGATTTTTCGCCTGTCAAAAATCCCTTTGTCAATTTTTCTATTGCGTAAGGCTGATCACCCGTTGGTTTGAATTTTGGTTTGAGCTTGAATTTCACAGGTCTTATTTTAACACAATAGGATTTTTATTCGTTCTTCAAGAAAACATCTTCTATGAGGAAACTCTCGCTTTAAAGTTTGAGAAGATGCTATATTGTTTGTACCAGTTTGTCTATCTTGACAACTTCGGATAATTTTCGTATAAATTTAGTATAAATTATTTATAGATTAATTAAAACTAAACCCTAATAACTAATATCTAAACCCTAAATAAAAATGACTGCCGTTTTATACAGAAAAGAAAGAGAACTCCTAACATTTATTCTTCAATTTCAAGAACAACATGGATATTCCCCTACTCTTCGTGAGATGGCTGATGCAACAGGCAGACGGAGTGTTTCAACAATCCATGCCATCATAAGAACTCTTGTTGATAAGGGGTATATGCAAAAAGTTGAAGGAAATACAAGAACTCTAAAGGTTTTGAAAAAGGAAAATATTGATTCTATTCTCGGAACAACCACAAGGGCTCTAGGTCCAAGCATAGCGCTTCCGCTTTTCGGATATATTGCAGCAGGAAAACCTCTTGAACCCCATGTTGATCCCGAAGCAACATTTGCTGTCGCATCAAGTATGATTTCAGGGAAAAAACCGTCATACGTATTGCAGGTAAAAGGAAGCTCTATGATTGAAGATGGAATTTTGGACGGTGACTTTGTAGTGATTGAAAAAACCGAGACGGCAAATAACGGAGATATTGTTGTGGCCTTGGTTGATGAAAATCTCGCGACCTTAAAACGTTTTTATAAAGAAGACGATAAAGTTGTTCTAAGACCTGCCAACCGGGATATGGACCCTATTTACCCAAGGTCTATAAAAATACAGGGAATTGCCGTATCTCTTGTCCGGAGATTTAACTTCTCCTCTACTTCTTAAATAATTTTTTTCTTAGACTAAGATGTTTTTCAATATACACAACAACAGCCAAAATTATTAATCCTGCAATTATAAACTCAAACTTTCTGTAATACGGCTCAAGAGAATTCCAGTTTTCTCCTAAAACAAATCCGATATACGTCAAAAATATTGACCAAATAAGACATCCAAAAGTTGTATATACAATAAATTTTTTCAAATTCATTTCAAACATACCTGCAGGAAGAGAAATTACTGTACGCACAGCAGGTAATAAGCGTGAGATAAAAATTATTTTGTCTCCGTATTTTTCAAACCACTTTCTTGCGCGGTTATATTCATGTTCTGAAAGTAAGACAAATTTACCATATTTCTTAATAATTCCAAGAAGTACAGTTTCCTCCAGAACGTAACCTATGTAATAAGCAGCCAGAGAGCCGGCAACATTTGCGAGTGTACCTACGATAACAATTAAAGTAAAAGATAGCTGTCCTTTTGAAGCAAGAAACCCGGCAAATGGCATTGTAATTTCTGAAGGAATCGGAATAAGAGCAGACTCAAGCGCCATAAGAATGAATATTCCAACATAACCCGTAGAGCTAATTAGTTGTATAATGTAGTGTCCTAAAACTTCAATCATAAAACAAAATGAGTAAAATTGTCATATCGTTAAATAGCATAATTATTCAAGCTATTTAGCTATTCTGAGTATTTATATTATGTCACTTTACATTGTATCAACGCCTATTGGTAATTTGCAAGACATTACTTTGCGCGCAATTGAAATTTTAAAAAGCTCGGATCTAATTCTGTGCGAAGATACCAGAGTTACAGGTGGACTTTTGTATCATTTAGGAATTAAAAAAGAAATGCAGGTAATAAATGATTCAAATGAAGAAACTAAGATTTATGAAATGTTAAAATATCTCCAAAACGGTAAAAATATAGCGCTTGTTTCAGATGCAGGTACTCCTCTTATTTCAGATCCGGGATTTAAACTTATCCGCGAAGCTATCAAAAAAAATATTAAAATTGTTCCAATTCCGGGTCCAAGCTCTATTACAACAGCTCTTTGCACAGCCGGTGTTCCAACGGATAAATTTTTATATTTAGGATTTTTACCTGATTCTTATGAAAAGAAAAAGAATACACTTCTGCGCCTGAATGATTCTCTTACATCTTTGTCTTCTAACAAACTTTCTCCAACCGTAATTTTCTTTGAATCTCCACACAGATTATTAAAAACCTTGGATGCGCTCCAAGAGGTTTTTGGAGACATAGAAATTGTTGTCGCACGTGAATTAACCAAAATATACGAAGAATTTTTAAGAGATAAATTATCTTTGTTAAAATTACATTTTGAAAAAAGTTTACCTAAAGGAGAATTTGTTATTCTTATTAATTCAAAAACAAACTAAATTTGTTTTAATTCTGCCTCAATTTCCGTAAGCCTGTTATATTTGAGCACGCGTTCATGAACAGGTGCGCCAAACTTTACATAGTCTGCGCCTACTCCGACTGCAAAATCAGCAATAAAATCATCCATTGTTTCACCGCTTCTTTGAGATACAACAATTTTTAAGTTCTTAAATTTTGCCATCTCCACAACCGCCAGAGTCTCTGTAACCGTTCCTGCTTGATTAGGTTTTATAACCATACCGTTTATAACATTGTTATCTAAAGCAAGCTGAAGCCTGTATGGATTTGTTGTTGTTATATCGTCTCCTATTATTAAAGTTTTTGAAGAAAGAGCATTATATATTTTTTTCCAACCCTCCCAGTCATCTTCCGCAAAAGGATCTTCTATATAAATAAGTGAGTATTCATTAAAAATATTTGTATAATATTCAACCAAATCATCTTGATTGTAAGGCGTTGGCCGGTCCAAAAGTCTATACTCTTTTCCATCCAGAAAAAAATGCGCGGCCGCATCAACTCCCAGAAATACGTCAAACGAAAATTTATATCCCGATTGATCAATAGCCTGCTTTAAAAGATTCAAAGCTTCTATATTTGAACTGGTGACCGGAGAGAAACCGCCTTCATCTGCGTTTAAAGTTGAAAGATTTCTATCACGCAAAAGCGTCCTAAGCGATGAGTATACGGCGCTGGCAATTTCAAGGCTTTCTGAATAAGTTTTTGCCGACGCAGGAACAAGTAAAAATTCTTGAAAATTTATGCTGCCTTGTGCATGTTTTCCGCCTTCAATAATGTTAAACATTGGTGTAGGAATTTTTGCAGGTTTATCATTAAGGCCCAAAAATTGACGGATATATACTGACAAAGGAAGAAGAGAACTTTTTGCTCCTGCTTTTGCAACAGCCTGAGAAACAGAAAGAATAGCATTTGCCCCAAGTCTTCCTTTATTTTGAGTCCCGTCAAGCTCAATCATTAATTTATCGATTTTTTGCTGGTCGGTACAATCCATACCTACAATTTTTGGGGCAATAATTGTTTGTACGTTTAAAACGGCATTTTTAACTCCAAGACCACCGAATCTTTTTGTGTCACCGTCTCGTAATTGTGAAGCCTCATATACGCCTTTTGTTGCCCCGTTTGGTACCGATGATTTTGCCCAGACACCATCACTTAATATAATTGTTGTTTCAATTGTAGGATTGCCCCTTGAATCAAGTATTTCCTCGGCAAGTACTTGTTTTATCTTTGCCATAATTTTAGACTAAAATGCTTCCTGTTAATATTGAGCCTGTAGTTCCGTCAAGTGTCACAATTGTATCTTTACCGAGATAAAATTGATTTTGAGCATCTATTCCTATAGCAACTGTGGGAACACCAAGATTTTTAACTCTTATAACTGATGCAAGCCTATCGTTGTATTTTTTAAGGATTAGACCACTTGCCCTCTTTACTTCAGGTAGATAATTATCAATAGAAAGTGAAGTTACAACAATGTGTCCTCTTTTGATTTGAAAAAAATCCGCTGGATTATTAACATAGACAATTTTTCCTATTCCAATTCCCGGAAATACTGCAATTATGTCTTTTGACTCACTAAAATTTTCTTCAACGTATGGCGTATATTCATATCTTGCCTTAACATATATTTTATCCACCTTCGCAGAAAACCGAGAGCGTAAGCTCGCGGATGAATGTGAAGAAATTTCTGCTTCGGCGGATTCCACTCCGCCGTGCAGAGTGGAGAAGATATCGCGGGTGTTAACCCGCGGATCTTCATCTTTAACGCAAACCCACTCAATTACTTGAGGGAAATAATATTTTTTTTCAGCCTTTTCCGTTAATGTAGCCAAATATAGTATCAATCCGTCACTAATTTTTTGATTTTGTGAATATTTTTTTTCTACTTTTGATTTTACAAAAACACCTTTTTTATATATATGCATTTCTTCCTGCCGAACTATTTTTTTTTCTACAATACCACCTTTATTTTTCAAAACTGTGTATGTGTCATAATCAAAACCCGTTTCTAAATACCCAAAGCCTGCTGCTATAAATACATTTTCCTTATCCAAGGTTTTGGATGAGCCTGAAGCTAATACGTCAAGTACGTTTGTTATAACTACTGAACAATTCTCACAAGCCTCAATAAATCCGTTTTTATATCTTTCTATCAAGGCAGAAGGGATATAGCAATATGACCAAATTTTTCTTAATGCATCCATTACAACAGCGTCCCCTTTGAAAATTTCTGCTGTTTTGCAGTATCTTTCGTTTAAAAAGCATTGCATGTTAGATTGTTGTATTAGAACGTATGAGTTTTTTCCAACAGACTCGTAAAAAGAAAATATTTGATCTGACAATTCACGAGGAACTTTTGATTTTTGGATAAGTTTTTGAATATGCGATGAAACCTGAAGAATAGATGCCTGATTATCAAAATTTATACTTCCTAAAAGGTGATTGATTTTCTTTTTTAGATTTCCCTCCTGCAAAAAAAGTTCGTATGCGTTTGACGTTACGACAAAACCCGGAATAATAGGAAATCCGTTATGAGACATCCCTCCAATAGAAGCCGCTCTTTCTCCTGCATATGCAATGTCGTCATTCTCAACATCATTTAAAGACACCACAAAATCATGTGATCTGATCATACTATTATTTTGGACAAAATCTGAGGAAAAAGCAAGACTTCTGTCTGAAAGAAAATTACGCAAGCACTTTTAATTTATCCTTAAAAAAGTCAACCCAAAGATTTGTTGCGGGATTTTGTTCGTAGATAAGTCCCAAATAGAGAGTTAAAAAACTTCCGTACGCCAAAACCTGTAAAAAATCCTGGTATATATTATCGCCGTTTGCTGTAAATTCATATATATCATGATTATTTTTTTGTACGACCTCCAAAGTCAGCATCATTCTTTTTTTAATTTTGTCTGAATAATTCTTTGAGTTAAAGCTTATAAATTTCAAATTAGTAGGATTTGGAAACTGCAAACCTTCCATAAGATGGTGGTTAAGATCCGGAACCAAATAATACGCAGAAAAGGTTTTACTTGTTTCATTGAATTGATTCCTTAAAATTTGAGCGTTTCCTGCTAGGTGTTCTGCGGCAAATATAACCGGAATTTTTCCTATAAAATTTTGGACGTCATTTTTTGCTTGATCTTTAATATCTCCAAAAATGCCTTTTAAATTCTCAATTGCTCCTGTCAAATTTTCATTGTTTAATTTTATAATTCCGACTTTTGCTAAAAGACCCATAAGACCCACTATTGTGTATCCGTTTCCAAGACGAGGCACTCCTGCAGGATTTAGTGCACCATCAAAAATATATGAAGGAATATTATTTTTTCTCGCAAAGTCTGCCAGCTCTCCCCCTTTTGTCAAAATGAGCATTTTTGCTCCTTTTTGCAGTGCCTCAAAACCACAAGACAACACTTCTTCTGTAGTTCCAGAATAAGAAGTTAAAACAACCAATGTGTTTGAATTTACAAATACTGGAAGATGATAATCAGATACAATTTCAACAGGATAGCCAAAATCTGCACCAAGAAGTGCTTTTGTGACAAGAGCGCCGTAAATTGATGCACCCATGCCGCAAAAAACTATGTTTGAAACAGTCCCAAGGTCAGCAGGAAGAGATAATTCTTGAACTTGTTTCCATGCTACATCAAGTTGTTGCGGAAGCATTTCAGTCGAACCGAGAGTATTTTGCGGGTCAATTTTCTTTATAGCTTCTATATCACTGAGATCAATCATATTTCTCCTCTTTCTTTTTTACGCTGTTCCGGAGTTTCATCAGGCCGCGCATAATCATCTTCAAGCCTCCAAGTTGTTCCCATCTCAGGAGTTGAAACCTCTACAATGTCGCAATCCGTAATACCCACCAATCTGTGTCTCTGACCAATTTTACATGTGTACCCTTGACCTGCATCTAGTTCTGTTTCAATCAATTCTCCCTTTTCATTTTCCCAAACAACTTTTCCGCGACCATTAATAATAAACCAGCTTTCCTGTTTTTGATCATGCGCCTGTAAAGACAAGCGCTTTCCTGCGCTGACATGGAGAATTTTTCCCATATAAGGAATTCCTTCAGGAACCCAATGAATTTCCCATCCCCACGGTTTTTCTATTCTTCTAACATATGGAGAAGTACTGAATTTAGTTTTATCAAATTCCGGAATTTGCTTTTGACCACTCATAATAAATTAATGTCCTGTGGAATCCCAGTCTTTACTTACAATAGGAAATTTGTCAAGTTTTTCTTTGAATAGTTTCTTAATTTTTTCAAGACCTTCCTCTGTTTTTGCCTCAAATCGTAGTACTAAAGTTGGTGTATTAGACGATGCTCTAACCAAGCCCCATCCGTCATCTACATATACACGGGCCCCATTTATATCGTTTACGTTATATCCTTCTTTTTTAAATTCTGCAACTAATTTATCTACCACATTATATTTATCTTCATCCGTTGTTTTAACTTGAATTGTTGGGGTTGAGATATAATACGGAGTTCCTGCAATTATTTCTGAAAGCCTCTGGTTTTGGCTTGATAAATATTCTAATAATTTAAGACCTGCGAAAAATGCGTCATCAAATCCATAAAAATCATCAACAAAGAAAATATGTCCGCTCATTTCACCTGCCATAGCTGCCTTTTCTTCGGTTAATTTTGCTTTAATATATGAATGACCTGTTTTCCACATGATAGGGATTCCTCCATGGGCTTTTATGTCTTCCGGAAGAGCTTCCGAAACTTTAACGTCAAAAACTATTTTTGCTCCCGGATGTTTTGAAAGAACAAGCCTTGATAGAAGAATAATATATCTGTCAGGCCAAATGATATTACCTTTATCGTCAACCAGTCCAAGTCTGTCTCCGTCTCCGTCAAACGCAAACCCTAAATCACAACCGTTATCAACAGTTTGCTTACCCGTATCTTCCATCATTGCCGTTCCGTCAGGGTTTGGAGTATAGTTGGGGTATGCGGGATCAACATTTGTAAAGTGTTCAACTATCTCACATCCTGTTTTTTTAAGAAGTTCCGGAGCAAAATGTCCGGCAGTCCCATTACCCGTATTAACTAAAATTTTAAATTTCTTAGTAATTTTTGATCTTGAAAGTAAGTCCTCTATGTAAGCATCTTTTATATCTTCTTTTCTTACCGTACCTTTCCCATTTACAAACTCTTCGTTTAAAATAATATTGTAAAGTTCCTGCATTTCAGCTGTCAGAAGAGTGGAAGAAAAATCCGTACCGAATTTTGCCCCGTTCCAGCCGACAGGATTGTGACTTGCAGTAATCATAACAAGGCCTTTAACTTTCAAATAATACTGAGACCAATAGCTCATTGGGGTTGTTGCTGTTCCGATATCGACAACATTTATTCCTGATTCAATAAGCCCCTTTACCATATTTGCATGAAAGCTTTTTGAAGTACCACGAGCATCGTGGCCTACAACAGTCTCAGTGAGATTTCTTTTTTTCAGAAATGCTCCGAACCCTCTACCCATGAAATAAACAGAGGTGTCATTCATTTCATCCTCTGATTCGCGGCCCCTGAGGTCATATTCGCGAAACATTGTTTTTTTAAGCTGTGGCATATTTTTTATCTTATAGAACTTCTGGCAATAAATCTAGACATTTTCCTGACAATGCAATATTACACTATAACTTGGTTTTTATAAGCATGTCAAGTTGATCGGAAAAACTTAGCGGAAGAGTACTTGTTTTGGCACCTATTTCAAGCTCAAATAGATTTCTAAAAAAGCCAAGTAGTCTATTTTTATCCCAGTTTTTTAACTGACTTTCAAGTTTTTGAATCTGCCATCCCTGCATAGAACTTGTTTCAGAAAAACTATTTTGATTACCATATGAAAGCATAAGAAGAACCCTTATTCTTTTTATTATATGATAAAAAATTAGTTCTGGCGGAACTTGCTCTTTTAATTTTTGAAATGTTTCAAACGACATAGATCCGTTTCCGGGCATAAGATTATCAAGAAAGGGAAAAAGATATTTTGGAAGAGTAAAAGCTGTTACTTTTGCACCAATTAATTTTTCAAGAAGCCTTTTATCGATTGCATCGTCGTGCCACAAAACAATATCTGTATCTTTTGAATTTGAAAAAGTTAAAATTTTTGCTATGAAAGGTTTTATACTCGTGCTTTTTATATCTTGAAGAATAATTATTTTCTTGTCTTGAAAAAGGCTTTTGGCTTCAAAGGCGTTAAAAATATCAATACCAGAAGATTTATCAAGGTCAAAAACGAAAACGTTGGATGTGCTTTTGAGAAATTCCTGCAATTTTTCTCTTGAGGCAACCGCATCTTCACCGTGTAAAACGTAAATCATATATTTAATTTTTAATTTTCAGTTATCAATTTTTAATAAATTTTCAATGACGCATTGTAACATTCAATGGAAATTGTAAATTATAAATTGAAAATTATTTACTTTTCATCATCCTATACAACCTATCAACTTCCTTGTCTATTCTTTTTCCTCCGTATCTATGCGGAAGAAGACTTCCGGAGAAATTCTTAGGTATATGCAAAAGCTCATGAATCAAAACTTTTACTTTTTGTTCATCATTAAGGCGGTCGAATTTTTCAGACAAAACTTCAATAACATACGTTGGTGGAACCTGTAAGACTTCTTGAAAGATTTTTGGGAAAGCCCAAATTCTAGCATATGCTCGGGCTGTAGATCCGGTTGTTCGGTAGCAAAAAACTTGTTTATGGGGAATATGTGCAAATTCTAAAAGCTTAACTAGTGAATTTAATTGTTTTTTTAAAAACAAGTCTTCTTTCCACTGAAGATTTGAACGTTTTTTCTTTCCCATAATAAAAGGTTTAAGCAGAAAATCTACCTAAACAGTAAGGTATTCTATCACATTTTTTAGAGCCCCAAAATGCTTTTAAAATAAAATTTTATAATCCCTGACGGTTTTAAATAAGGAGGAGGAAATAAGGCTGTAGGCCTAAAGTTTCTGATTCCCAAAACAGCTTGAATGACATTTTTAGGAGGTGGAGGAGGAGAATTTAAATCAGGCTCCCCTTTTATTTTTGAAATTCCCTCAAAGACTTTTGCGTAGGGTGTTAAACCGGCACTTTTTATAAATGAAAATTTGTCAAACTGACCGTTCTGGGACTCAAGCAAAAAAGGAGTAATAGCAACAATTTTATCACTATCTTTTTTCCATACATCTTCAAAAGCACGCGTATAATACGTTCCGATGGTATCATCGCTAAGAGCTTTACTGTTCCATCCTGTTTCAGTTATAAAAATGGGTTTTTTTAAAGATGTAAAGCTTGATATGATGTCGTACTCAAATCTATAACTGGCAATTCCCATTGGTCTGTTAGGATTTGTGTTTTGTGAAAAATTAGGATTTGGATAAGAGTGACTTGCGAATCCGTCAATTCTATTATATACGGTTGGGCGTGCCTGTCCCATTTGTCGAAGATAATCAAACACGTTCATGTATTTTCCTTTTTCATTCGGAGCGGCATTGTCAAGTCCACCCATAATTATAAAAAAATCATTGTTTTTACTTTTAAAAACATCTACCGCATAGTCAATAAGAGACGCATACTCTTCAGGATTTGGTGCATCACCTCCCCATTCGTCAAAACGGTTTGTCTCGTTGAAAAAAAGAATATATCTGTTCTTTGTAGGCCAATAAATAGAGGACAAAAAATTAGCAAAATCCAAAACATCCGATTCTGTTGGTTTTCTCCACACACCTGATTCTTTATAGTCACTTTCCGTTGCAAGACGTAAAATTGGTATTAAATGAGAGCTATAGGCACTCACCATGAAGGTTTGCCATTTATCAAGGTCCTTGTCCCCTACCTGAATAGGAATTGTTACGTATCCCCAATCTCCTCCGGCAGAATTTACCAATTCACGGGCTTTTGCAAGCTCTGTAGGAAATAAAATATGTATTCCGAAAAAATTATTTGGCCGGCTCAGGGGATCATAAATTGCATAAGCATCTTTGCAAGAAATGATTACAAAAAAAATTAGAAAAAATACAATAAATTTACATTTCCAAAACATACAGAATAATTATACTATGAAGATTAAAATGAATCTACTTTTTTCTACTTTTTGAAGATCCGGAAGGTATGTACCAAAGAATAATTCCTCCAACAGCAAATAGTGCGCCTGTCAGCTCACTTTTATCTTTAGTAAAAACTGAAATTTGAGGAAAAAAATAAATTACAAACCCCACTAATACCAACAATACCGCCATATTTTTTTTGTCCATATAATTCCTCCTAATTACTATGTAATACCATAAAAATTAATTAGTCAAGTATCAATTATCGAAAAAAACATGAAATGATAATTATATGTATATGGTACGGGACAAAATGCTATTACAAAATGTTATTTTGCCTTTTTTGAAGATATCTGTGCTCTTTGCTTCATTACTCTTTCTTCACGCTCTGCTTTCATTGTTTCATTTTTAACTCTTTTTGCCTCCAGTTCCTTTTCTACGATTTTTTGGCAATCTTTATCGGGGCAAATTGTTTCCGTGTGTGTAAGAACAGATACTCCTGAATACGTTTCCAATTCTTCTTTCCACGTTTTTAGAAATACCCTTTTTTTTCCACAACGAGTGCAGTTTGTAAAATTATATGTTGATTGAGCTTGTGAAGTTATCAAAGTGAGTGTATTTTACCACAATTTTGCTTAAAAGTCAAAGCGAATAAGCATCTTTAGACCTGAACTGATAAAATTTTATATGAAATTGGGCCTTTCGGTGTACGTACAACTGTGTGGTCGCCGACTTTCTTACCGACAAGAGCATGACCTATAGGTGATTTGACCGAAATACTGTTGGTTTTGGGATTTGACTCATATGTACCCACAATCCGGAAAGTCTTATTATCTTTTCCGTCAAATATTTCAACAGTAGATCCTATTCCGATAATTCCGTTATTGCTTGAAGTACGTACAACGGCAAATTTTATTATATTCTTTAGCCTTCGTAAATTTGCATCAATTCCGGAAAGTCTTGATCTGGCACTTTTATACAATCCGTTTTCTGATAAATCACCTAAATTCCTTGCATCAGATAAAGTTTTTACGGCGTCAGGACGTGTCCGAAGAAGAGTTTCGTAGTCTTTTTTTATTTTATCAAGACCTTCCTTGGTAAAAGATATAGGGTAAATTTTACGGATATTTTTTTTATACATATTAGATTTTGTGATCCCGCTAGTACCTTAAACAGACTGCGTGAATTCTCCGAAACATTTCTGTCTATGAGTAGTTTACCAGATTTAGTGTGGTGGTTGTGCCCCGAATTAGCCTCGACAATGCCGGTGATAAAAGAATAAGCCAATTTTCACCACAATTTACTACTTTCAAATCTTAATGTTTTGCGGATTTTTTCTGTATAATAAAGTGCAATAACTATTTTCAATTAATATGGTGGAGAATAAGATAAGATTACTGTAAAAAATTATCGACCTTATAATAGATCAAAGCTTTTGATATAGTAGAAATATGGGTATGAAATTTTACTGGCAAATTATCCGTTCTGTCACGAAGGCAATCTTTAGCAAGAAGACAACCAGGTTGTCCACGTTCGAATCTCCAAAAAAAGGATTTAGTCTCCTTATCATTTCAATTGTTATTGCTGTTTTTCTGGTTCTTTTGGTAGGAGTATCGTGGAAATTCTGGTCGGAAAAAACTGCTTCCAGGGAAACAACAAATCCTAGCTCCGGTCTTTTTGGCACGATGGTTGCTTTTAATATAAGTGATGCTGATTCGATTAACGATACACAAGGTAAGGTAAATGCCCTCCAAAATGGCTGGACTGAATTTAAAAAGGACAACTCGGCTTACCAAAATCTCCTAACCAATCTGCAGAAAGTTGTTGAAAACCGTACTAAGCTGGTGAAAACAACCGGTTTTACTGTTGACCGGGGAAGTTTTGGTTATTTCACCTGGAATGTAATCGAACCCCAAAAAGGGCAATTTGACTGGGGCTTAACCGATATGTATGTGCAAGGAGCGTCAAACGCTGGCATGAAAATCTCTGCCGTTATCCAGCCTTTTGCCGGTTGGGACCAGAAAAATACTCAAGTCAAGACTAATTGTAGCATGCTTGATGCTGCTTATTATGATTATAAGGCCGGAGCGCCAAACGATCTTACCGAATACGAAAACTTTCTGACGAAGACGGTTGAACGGTATAAAGATAATGTTGCCGTTTGGGAAATCGGCAATGAGCCTGACGCAAATTGTAGCGGTTACGAAAACAATCCCGAAGCTTACTTTAATCTACTCAAAGTTTCATCGGAAACTATTAAGAAAGCGGATCCTTCGGCAAAAGTAGTGAATGGCGGTGCTTCGGGTCATTCTAATAACAGTGAGGAGATAAGTTTCTGGACTAAATTTTTTGCTCTCGGTGGCGGCCATTACATTGATTACTTTAATCTTCATTACAACACCGAACGCAGTCATGACGCTAAGTTGGACACTGCTGCTTTCCAGGAAGATTTGACCTTTTGGAATAATCTGATGGATAAAAACGGTGGCAAAAAACCTTTATACCTGACGGAATTCGGCATTTATTCTGGTTCCCCATCTGATCAACTAGCCGGTCAGCTTCTGCAAGGACAATCGCCAGCCGCAAATCAACCGGTTTCTGCCCCGTCATCCGGACAATCTTCCAATCAACCGTCTAATGGTAAATGCGGTGATGGAATTTGCGATGCATTTGAAAAGCAAAATTCCAATGCGTGTCCGCAGGATTGTGGCGGGGGAAGCTTACCGGGCGCAAATCCAGGACAACTTTCCGGGCAACCAATTCAGAATCAAGTCACTGGTCAAAGTGTCCAGCCGGACCAAGGGCAAGCCCTGCGCAACGTAAGCGAAAACGAGCAAGCAGACTTATATTTTAAAGATTCTGTTATTGCTTTTGACAATGGCGCTAAAATGGTTTTTATTGATTTGATTGGTCCGGGCAATAACGTGGTCGGCTCTTCAATGGCGTTTAATACCGATGGCCAACCGCGGCTTTTTCTCACCACATTAAAAATGATTGACCGTAGGATTAGTGGTTTTTCTAAAGTCGAAAAGATTGCTGATGGTCAATATAAATTTACTGTAAATGACAAATCGGTCTATGCTCTTTGGTCAGAAAAAATGCCAGCAGAAATTACAGGGCAAGTTACAATTACTCATATTGATGGCTCCCAAACCATTGAAGATGCGGCACATGTCAGTTTAAGTACTGAACCGGTCCTTGTCTCAGAAGACTAAAAAAATCTTTCTAGGATCTAGTTTTACAAAGGAAATATTCCCCTGACTTATCTAATGAAGAGTTGAAGAAAATACAAGTGTTTGTTTATGAATTATGTTGTGAAGTAATACAGTACTTTTATGGAGATGGTTGAGATAAGGATGGTAAAGATTTAAGTGTTAAAAACAAGAAAGATTGAATTAACAACCTAATCACGAGTTCGAATCCTGCTCGGTCTCTTGCTTATAGGCTTAAATTTGAGGAGTTTTCCAAAATTTCTTGAGGCTAAAAGCCACTGATAACACAAATATTATTGGGTGAGCCGACCGGGATTCGGACCCGGAACCAAAAGCTTAAAAGGCTTTTGCTCTACCGTTGAGCTATCGGCCCTTCGTCGTCAATGTACATTACTGCACCTGACCTCTCAGAACCAGGTTTAAGCAAGTTGAATCTGGCCCAAAAGTTCGAATGACTTGTAAATTTTAACAGAAGGTAGGTGGCTAAATCAACCTATAAACAAAGGGTCTAGACAAGATTAAGCGCCATTAGGTGTTAAAATAGATTGTCTAGACAATGCAAAACAGATATTTAAAACATACACATA
>MNYS01000007.1 GCA_001873215.1 Candidatus Levybacteria bacterium CG2_30_37_29
TTATTTCTTCCAACCGAAACCCGTGTCTTGTTTCGGTTGAGCTCCCGGCCAATCGTTGACTTATCCCGGCCAAGCCTTCTTGCACACTCACTATTAGATATTCCTTTCCCTTTCCACTGACTCAAGAGCATTCGTTCTGTTTTTGTTACCTTACTATGTTTCATATTCCACCTCCTTTCATACCTCAGGAAGGGAAATGATACTACATCAGGGGGTTGCGATCGTTTCTAGAACTCGTCAATTAAGAAGCGCCGAAAGGCGTTTTTTTGTGGAGAAAAACGCCCTATTGACTTGAAATAAAACTGTTGGATAGAGTGTTCTTGAATACTTTAAAAGTTATCCAATAGATAGAATTTATTGAAGCTGGTTGTTTAAGAGAATGAAAAAAATAACTAGGCGAACAGTAAGTCGTCCCATTATTGTGCAAAACAATGGCGGTATGACAAACATAACCCAGACGAATATAAGTCCAAAGATTGAGGTGAGTGACTTATTGGGAATAGGGAGGGTTGTTGAAGAAGTACTTAGTTGGATTAAAGCTCGATAATCTCGACTTCCTTTTTGTTTAAAATTTTCTTAGGTACGAATTCGCGGTGGGTTGTTGTAATTATTGTTTGTTGATTATAAATATAATCAAAGATTTTATTAATATTTTTATCATCAAGTTCTGAAAAAATATCATCGAGTAGTAGGATAGGTTTGTCGTTTGTCGTTTGTCGAAGATACTCAATTTCAAGAAGTTTCATCTGCAAAATTGTGAGACGTTGTTCTCCTCGCGACCCAAATTCAGAAACTTTTTTTGACGTAACATTTGGTGCAACATTTCGTTTAGTTTGGAACAGGAAGACAAAGTCATCCCTCTGCGGTCCAACAAGAGTCATTCCGGCTAATCTTTCTTGAAAATGGTATTTAAAAAGTCTTTCTGTTGAAATTATACTTTTGTCATAAAATACTTTGAAGTCAAACATATCCTTTTTTGAACTATTGACAAAATTTACAAATTCTTCACGTTTTTTTGTTAAAAAATTTCCATTTTCAATTAAGATATTGTCCCAATAATCAAAGTCAGATGCTCTGTAATCTTTTCTTCCGTCTTTTAAATCGTAAAGCATTCGGTTTCTTTGTCTAAGACATTTTTCATAAGTTAACAGAGTTTGTCTGTAGGGTTTTCCTGCTTGGTAAAGAATAGAGTTTATATAATTTCGGCGAAGACTTGGTGCGTCTGTGATAATTTCAATATCCTGTGGTGTAAAAAGTACTGTAAAAAATTGTGCAGCAAAATCAATATGACGTCTGGCAACCTTATTTACCAAAAACTTTTTTGAAAGATATTTGGCGCTTGCAGCAAAAATTACTGTAAGAGTTTTGGTATCTGTTTCGTCAGCAATAGTGGCTTCAATACGGAAAAAATCTTTACCCTCCTGTATTGTATCGCGGTCATTTTCAGCTCTAAAACTTTTACCAAAAGAGAGGATATAAAAAGCCTCCAAAATATTTGTTTTACCTACTGTGTTAGGGCCGATAATTACAGTTGTTGGGGCAAAAGAAAAGCGTGTCTTTTGGTGATTGCGAAAATTTTGCAACAAAACATTTTTAACTGTCATTTGGAAGATTCTTCAAGCCTTTTTAGAAATTGTGAAAGCTGGAGTGTGACAATAACTGCAATAATTGTAATAACTATGGCATAGATAAAAAGTGAAATAATACCTCCATTGTCGGGGAAAAACTTTCTAATGTATTTATTTACCAACTCTTGTATAAGCGAATTCCAAGCAAGAGCGGCGACCAATCCAAAGCCCGAAGTTGCAAGAGTTAGCATTTGGCGCACTACTTCGATGTGAAGTTTTTTGTCTTTTTGTGTTTGTGACTCGTTTGCCATCCCTGATATAATACAAGTTACAATTTAGAATATCAAGATTACCGATTAGTTGATTTAAGAATTAATATGTATTCACCTACTTTTACCATCACAAACGCAATTGTCAGAAATATCGGATCTATTGAGGCGGCGCGGGAAATAATTGAAAACGCGCCTCTTTTGCCTTACTGGGAGAAAAAATTTCAGGAAGAAGCGGCTGTCAGAAGCGTACATTTTGGAACACACATCGAAGGAAACGAATTAAGCTTTGTTCAAGTGCAAAAAGTACTTGATGGTGAAAGAATCGTTGCCCGTGAGCGGGATGTTCAGGAGGTAATCAATTACAGAAAAGTTTTGGACTATATTGGTAGACGCGCAAAAAATGAAATTGATGAAGATACCATAAAAGAACTTCATAAAATTGTGGTTACAAATATTTTGCCGATGGATGTGTCCGGAGAATATAGGCAAAAAGAAGTAGTTATAAAAAACAGTGTTACGGGTGAAGTGGCATTTCGTCCGCCTAAGGTAATTGAAGTTCCATGGCAGATAAAAGAGTTAATTCAATTTATAAAAGACGAAAATGAAATCCATCCTGTGTTAAAAGCCGGTATTGTGCATTATGAATTTGTCAGAATCCATCCGTTTTTGGACGGAAATGGAAGAGTAGGGAGAGCTCTTTCAATGCTAGTTTTGTTTAAATTTGGTTATGATATCCGTCAATTTTTTTCTTTAGAAGAATACTTTGATAAAAATCCAGAAGACTATTATTCTTCTCTTCAAAATGTACAAAACAATAAAGGCATACAAACAGAATGGCTTACATATTTTACACAGTGTCTTGCTCAGGAGCTTGGAAAAATAAAGGCAAAAATAGAGCACATTTCAATTGATAATAATTTGAAAAAAAAGCTCGGTGGACCCGTTATGCTTTCCGAAAGACAGTTAAAAATTATAGAATATATTCAGGAAATCGGTTATATGGAAAATAAAGAGTACGGAACGCTTTTTCCAATGGTTTCAGAAGACACTGTTCTTCGTGAGGTTCAAGATCTTGTTAAAAAAGGACTACTTAAAAAGCAGGGTGTTACAAAAGGCGTAAAATACGTCATGGCCTAGCAATTTCTAATTTCTAATTCTTAATTTCTAATGAATTTTTAAAAATTAATTTCTTAAACATTTGAAATGATTAAAAATTTAAAATTGTAAATTGAAAATTAACAGGTATGTTATTTAAGGATTTATCTATTTATCTTCAAAAGCTAGAAAACACTGCGTCTCGCAACGAGATGGTTGTAATTTTATCGGACTTATTTAAAAAAGTTCCCGCATCGGAATTTGACTACGTCATGTATCTTTTGCAGGGCAGGGTAGCTCCGTTGTTTGTCCCATTGGAATTTGGTATGGCAGATAAAATGCTTTTACGCGCTATAGCCAAAGCATACAATACGCCATTAAATGTGACAGAAGAGGAGTTTAAAAATATTGGAGATATAGGAGAGGTAGCGCAAAAGCTAAGTTCAAAGTTCAAAGTCCAAAGTCCAAAGTTATCGGTTGGGGAAGTGTTTGAAGCGCTTGAAAAAGTGGCAAAGATTGGAGGAGCTGGTTCGGTTGATAAGAAAATAGATTTTCTTTCAAACTTATTTAAAGATCTAGATTCTCTTTCTGTTCGGTTTGTCGCAAGAATTCCCGTTGCAAGGCTACGCCTTGGATTTTCAGACATGACAGTTCTTGATTCTCTTTCGTGGATGCTCTGTGGAGATAAAAGTTTGCGTCCTGAGATTGAAAGAGCTTACAATATCCGCCCGGACCTTGGAACAGTCGGAAAAACTATAAAAGAATATGGAATAAAAGGAGTAGAGAAAATAAAACCTGCAGTGTTTACGCCGATTCTTATGGCGCGCGCAGAAAGGTTGTCTTCAGGCGAAGAGATAATTAAAAAAATCGGGAAATGCGCTGTTGAACCAAAGTTTGACGGATTCAGACTACAAGTTCACTATGATGGAAAAGAGGTAAAACTTTTTACAAGAAATCTGGAAGAAGTGACATTTATGTATCCCGATATTGAGGCAGGAATTCGTGCGCAAATAAAGGCAAAAGATGTTGTTTTGGAAGGTGAAGCAATTGCCTATAATCCTGATACAAAAGAATATCTTCCGTTTCAGCTGACTGCGCAAAGAAAAAGAAAGTATGACATAGAAGAGATGGCAAGAAAAATTCCATTAAGACTTATGGTTTTTGACCTTTTATATTTGGATGGCAAAAATCTTATTCCCCAGTCTTATACGAAAAGACGTGAAGCTGTTTCAAAAATAATAAAAGAGGGTAAAACAATTTATCTTGCGGAAGAAGAAGTATTTGACAACGGAAAGAAAATCGAAAACTTTTTTGATGATGCGATTTCCCGCGGACTTGAAGGAATTTTGGCAAAAAAACTTGATGGAACTTACCAAGCCGGAGCGCGGGGATGGAATTGGATAAAACTTAAAAGAAGTTATCAATCAAAACTTGAAGATACGGTTGACTGTGTTGTAATGGGGCATTACGCGGGACGAGGAAAAAGAACTTCTTTTGGGATGGGAGCGTTTTTAATAGGAGTTTATGACGAAAAAAAAGATATGTTTGTAACTATTGCAAAAATAGGAACAGGACTTACTGATGAAGAGTGGAAGGAATTGTTCCGGCGTTCAGGGAAAATAAAATCAACTCACAAGCCGGCTCTTTACGAAGTTGATAAATGGCTTGAGCCAGACGTTTGGGTAATGCCTTCAATTGTTGTTGAAATAAAAGCAGATGAGCTGACTCGCTCTCCCGTTCACACGGCGGGACGAATTATGAAAGCTTCAAAATCAGGAAGTGCTTTTGATGTAGATGTTCCGGGTTATGCTCTAAGGTTTCCCCGTCTTGAGCGTTTTCGCGATGATAAGAAATCTGAAGACTGCACTACATTAGAGGAAATAGAGAAAATGTTCAAATTGCAAAAAAAATAATTAAGCATTGAAATTGAAAGTAAACAGTGTTTAAATTCAGAAGAAATGAGAAGACCTGAAGATTTAAACACAAGGACTCCTCAGGAACGTTTTTTCTGGGAGAGAGCATATTACCAACAAGCAATTAGAAGAAGAAGCATGGGTGGAACCCTTGTTTTTGGTATGTTGTTCTCAGAAGAACAAGATCTAACCAAATTAACGCATGAAATGTTGGATGAAGCGGGAAAAAGAATGAATGAGCATTGGGTAGGGAACACTCGCGGGCAGCAATGGAGACCTAAATAAAAGACCGTATTGACAAAGAAATTAGCTTGTTGTATATTCACAGCATACAGAATATGGGAGAAAGACTTGGACCGGAAATAGCTGGGTTTCAACCTCAGGATTATGAGATTCTTGCTGCATTTGCGCTTTTTTCAACAAAAGGTTTTCCTCAAGATGAATCATTTTTTGCTAAAGGTTTAAAAACTGCATGTGAAGCAGCTCCTTTTCTTTCGCGTTTTATTGATGAGAGTGGAGGCCTTTCCGAGGATGCAAAAAAATCTTTAGAAAAATTACAAGAAGAAGTTCTTACTACGCAGGACGGCGTTTTTATAATTGATCCTGGACAAACAGGGAAAATAACTTCTTGTACAAGAACGTATTTTAAAGAAAAAGGAATGCAAGATTTAAAAACTGCAGCGCAGACCGCTCAGGAAGTTTGGTTTTCCACTCAATAATTTTACCAACTTCCGCCTCCGCCTCCACCTCCACCTCCACCGGAAAATCCACCGCCTCCAAAACCTGATGATGTTGATGCGGGCGGATGAGACGCGCTTGAAAAAGATGAGTATGAAGAGCTTAAGCTGTTTGCAAATATAACGGAATTAAAAGTGGATCCTGAATAGCCTTTGTACCAAGTAGGCGGTTTCAGATCAAATTTAGCAAAGCGCGCGGCCCATATTTTTTCAACCCCAAAAGCAACAGCAAAAGGAAGGAGTTTTTCAAAAAACATCTGTTTATCCGCTTGAAATTTGAGTTGCCGTTCCTGCGAAGAAAGGAAGTTTTTAAGACCTTTTCCAACCGTTGCTTGCTGCGCACCAAAAAGAGTTTTTCTTGGCATGATATGTCCAAAGATTAGAGCAGTTATAAATAACAAAAAGTTTCCGCTTATTAATCCCAAGAATCCAATAACATAAAATACCGTACGTATTGTTTGCGGATTGTGGCGGAAAAATCCTTCGGAAAGCATAGTTTTGTATAAATTGGTTTTAATTTTTACGATATCCTGATATAAATTTTTATCTTTAATCTTGACACTGTGAGAGTTTTCGAAAATTGCTGCTAGAAGATCTTTTTCATGACTTTGAAGATCTTTGTCATTTAAAAACGCACTTTGTTTTATAATCGTAAAGTTGCCTTTTTTCTCCTCTTTTATGAGAACGTATCCGCGGCGGGCCAAATCAATAATTGTTGCAAAAATATCTCGGTTATCAACAGTTTCATCAACCAATCCTGCAGTTTCTGCGGGGGTGAGCACCCGCCCGCTTTTTGTTTGTGGTGGGTCAAACCAAGCCCTAACCGCTTTTCCAACATATGGATCGCGACCGTATTTAAGCCAGATAATTACCAGAAGAATTGGAAGAATAATATACCAAAGAAGTAATCCTGCAACTATTAAGACAAGTGTGACTTTTCCCAATGCAGTATCAAAAAAAGGAATTTTTTCCTGCGGAAGGAGTGTTGCGACCGTTCCTTTCGGAAAACCAACAACAGCGGTAAGTCCATTGTTTGCAGAAAGAAAACTATTGGTTTTAAAAGTTAGAAAATTTTCTTTTTGGTCAATTGTGCAATTTGATTCTTTTGATCCAAAACCTCCTGTATAGCAAGAAGTTTTTATACTTTCTTTTATATTTGCGGGAAGATTAACTGTTGCGCCCGCACTTTTAATCGGAACATTCCATTCCGTTCCTGTTACATTCCAAAATATCTCATCGTGGTTATCAAAATATCCAAGTGCTCCAGAAACATCATAGGAAATAACATAAATATGGGAACCGGTTATTGTTCTATTTGGATCTCCAATTTTTAGAGTAATTGTATTGTTTGTTTTCGACTTACTAAATCGATATGTTTTTCCTGTTTCGTCAGTTACCGAAAAACCCGTGAATAATAGTTCAAACGTTTTCTTATCTGAGTTTATTTTTGTATAGGGAATAGTGCGATAAATTCCATGACGGGAAAGAGTTGAAAAGTCGTAAAGAATTGTTTCTTTAACATGAATCTGGCCGTTTTTTCTTATCCCAATGTCTGTTTGGAAATCTTCAATATGTTCTCTATTAATTGCTACAGAAGGTGTTATGGTATTTGTTGGTGTTTGAACATTTTGAGCAAAGGTATTACCACAAAACACCAGAAAAAAAACAACAATTACGAAAAATTTTTTAATCATAAGAAAATAATACATTATTTATGTCCACATGTATTTCGTCAATAAATTTAATACCTTCTTTCTCAAGTAGTTTTTTTTGAATTCTAGGTCCGCCGAATGCAAATCCCGGTGCAACGCGCCCAGTTCTATCCACAACTCTGTGACATGGAGTTTTGGCAGAATTCGGATTTAAATGAAGCGTATATCCAACAACTCTTGGTGACATTTTCAGTTTTTTTCCAATAGATCCATACGTGGTCACTTTTCCTTTAGGAATCATCTGAACTAATTTATAAACCCTGTCAAGAAGTTCTTGCTTCATATTCTTGAGAAGAAAAACGCAATCATAATATCACGAAGAAACCGTCCGATGAAAACAAACAACAAGAATTTTTTGATAGGGTATTGTGCAACTCCAGCAAAGATTCCAACCGCATCAAAAATAGGGTTTGGAATAAATGAAAGGGTGATTATGAGCCAAGATCCATGTTTATGGAATACGTATTTAAACAGTTTGTATATTAGTCTTTTTTCTTCTTGATTGATAACCTTTTTTGATGAATAACCAAATACGAATCCAACAGTTTCACCCAAGGAAGATCCGACAGCAGAAGCCATAGCTACAAAAATGGGGTTATATAATGTTCCCCCAATTCCGACAGATACTATCGCGGGAGTTGGAAGAAAAACCGTAGCGCTGCCGAAAAAATTTATCAATACAATTCCAATAAGTCCTAATGACCGGAATTGTTTTAGCTGGACATTATAAAATAGCGGGAGAAGCATTATCGCAACAGACAATATTGCAATTAGAAAAAAAAGCAGCTGCCTATTTGTTATAAGTTTTTTTGAAATATTATTTTTTCTTTTCATGAAGTTTTAATTCATCTTTTAACTGTTTCATCTTCCACATGAATAGAGCTCCTTTATTTAGTGTTGTTGTTTTTGCATCTTTACAAAAAGAAAGCGCTTTTTCAAGAATTGAACGGTGTACGGTCTTTGCAAGTTTTATATATAAGGATTTATGTTTGTAATCGTTTAATTCCTCAGAAAGATAGATACCAAATGCCTGAAATTCACGGGAAATATATTTATCCTCAACAGGATTGAATTTGTTCAGAATATCTGAAATCTGTTTCACAAACTCAATTATACCAGAGATGATTTTCTTGCTTGAAGAATTGTCCTGCAGTGTGTTACTATTTCAGAACTTTCAATGAAATATCCTGTAAAGTTTGAAATTGAATTGCAAAAAAATAGCTATTCCGGTCTTTATGTTGCGCTTGAAGGTATTGATGGATGCGGAAAGACAACCCAGCTTGATAAGCTTTCGGAATATTTTAAAAAGCAAGGACGTGAAGTTGTCGTTACGCGCGAACCAAGAAAATCAGGAATAATTGGAGATTTGGTGCAAAAAGTTTTGATAGGTGAAGAAAAATTGCCGGCAGTATCTATACAATATTTATTTTCTGCAGACAGAGCCGCAAATCATCAAGAGATTGTTTTGCCATCTTTAAAAAAGGGAAAAGTGGTAATTTCAGACAGGTGTTTTTGGTCGGCTGTTGTTTATGGGATTTTAGATAGAACGGGGGGGAAATACGACAAAAAAGATGCCGACTTGCTCCTTATGACTCAATCAATACTTTCAATGTATCATCAGTTTACCGTTCCGGACTTTACTTTTTATCTTAAAATCCCGTTAAAAGAATCAATGAAAAGACTTAGGTTAAAAAAAGATGTTAAAGAAATTTATGAAGACGAAAGTAAAATTTCAAAAGTATTGACAGGATATGAATATCTAAAGAACAGGTTTCCTGATGCAATAACTGAGGTTGATGGAAACCAAACCGTTGAAAAAGTAACAAAGGAAATGATTAGATTAATTTCTAATTAGTAATTTCTAATTTCTAATCAAATTTGAATGTTTAAATTTTAAAATATTAAAAATTGAATAAAAATTAAGAATTAAAAATTTAAAATTATAAAGTATGGTTCTTGGGCCGAAAAAATTATTACAACTAGTTAAAAAAATAAAGCTTGTTGAGGGTTTGTCCGAACGCGAATTGACCAATCCCGAAGGCGCAGGATTTGATTTAAGACTTGGTGAAGTTTACAAAATCTCTGGGAAGGCATTTTTGGGAGTTACAGAACGCCATACGGCAGATATAAAGCTTATAAAAAAGTTTGAGGAAGGGAAGAATAATAAAATCGTTATAAAACCGGGAGATTTCCTTCTTACCAAAACAATTGAGGAGGTAAATATGCCCGATAATTTGACGGCTAGTATCACGCCTCGCTCGACAACATACAGAAGCGGTTTGGTCTTAAGAACAGGGAATGTGCCGCCCGGATATTGTGGAGGATTAACGTTCGGATTAGTTAACGAAGGACCAATCAGCGTCACGATTGAAATGGGCGCACGCTTTGTCCATATCCAATTCTCAGAAGTTTTGGGCGCAGGCAATATGTACCGCGGCCAATGGCAAGGCGGAAGAGTTAGTACGAATAAAAAAGAAAAACAAGTTTGATTATGTATCAAGTAGAATGTATTATGTAGCAAGTATAAGCGTAATTTATACATAATACTTAATACAAAATACTAAATACTGATTTTTATGAATAAAAATCTTCATCCGGAATATCAGTACCTCGATTTGTTACAAGAAATTCTCAAAAATGGCGAGCGAAAAGTAGACCGCGGAACAGATGCCGTTCTTTATAGTTTATTCGGAAGGCAAACACGATACGATCTTTCCAGGGGATTTCCACTTCTTACTACAAAAAAAGTTTACTGGAAGGGAGTTTTGCATGAGCTTTGCTGGTTCATGAAAGGCGATACAAATATCAAATACTTGGTAGATAACAATGTTCATATTTGGGATGATTATCCTTATAAAATTTACCAAGGAAAAGGTGGAAAACTTACTAAGGATGAATTTGTTCAGAAAATAAAAGAAAACAGCACTTTTGCAAAAAAATGGGGTAATTTGCCTAGAATTTATGGTGAAATGTGGAGGCATTGGCCTACTAAAACAAAAAGGACAATCGATCAATTGGGATGGGTTATGCAGGAATTAAAAGAAGATCCGGATGCAAAAAACGCAATCGTTACCTCATGGAATCCTGAATACATGTATACAATGGCGCTTAAAAAAGAAGCGAATAGGTTTCCGATTTGTCACAATATGTATCACGTGTCAAGGCGTGGCAATAAATTATCACTGCAATTGTATCAGCGAAGCGCAGATGTTTTCTTGGGTGTTCCGTTTAATATTGCTTCATACGCGCTATTAACAATAATTTTGGCAAACATCATGGGACTTGAGCCGGGAGAATTTGTGCATACTTTTGGAGATGTTCATATTTACGAAAATCACTTAGAGCAGGTAAAAGAGCAGCTTACTCGAAAGCCCCGTCCATTTCCTACCGTTAAAATTAAACGCAAAATTAAAAGCATCGATGACTTCAAGGCGGATGATGTAGAGCTTTTGGATTACGATCCATACCCCACGATGAAAGCAGAATTAACTGTTGCAGGGGGTCTTTACGATAAAAAAACCGGCAAAATGGCAAAGTAAACGAGTATTAAGTATCGTGTAGAATGTATTACGTATGGATACAAAAATTAAGTCTTTTACTGATCTTAATGCATGGAAAGAAGGACACAAATTAGTTCTGCAAGTTTATAAAATTACTTCCGATTTTCCTCAAGGAGAAAAGTTTGGATTGATAGACCAAATGAGAAGATGTGCCGTTTCGATAACCAGTAATATTTCAGAGGGATTTTCAAGGAAAACAAAAAAGGAAAAAAACCAATTTTTTTATGTGTCTTTAGGTTCGGTTACAGAACTTCAGAATCAACTATTAATTTCTAAGGATTTAAACTATATTTCAAAGGAAAACTTTGCTGATATTGCAAAACAGACAGTTGTTGTGAGTAAATTAACAAACGGATTAATAAAAAGTGCAAAAATACTTACTACTTAATACATGATACATAATACAAAAATAAACATAATTGTTGCCATGGGAAAGAATAGGGAGATTGGTGCCAAAAATGCGCTCATGTGGCACATTCCCGGAGAACTCCCAAGGTTTAAGCAAATTACCATGGGACACCCGATTGTTATGGGTAGGAAAACGTTTGAGTCCATTGGAAGACCGCTTCCCGGACGTAATAACATTGTAATTACAAGAGACGTAAACTTTGTTCGCGACGGAATAATAGTTTGTAGTTCTATTGAAGAAGCTTTGGAGAAAGCAAGAAAAGTAGAGCATCCGCCAGCTGGCGGAGAAGTTTTTATCATTGGAGGCGGTCAGATTTACGAACAAGCGTTAAAGTTTACAGACAAACTATATTTAACCCTTGTTGATAAAGAATATCCAGAAGCCGATACTTTTTTCCCCGAATATAAAGAGTTTGATAAGATAATTTCTGAAGAAGAAGGAGAGAGTGAGGGATTGAAATATAAGTTTATTACTTTAGAAAAAAGCAGCTGAAAAGTTCCTTTTAAAGGAGCTTAATGGAGTTAACATGGTTTACTTAAAAGAAGGACAGCCCCCGTTTAGACTAGTTGAACAAAACATGATACCAGAAGAGTTGCTAAGTCTTATGGGCGATCCAAATCAAGTCGTTCATGCGTTGTCGGGTAAGCAAAAGTTGCGTTCGGGGAGAGCCAGCTTACCTAAATTTATAGAAGATGAAGTACAATCAAATATCAGAGATTTGAGGAAATGGAGAGATGACTCCCGAAAAGATAATCTTGTTCTTAAATAATTCTAGCCCCTACTTGCAACATTGTTTTTCTTCTGTTTAAATTGTCTTTATTATGGAACTTGTGCTTGACCTTCATTTGCACTCCCGTTTTTCCCGCGCCGTTTCCCCACGAATGAATTTGGAGAATATGTATATTTGGGGGCGGAAAAAAGGAATAAATATTCTTTCAGTGACTGATTATACGCATCCGATATGGTTTCGCGAGGCACAAAGCCAGCTTGAAGAGATTTCAAGCGGAATATATAAGCTAAAAGATGAAAGAAAAGTAGAGCAGGAGTTGGGTGAGATTTTGACATTTCCTTTTGTGGGGCCGTATTTTATGCTCTCAACAGAAGTCTCAAGTATTTATTCTGAAAATGGAAAAGGACACCGCATTCATTTGCTTATTTTTTCTCCGAATTTTGAGACTGCTGCAAAAGTAAATGCCGAGCTTGTGCGCCGCGGATGCAATATTTCATCAGACGGCCGCCCGATTTTGGGGCTGACAACAAAGCAGTTATGCGAAATGCTCTTTGCGATTGATCAAAAAATTGCAATTATTCCATGTCACATTTGGACACCGTGGTTTTCTTTATATGGAAGCCGTTCCGGATACGACAAGATTGCCGATTGCTTTGGTGAATTTGCAAAATATATTTTTGCCGTTGAAACAGGCTTGTCAAGTGATCCTTCTATGAACTGGCGCGTTCGTGAGCTTGATTCTCGTTCAATCGTTTCATTCTCTGATGCCCATTCTCTTGAAAAAATGGGACGCGAAGCAACCGTTCTAAAAAGTAAGAATCATGAAGTAAGAATCAAGAATGGGGATATTACTTATGACAATATTTTAAATGGATTTGTTAGAGGAAAAGAACGCGTTTTTGAAATAGCATACACAATAGAATTTTATCCGGAAGAAGGTAAATATCATTATACGGGGCACAGAGCTTGCGGTATTTCTTATTCTCCGACAGAAGATAAAGCAAAAGGTACTCTCTGCCCTGTTTGTGGCCGCGATTTGACAGTTGGTGTTATGCACCGTGTTGAAGAGCTTGCAAACACGCCATCGTCTAACTTCAAAATTGCGCAGGACAAATACGGTATGACTTGGATTACGGATCCAAAAGGTGTCAGACCGCCCTCAGTGTCTTTGGTTCCGCTTCTTGAGGTCCTTTCAGAAGCCCTTGAAGCAGGGGTTGGAACAGCAACGGTTCTAACTGTTTTTGACCGTTTGGTATCTTTATTCGGATCAGAGCACGAGGTTTTATTAAGAACACCCCTTGAAAAAATACGGGACACGGCAGGTGCAAAAGTCGCAGAAGGAATTGCGAAAGTGAGAGTGCGGGATATATCAATAAATCCTGGGTTTGACGGGGAATACGGAAAAGTAAGCATATGGAATAAAAAAAAAGAAGAAGAAAAAACAAAACAGGAAAAAAAAGACCAGCTGGAGTTGGGAATTTAGACTTGAGACAAGAGCATGTAGGTCGCAGCAACTTGAAAAACAACTAATAGAATTCCAATTATTATTCCTATAATTCCTGCTTTTATAAATGATTTTGTGTTTACCTTCTTAGGATTAGAGAGTTTACCATAGACAATTGCAATTATTGAAAGCCCAATAATAACAGGCCAGCTGACTATGATAAATCTAAGTATTTGTGTAAATACCTCCATCTAGTAAATCATACGGGGTAAAATTTACTGTGTCAAGCATAAAAAATAGGGCTTGCAACTTGACCAGAATTATTACACAATAATTATAGATGCGAACGTAACTGTTCGAAACGGAAGGAGGTGAAATATAATGGCAAAATCAAATGGTTTGAATCAATTAGTAGATATGATGGAGGGTTGGTTTTCCAAGCTTCCCTCGCTTCCAAAACAATGGGTTGAAACTCTGGTCATGATAACTCCATGGGTAGCATTAGTATTTGGTATTCTTGGCGTTCTTGCACTACTTGCTGCGCTTGGCGTATTGACGGCATTGTCCCCATTCATGTTATTGGGAGCCGGAGTTGGAGCAACAACTGGATCACTTATGGGTACGGGTCTTGCGCTCGTGTCAAGCGTGTTGCTTTTAATGGCTTTTCCGGGAACAAAAGCTCGCAAAATGTCCGGATGGAATTTATTATTCTGGAGCGAAGCAGTAAGTGCTGTTTCCGCAGTTGTGTCAATGGCTTTTGGAGGAGTAGTAGGAGCAGCAATCGGTTTCTATATTCTTTTTCAAATAAAATCTCACTATAAATAGCCTTTGAAAAAGAAAGGTTGTGATAATTGAGTATGAAGTTTCAAAATAGGCATCAAGCAGGTCTATGGCTGGCTTCTATTCTTAAAAAACATTCTATTCCCGACGATTTTCTAATTTTCGGCTTAACTCGCGGCGGAGTTGTGGTAGCAGCTGCCATTTCAGAAACAATTGGTAAAAAAATGTATCCTCTTGTTGTTAAAAAAATTGCGCGGACTTCTGATCCCGAATTTGCGCTGGGAGCTATTGGTCCCCAAAATTCTGTTTGGTGGGACGAAAAAACTTTGAGTTATTTAAATATTTCAAAAAAAGAGAAGGAAAATCTTAAAAATGAAGTAGAAAAAGAAGTAAAGTCACGCCAACAATTGTTCGGGAAAGATACCCCAAGTGTTAAAGGTAAAATCGTTATTGTTGTTGATGACGGTGTTGCAACGGGCGCAACAGCAGCTGCAGCCGCGATTTTTCTTAGAAAAAGAGGTGCCGGAAAAATTGTTTTAGCAACTCCTGTTATTTCATCCAGTGCTTACCAAATTCTTACAAAATATTACTCAAAAATTATTTACGCTATATCATCCAAAAATTTAAGTTCCGTAGGAGAGTTTTATAACGAATTTCCCCAAATAACTGACGCGGAAGTTCTAGCGCTTCTTGACAAAAAGTATACCTAACCGCTAAACTAATACTTCTATGAGTGGAATAATTTTTACTGATTCTACATTTGAAAAAGAGGTTTTAATAAGCGAAATTCCGGTTCTTGTTGATTTTTGGGCAGAATGGTGCCAGCCATGTAAAATGGTTAACCCTTTAATTGAAGAGCTTTCAGAAGAATACTCCGGAAAATTAAAAGTAGGAAAGGTAAATGTTGATGAAAATTCAGAAACACCCGGAAATTATAGCGTAATGTCTATCCCAACCCTTATTATTTTCAAAAAAGGAGAACCAGTTAAAACTCTTATCGGAGTACAGTCAAAAGACGTCTATAAAAGGGCAATTGAGGAAGCAATATCTGGTTAGTTTTTTTGACGGTAGATGATAGAATATAGAGGATAGGTTTAGAAGATAGAATTTCTATTTTTCCATTTTCGACCACTATCTTCTACGTTCAATTTTCTATCGTCTTTTATATTTATGGACAATAATTTATACGACGTAATTATTATCGGAAGCGGGCCTTCAGGCCTGACTGCGGCAATCTACACAACCCGTGCAAATCTTAAAACACTAGTTATTGGTGGACGCGCTTGGGGAGGGCAGTTAATGTTGACAACAGAAGTTGAAAACTTTCCGGGATTTGCAGAAGGCATAAAGGGTCCTGATCTTATGAATGCTATGCGAAAACAAGCAGAGCATCACGGCGCGCAGATCCTTGAGGTAAATTATACCCGCCTGCAAACGCCTGAGCGTAGCGATGGCGGGCAGGAATCCGGAAATTTTGACGCAAAACCCTTTAGTATAATTACGGACGATGACAAAACATATAAAACAAAAACAGTTATTGTTGCAACAGGAGCGGATACAAAGTGGCTTGATGTAAAAGGCGAAAAAGAGAAAATTGGGCGAGGCATTTCTTCTTGTGCGCCTTGTGATGGAGTATTTTATAGAGGGAAAAATGTTATTGTTGTTGGAGGTGGAGATAGTGCTATGGAAGAAGCGCTTGTCATGACAAAATTTGCAAATATGGTAACTCTTATTCATCGCCGCGACAGTTTTCGAGCTTCAGAAATAATGCAGAAAAGAGTTAAAGAGAATCCAAAGATTAAAATAATTTATAACACTGAAGTTGTTGAAGTTTTAGGAGATGTAAAAGTTACCGGAGTAAAAATAAAGAATAATAAAACAAATGAAATTTCAGAAATGCCAATCGATGGAATTTTTGTTGCTGTAGGACACATGCCAAACTCTGCTATCTTTGAGGGGATTGATAAAGACGAGAAAGGATTTATAAAAGTTTATGACCACACAAAAACAAACATTGAAGGCGTATTTGTCGCAGGAGATGTGCACGACGCCACTTACAAGCAAGCAGTCACCGCCGCCGGCTTCGGCTGCATGGCAGCGTTAGAAGTAGAAAAATACTTAATGGATCAAGGCTGATTTCTGTTCTGTTTGGAATTAGAATAATTACTTCAGATTTTTTTTGAGGATTTCGAGGTCGTCTTTTAGCGCAATAAAACCGTTTGAAAGCGTAATAAGTTCTTTTTCAATATTCTGAAGAGAGATGCTTGATTGAATATGAGAATGTTTTTCTGCTGTTTGTTCTTGTTCTCCATCAAGCTGGATTTTATCGATATCAACTGAAATATCTTCAACGTCGGTCTCAAGATCCTTAACATTATCTCGCATTTTTTTAATATTTCCTTCAAGCCCTTGCACGTCTTCGGCAATATCTTCAAAGCCTCCTTCTAGGCTCTCAACGTCTTCCTGAATTTCTTCAACATCCTCCTCAACGTCTTCAAGGCTTTCAGTATTTCTGTTAACGGTCATTTGAATAAAAAGCGCGAGGTAAATTGCTTCAAGAGAAACAACAGTTGTAAGAATAAGAAGAATCTGATCAAATTTTACGCCAAAAAAATAGAGAGCAAAGCAGAGAATAAAAAGTGCAGTATGTATCAATATGCTTTTTGTTGTTCCGACCCATTCTGTTGTATAAACAGAAAGGTTTTCAAGCTTGCTTAATTTTTTGACGTGTTGAATTTTTTTAATCATGGTTTTTTATTTCTCAAACCTACATTATATCAGGACTTAGTACTTTAGGATACCTTTTAGGATATAAGAGGTTGTGAGAGAATGTCAACCCCTTGTTCTAGATTTTTAGAAATTGGCAGCAATTTTAGGAGAAAAGCTTGTAAAAAGCTGGGAGCAATAAGATCCGCTACATGCAACACACGAATATTTATAATCTCCATCAATAGAGGCGCGGTGAATTGGGGAATGAAGCCACCAGTTAACAGTATCTTTTTCATCAGTTCCCGCTTTTGCGTTTTCAAAAATCCAATATGGCAAGTTTCTATTATAAAGTCCGGAGTGGAGAGTTCCTTTTCCAAGTTCTGCCGTAATTTCAGTTGTTCTGATAGCGGCAAGAGCGCAGACTTTATCATCTTTTTCAAAAAGCGGCAGCCCAATGCTTTTTCTATGACTATTTATTAACTCAAAAATAGCGTCTGGATTAACGGTGGAAGGCCCCGCTACAAAAGTTTGAACAGGAGTAGGCGTTTGAATTACATCAATTGGTACTCTTTGGGCTTGTATTTCTATTGTTCCAATAGATGGCCGTGTTATCTGACCGATTTTTTGAGTAATTGTTTCTGTTGGATTTACCCGTTGTTTATCCGAAATAATTTGAAGTGAGGGTATTTGTGGTGTAAGACAAGACAAGGCTTTATACGAGCATGTAAAGCTCGAATTATTTGAGGAAAAAACATTGCCCATGGAGATTTGAGCAAATGCTGGTTTTGCTGATGCTGCAATCAAAAAGAAGACAATTGCGGCAATCCTTTTACCTGCCTGCATTAATTTCTTGTTCTTCTATCCAGAAGCAGATGGGTTTTTGGAACAAGACTTGAGAGTATAGCATAAAAAGGGTATTTTGTCCAGTCCTGGCGGGCTTTTTGAATCAGTGCTTGACAAAGCGTGAACTGGACGCTACAATAGTTTTTACCTTTTAAGGGAAATCAAGATTAGTTATGATATATAACTCAAATTAACTCCAATATATCCGCCGCATGAGGTGGATCCCTATTGTCAACATACACTTCGGTTATTTGCTGATTTCTTCTTAGGGTTTAACAATTAATTTTTTGTGAAACCGCTACTTAAGCTAGGCGGTTACAGGTTTGTAGGTATGCAATAGGTGCTTTGGGCTTGCCCTGAGTACTTACGAAGGGCCCGTAGCTTAGCTGGTAGAGCGTCGCATTTGCATTGCGAAGGTCGAGAGTTCGAATCTCTTCGGGTCCACTTTTTCACTTTGCGAAAAAGTGCTGAGTTCAAGCAATTTGAAATCAGCACAAAAGAGGAATGGCAAGCTGAAATTGGCACATAAATAAAAAGTTTAGAGCTCTTGTATTCTGGTTCCTCTCGCGTGAGGGCAATATTACTCACCGCGAGGGACGAGCGTATAAGAGAAGTATGTAGTACGTTGACAATTGGGGAAATAATAATTAGTTAGGTAATTAGGTTTTAAGACCTAGTGCCTAAATACAACTAGGCCAAAAACAATTTTCAATTTTAAATTTTAATTTTCAATTGGATTGTGTATGGTTAAATCAATTTCAAAAAAGCATACAAAGCAGATTTTGTATGTGGTTTTTTAGAATCTGCGCTATTTTCATGATAATGCCAATAGTGGATGCCTAGGAAGTGTTGACCGAAGAAGGACGCATCTAGACTCGCGAAACTCACCGGGAAGTGGTCTAAGACATTTTGATCCGGTGGTGTCCGAATGGGGAAACCCACTCCGCTGCAAATGCGGAGTAGCCTTTTATAAAACCGTTCCGAGTAATCGGGGTGGATAGTAAAATGGCTGGGAACCTGGGGAACTGAAACATCTCAGTACCCGGAGGAAAAGAAATCACAGAGATTCCGCCAGTAGCGGCGAGCGAAAACGGAACAGCCCAAACCACCCTCCGCAAGGAGGAGTGGTGTTGTAGGATTGCTGACTTAAATGTATCAGGAGTAAGAAACGGGAAGGGTAGAAGAAGGTGCCGGAATGTACCGCCAAAGAAGGTGAAAGCCCTGTATTTAAAATTTTTCCCGCTCCTGGCAATATCCTGAGTACCATGGGGCACGATTAAACCCTGTGGGAATCTGGGGCGACCAAGCTCCAAGGCTAAACATCAACACTTACCGATAGTGAACTAGTACCGTGAGGGAAAGGTGAAAAGCACCCCGGGAGGGGAATGAAATAGTACCTGAAACTGTTGGCTGACAAACAGACAAAGCTTGTGCTTTGCACAAGGTAGTTTATAAAGTAGAAAGTTTTTAAAGTTTGTAAAGTATTTTTTTTATGAACTTTATAACATTACGAACTTTAAACTATCTCGCGCAGAGCGCGAGTGATGTTGTGCCTATTGAAGAATGAGCCAGTGAGTTTTTGTTGTCTTACCGTCTAACCAAGTATCTTGGGAAGGCACAGTGAAAGCAAGCCTTAAATGGGCGTTTTTTTATTGAGGCAACAAAAGACCCGAAACCAGGTGAGCTAACCATGAGCAGGTTGAATGCCGATGAAAATCGGCAGGAGGACCGCACTCGTATCCGTAGCAATGGGTTGAGATGACTTGTGGTTAGGGGTGACATGCCAAACGAACCTGGAGATAGCTGGTTCTCCCCGAAATATATTTTGGTATAGCCTTTATTTGTAACCATTGGGGGTAGAGCACTGAATGGTCTCTTGTGAGGAAACTTATAAGGATCAATCAAACTCCGAATACCAGTGGTGTTAAGATAGAGAGTCAGACTTGCGGCGCTAAGGTCGTGGGTCGAAAGGGAAACAGCCCGGACTCCCATCTAAGGCCTCTAAATTCAAGCTAAGTTGTTAAGAAAGTCATTGTCCTAAGACACCTAGGAGGTTGGCTTAGAAGCAGCCATCCTTTAAAGAAAGCGTAACAGCTCACTAGTCGATTTTGGACGGTGGCGTCGAAAATGATCGAGGATCAAGCTTGATGCCGAAGATGGAGATCCCGAGCAATCGGGATGGTAGGGGAGCGTTTTAAGTGCAGTGAAGCTGAACTGTAAGGTTTGGTGGAGCGCTTAGAAGTGAGAATGCTGGCATGAGTAGCGATTATGCGCCTGAGAACGGCGCACGCCGAATACCCAAGGTTTCCTCCGCAATGTAATTCAGCGGAGGGTTAGTCGGCTCCTAACGGTGGCCCGTGATAAATGCGGGATAGCCGGATGGACAACTCGTTAAAATTCGAGTACAGGGGTTGGTACGTTTCTCCGCAAGGAGAGTGACGAAAGTCAATTACTTAGGGATTTACTAGGTTGGAAAGGGTTGCCCCGATTCGTTGGGGTTTAAGCTGCAAGATAGTTTTGATTGGAAAATCCGTCAGAATGTTTAATCGAGCGGTTATGACTAGTCCGAAATCGCAAGAAATTAGGACAAGAATTTGACCTTCAGCCTACAAGAAAACATCCATAAGGAGTATCAAGTCTTGCCGTACCGCATTACCGACACAGGTGGGTTGGTCGAGTAGACCAAGGCGATCGGGAGAAGAATGTTCAAGGAACTCGGCAAAAAATCTGGGCGTAACCTTTGGGAGATGCCCTGGTCAGATGTAGTGTCTGACCTTTAACAAAAGAGTGCTTGGCGACTGTTTATCTAAAACACAGGTCCCTGCAAAGCCGAAAGGCAAAGTATAGGGGCTGACACCTGCCCAGTGCCGGTAAGTCAAAAATGGTGGATGACCCCGATTTATCGGGATAGTCTATTATTTAAGCTCCGGTGAACGGCAGCAGTAACTATAAAGTTTTGTAGTTATAAAAGTTGACTATATGCTGGAAACCCCGTACCGTCGTTTATCAAAACGAACGGTTGAAGTATCTGACTCTACTATGATATTGTATTATAGTGATAATGAGTTCAGTGCGGACAATCAGCAGGAAAGACTTGAGTAGAGAAAAACTAGGATTTTTTCTCGCAGGATTTGTTGAAGGAGAAGGAAGTTTCAATGTTTCGTTGCGACGGAAGGCTGACTATAAAGTGAGCTGGCAAGTCGTTATGAGTTTTAATGTTTCGCAAAAAGACCCAACGCTTTTGTATTTATTACAAAAAGAATTGGGATGCGGAATTATTAAAGTCAGAAAAATTGATAACCTTTATTCATACGATACAACAAATCCTAAGGATATAATCCAAAAAGTTATTCCATATTTTCAGAAATATCCTGTTATATCAATTTCTAAGCAAAAAAACTTTGCCATTTTTTGTGCAATAGCGCAACTTATGGATAAGGGCGAGCATAGAAACTTGATTGGACTTAGGAAAATAATTGAACTTCGTGAAACAATTAATGAAGGCAAAGGAAGAACAAGAAAATATGGGATAAAAGATGTTTTTTCTACTTAGGAATCCTCAGAGACTATACGTCAACCTTTGGTTTAAACCAGAGATGATATAGTCCGACCTCATGGGCGACCATGAGACTCCGTATACAATCGGAGCATGTAACAATGTGAACTGTTCTATGGTAGCGAAGTTCCTTGTCGGGTGAGCAAAAAGCAAGCCCATATCGGCTTATAACGGTGGAGCCCTATCGCAAAAAGCGAGGGTAGTACCGTGGGAAGTCGTTCCGATTTAATCGGGATTGACCCCGTAACGACTTGATCTTTAATAAGATCAGAGGCATAATTATATTATGCCTAATACGCCGACATCTGATAGAAATTCCATCGGACATTACCTTTCTGGTTATGCCGATGGGGAAGGAAGTTTTCTTGTATCATTTTCTCCAAGACTAAAGCTTTTAACTTCACTAGAAGTTCGCCCAAGTTTTTCTGTTTCACAGAACCATGACAGAGCAGAAGTTCTTTATTTGTTTAAAGAGTTTCTACAATGTGGAACTGTTCGGAAAAACTCAAGCGACAGAACTTTTAAATATGAAGTAAGAAGCATAAAAGATTTAGTAGGTAAAGTAATTACGCATTTTAAAACATATCCACTTCTTTCCTCAAAGAGGAAAGATTTTGAAGTTTTCAAGTCTGTCTGCCGTATGGTAGATAGACAAGATCATCTGAAGAAGAATATGTTAAAAGAAATTGTCGAACTTTCCTATCAAATGAATGGTTTTGGAGCAAGAAGATACACAAAAGAATTCATCCTTTCCTCTATAAG
Source organism: Candidatus Levybacteria bacterium CG2_30_37_29 (assembly GCA_001873215.1). Classification (GTDB taxonomy): domain Bacteria; phylum Patescibacteriota; class Microgenomatia; order Levybacterales; family GWA1-39-11; genus CG2-30-37-29. Next base: position 22,091 of record MNYS01000007.1, read on the forward strand.
ATGAAGATATAGTCTACGCCTCAAGTAATTGAGGGTAATCGTGGAGTTCCGACCCGCACGAAAGGTAGAACGACCGAGCAACTGTCTTGAACATTTACCCGGCGAAATTGAGATGGCTGTGAAGACGCGGCCTGGTTGTCCTTGGACAAAAAGACCCCGGGAGCTTTACTGTAGCTTGGCATTTGCAAGCTTTTTTCAACTGTTTAGAATAGGAGGGAGCGCTTTGCGCACAAGTGAAATACCTCTCTTTGAAATGAGTAAGCATTACTTTTATCCCGCACAAAAATTCGGGAAAAGAACAGTGTCTGGTGGGCAGTTTGACTGGGGAGGTCGCCTCCTAAAGTGCAACGGAGGTGTACAAAGGTTGGCTTAGCGCGGACGGAAATCGCGCTGAACGTGCATAGGCATAAGCCAGCTTGACTGTGAGAGTGACCACTCGAGCAGGTGCGAAAGCAGGTCTAAGTGATCCTGCGCTCCTTATTGGTCGGGGCGTAGCTTAACGAATAAAAGCTACCCCGGGGATAACAGGCTGATCGCTCCCAAGCGTCCATAGCGACGGGGCGGTTTGGCACCTTATGTTTACAAACATCGGGGCGCCTGTAGAGCAATCTACAAGCCTGGTTTTGATACGCATTAGCTCAATGCTATCGGAATAGAATATACTAGTCCAAATCGGTGAAACCCTTCAGCGCTTATGCAAGCGCTTCAGGGCAATACCGAGAGTCACCCTTTTCGGTAAGAATTAAAGTATTTAGTTTGTTTTCAACTAAAAGTTGTTAATAGATTACGGTTTAGTTCGGTAGAAAAAAGGTGACTTGTATCGACTGATTCACGTTCATTTGAGCGTGATGAGATATGGATTTTGTTTACAAAAAACAAATATATAATTCGTATCATACGGCTAGCACCGCTTGCACTATGTGCAAGAATTTTTAATTTTTAATTTTTAATTTTTATTGAATTTTTAATGTTTAAAACATTTAGATTTGATTTAAAATTTTAAATTTCAAATTTTGATTTCTTCGTCTACAGACGAAGTGGTTGAAGGGATAGTCAGGCCTTTTGGTAACAAGAGGATTTACAAAATACAAACAGAACATATGTGCAAGTTTTAGTCTTCTTGCAGATATACAGCTGGCAGCGATGTCGGCTCATCCTAGCGCGGAGGTGAAGAAGCTTCCAAGCGTCGGGCTGTTCGCCCGTTAAAAGGGTACGCGAGCTGGGTTCAGAACGTCGTGAGACAGTAGACCTATAGTAATAGACATTTACTATATAATGGGCTGTCCTCCTTCAAGCGTTTTGAACAATAAGAGAAAATTGAAGGTCTCGATTAACATCGGGATAAATCTAGCTATATGCTGGAAAGTCCGTTGAATCTCAGACTACTTGACAAGCGAGTCTCCGTAGAGATACGATAACTCTATGACAAGTAAAAATGTTTTGAGTGCGGATAATCAGCAGGCAACAAATAAAAGTAGTATTTCTAATGAATATTTTGTCGGCTTTACAGACGGAGAAGGCTGTTTTTATGTGGGGTTTAGTAAAAGAAATGACTTACCACTCAAGTGGCAAATCATAACTGAATTTCATGTAAGCCAAAATCCAGGCGGCAAAAATGTTTTAGAGGAATTTAGTAAGAGACTTGGTTGTGGTTATCTTAAACCAAACCATGCAAAAAGCCTTGATGATAAATCATGGATTTTAATAGTGAAGAATAGAAATGACTTGTTGCAAAAAGTCATCCCATTTTTCAAAAAGAATAAACTTTTTACAAGCAAAGAGAAAGAATTCCAAGTATTTGAAAAAGTGTTAGCTATCATAAAAGGTGGAAAACATATTCAAAAAGAAGGATTCAATGAAATTGTAAATCTTGTTTTTTCACTTACTAGAACAACAAAGAAACGATATTCACAGAAAGACTTACTTTTGTAAGGAGCCTCAGAGACTACATGCTAGACACCACTTTTATAAAAAAGTGGGGAAGATATAGTCCGAACTCCGATGCAAATCGGAGAGTGTGGTAGAAATACTGCACCCCGCAAAAATTTGCGTGGTAACATAATTGTCGGTCTCTATCCAGGACAACCGTTTGAGATTTGAGAGGAGTCGTCCTTAGTACGAGAGGACTGGGATGAGGGAATCCCTGGTGTGCCGATTGTCCCCAAAAGGGGCATCGTCGGGTAGCTATATTCCCATGGGATAACCGCTGAAAGCATCTAAGTGGGAAGCCCACCTCAAGATAAGATCTCGTTATAGATTCCTGAAAGACCATCAGGTTGATAGGCAGCACGTGTAAGACGGGTGACCGTTTCAGCGAAGCTGTACTAATAAATCGAAAGTGAATAAAAATAGCGTGGAACCTAGAAAACCACGAAATGATTCCTAGTTAAGAAAAGTTTTGCTCTTAAGCCTTTGGTCTTTTGAGCGGTGTGGTCCCACCTCTTCCCATTCCGAACAGAGAAGTGAAACACTCCAGCGCCTACGATACTCGGATTTATCCGGGGAAAATGGGTCAAGGCCAGGGACTCAAGAGCAAAACTAACTAGTAGATAGTGACTAGATAATAGTGAATAGGAGTAGTGAATAGTTTAAATATTAATGGCTATTTCCTAATCGCTAATCCCTAGTAACATATTTCCCCAATTGCCAGCGTGCCACAAAAAAAACGAATAATTTCCCCAACTTGACATATAAATTTTTTATTGGCAAAATAGGTTTTCTGTGAATATCTTAATAATAACCGGCGGTAATTCTTCGGAAAGAAAAGTTTCTTTAGGTTCTGCAAAAAATGTTAAAGAAGCGCTTCAAAAAAAAGGTTACAAAGTAAAACTTTTTGATTTAAGACAAGGTTTTGATTTTCTTAATAATATAGTTAGCGAATTTGAAATTTTGTTTCCCGTACTTCACGGAGAAGATGGGGAAGGTGGCAGACTTCACAAATATTTAACAAAGTTTGAAAAGCCAATTGTGGGAACCAGAAACTACAAAGCGTTGCGAAAAGCTTGGTATAAGATTCAGTTTAAACAATTCTGTGAGAACAATGGGATTTTAACCAGTCCTTGGAAAAAAGTTAGATTAAAAAAAGAAATACTCGAATTTGGCTTCCCCAGTGTTTTAAAAAGTTCCAGTGGAGGTTCTTCGCGGGAAGTTGTAATTCTAAAGGATAAAAAAGATTTAAATTCATACGCGGCGCGAAAACTTTTAAATTCTGGTTTAGAATTATTTGTAGAAAAATACTTGCCCGGAGTAGAGGTGACTGCAGGAATTCTTGAAGGAAAGGCATTGTCCTTAATTGAAATTGTCCCGCCAAAGGGTAGTTGGTTTGATTACAAGAATAAATATTCAGGTGTAACTCAGGAAATTCCCCATGCTCCCTCTTTGACAGAAAAGCTTAGGAAAGAAGTTGGGGCAATCGCCGAAAAAATCCATAATACTCTAGATCTTGGCTCATATTCCAGAATTGATTTTATGGTTTCAGACAATTTGCCTTATGCAATTGAGGTGAATACAATTCCGGGACTTACCTCTGAAAGTCTTTTGCCAAAAGCGGCTCGTGCCGCCGACATTTCTTTTGGTGATTTTTTACAAATACTTGTCAAAAACTCTTTAAGGTAGTTAAGGGTTTATCCCCAGTTAGAATTGCTTTACCCCTTTTTTCAAAAAATATTGCAATGTCGTATAATTGCATCTATGGACAAAGAAAAGATGATTGCATCAACCATAACATGGGCTAGGAGTCCCAACGAAGAGAGAGCTATAATTGATAGCATAACAGAGCTTTCTACAAGGGATTTTAAAGCCATAGTAGTAGTTGATGGAGGTTCATCAAAACAATTTTTGGATGAATTGAGCGCGATACCAAAAACGACAATTATAACAAACGCGGATAACAAGGGATTGCAGTATCAAGTTGTAGAGAGTTTGAGGCGGGCAAGTAAAGAGAATGCGGGATGGGTATTTTACACAGAATCTAATAAATTTCATTTTTTTAAAGACAAATTAGATGAATTTTTGTCTACTGCCAATTCATATATGAGTCAAGATAAAAACTGTGGGATTATTCTTCCTTTGCGATCTAAGCGCAGTTTTATGACTTTTCCTCCATTTCAGCGGGAAGCCGAAACTGTAATAAATAACGCGATTCAAGTTGTTACAAATCAAGCTCTTGATTGTACGTATGGACCACGAATAATATCGTCTGATCTTCTGGAATGCCTAGATGAATTGCCGGAAGGTATAGATTGGGGCTGGATGAGCTATGTGCTTATAGTTGCGCATAAAAAAGGAAAATCAATTTATGGAGTAGAACTTGATTTGGACTGTCCCAAGGATGATAGAGCAGAAGGCACAAAGGAGAAATTATTGCGAATAAAACAATTAGGCGATCATATAAGAGCGATACACTATGCTTCAAAGCTTACTTTGTGATTCACAAACCTGTAAACTCACTTTGATGAAAGCGTATAGCTTGGTATGGATTGTTACTCTTTTTAACTTCAGAGGTCAATTGTTTTTTTAAAACTTCAATACGTCTTAGAAATGCCGGATCAGAAGATAATCTTAGAGCTTGCAGTTCTGTGTTCCCAAGATATAAATATATTGCCTTGAGTGACTTTTCAGAGTACAATTTTGCTTCTTGGATACTCTCAAAAGCTCCATCAACGTCTTTGTCAAATCTTAAATCTGCCCTCGCTTTTAAATCCCAAACAAGCGTTGCAAAATAATTCATGGTTTTAGGCAGCTCCCCAATTAGGAGAAGTGCCGAATGAAAGTGAATTTCGAATAATGAACGGTCATTTAACATTAATGCAATTTTTCCTATTTCAATGTGTTCTACAATCCTTTCAGTTATTCTCTCTTTTGGTGTATGTGCAAGAGCAAGTTCTCCAAGTCTTAAGCAGAGCCTGGTTTTTTGTGGTGTAATTTGATTAGGGTTTTGAATTATAAGGTGTAAGCGTAAAATTGCCGACTCTGTCCAATAGGATGGACCTATTTCAGAAGTATCCTTTTCTAAAGAAAAAGAAAGATATTTTTTTGCCCTCAACAATGCGGTATAAAATGTTTTAGGAGTTGAAATATCAGTAAGACAACGGATTTTGACCCATAAAGCCAGACCTAGCAATCTATTGCTTTCTTTACTGTTGTCTAAATTAAGCCTTTGAATGAGCTTTATTATTGAATCCAGTTTAGAGTATGCCTCGGATGGTTTACCCTCGTAGATCATAGTATAAGATTTATTAATTTGATTTTCTAAATTCCAAAGTTTATCTGTTGAATCTGCTAGAGTTTCAAGGCTTATTTCATTTTCCGAATCTTTAATTTTAATGTAGGGTGTTAATAGCTGCGTTTCATTATTTGTTAAATACCCTTGTCCAGCCGATTCAAGAAAATTATTTGCTTCGTTAAGCTTATTTATCCCGCCATTTTTAATTAATAATTTTATGAGGGTTAAAATTGTGTTTCTGTCTTTTGGAACTCTGGTGCCGTTTTGCCAATGGGAAAACAAACTATTCTCAAATATCAGTCCTTCATCTGCAAGAGTATTACCAAATTCAGAGAGGGTTGCAAATCCTGATCTTAACCTGTATCTCTTAAACAACCTGCTAAAGGATAATGATTTTTCTACCACGTGTTAATTTTACCATGACTGTCAATTTATATGACAATTTCGCCATTGCTTACCATGTATTACTCAAATAGAATTATCGTAAATGGACAATACGCGCCAAAGACTGAATGAGCTTTATGTGCTGGATAAAAAATTGCAAGAAACAGATGCTTACTTACATGAGCTCAGAATGAAAATTCATGATAAAATTTGGAATATAGTTGAGAAAAACGGAAGATTAAAAGACCTAAATAAATTATGAAACTCGTTTACTTAACTATGACTGTTCCTGTTTGGGTGGGGGCAAAATGGTTATGATAAGTAAATGTCCCTGCAGAATTGAATCTGGCTTGAACAGTGGAACCGGGGTTAAAAAGTCCGAGATTTAGAAAAGGAAATAATTTATGACTAGGGTGGTCTGCCGAATTTACGCTTGCTTTTGCGCTACTTTTATTTGTCCATCTTACTGATTCACCGACTTTTATTGTTACCGTTTGCGGCGCAAAGCCTTTTGAAGTGAGATTAACGGTTTGTGAAATTACAACTTTCTTTATTGGTAGAGCAGTATTGTTGTTAGTAGTTGTTTGTTGTTCCGGTTTTGGAGCAATCAAAACAACAAGCGCAACAAGTATCGCTATTGCAATTAAAATACGGTTCGTTTTCTCTTTGTGTTTGTGTTTCATGTTTTTAGACTATCATAAATTGCCGCGTTGGTCAAACGAATTGAAGGATTTCATTTGACAAATTGTATTTTATTCTCATACAATTAAAGTATGACAGAAAACAGTTCAGATAAATCTTCCAAAACAAGCATTAATACGATAAAGGCGCTGGCTTTTGAGATAGGAATTATTCTTTTTCTAACAACACTTGTCCTTGCAGTTTTAAATTACCTTAAATTTATTGACGTGGGCGCTTTAATTGCACAGCCTGTTAATGTTTCTGTTTCAAAAATTGCGCAAATACCCGCCAAAACACTATTGACTCCAAGTCCTGCCGCGCAAAACGCGCAAATCAATCCGGCTTTACCAAAATTGGGTCTTATTGCGCAAAATAAAGCGCTACATTTTGCGCAATCAATAAGCGAATTTGAGGGGAAAATTGCAACTGTAGATGCAACTCCCGGATTTGATAAGGATCTTAATGCTTCTTATCAAATAAGGATGGTTGTTGATATCGGGACGTCAAGCGCGACAACGGTTTTGGTGTATCCGAAAGAAGCACTAAGTAAAATAAAAATATTGGATGCAAAAAAAAGCGTGCTTACTTTTTCCGATCTAAAACCGGGAAATTTGGTAACTATAAAAACTAATTTGGGAATGCTCCGGCAATATCCAAACAACTTCAATGAAGTAGTAATTACGAAGAAATAATTCTGAATTATTGGTATAATATACTGTAATGCAGAAAAAGAATACTACGCTCCCCCAGTTTTTACGTCCTTATTTTTGGGACGTGAAGTTTGAAGATATAAATATAGCAAAAAATCCGCAATTCGTTTTAAAGAGGATAATTGACAGAGGAGATACAAAGTCGCTTTTTTGGGCACTAACAAAATTTAGCTTGGAAGATATACGAAATATTATTACTACTTCACGCGATCTATCTCCCAGAACAGCTAATTTTTGGGCTTTTGTAATGGGAATTAATCCTAAACAGGTACCATGTTTACAAAAACCTTACTCCCGGATACCCTTCGGGCCATTCAATTAATATCGGCTATACCAACGGTAACGCGGGCTTACCTTGCCGGTGGAACTGCACTGGCTCTTCAACTAGGTCATAGAATGTCCGTTGACCTTGATTTTTTTACCCAAGAAAAATTTGATGAAAACCTGGTTGCTACAGAACTCTCACGGCTGACCGAATTTCAAGAAACTAGGAGGGCATGGGCTACGGTTCTAGGAATTGTGGGAAAGACCAAATTCAGTATTTTTTACTACGAACCTAAGCTTATCGATAAACAAATACCGTTTGAGGGCATTTCGCTTGTTGGAAAAAAAGATATAGCGGCTATGAAAATACATGCAATACGAGATAGAGGACTAAGAAGAGATTTTATTGACGTTTTTATACTTGCAAAAGAATTTTCCCTGGATCAGATGTTGGATTTTTATGGTGAAAAGTACGGATCTTTAGATACAAATTTGTATGCTCTTATTAAGGGATTGGGATATTTTGGCGATGCTGATGCTGACGATATGCCTAAAATGCTTATTCCTGTTGACTGGGAAGAAGTTAAGGATTTTTTTAGAACTGAAACAAAAAGACTTGCACTCGAGAAACTAGGTGTTTAAGTGAGAAACACCGCCATTGACAAAATAGCTTTAAAGTTACTTCAATGAAGTGATAATTACGAAGAAATAATTTTTAATTATTGATATAATATACACATGAATTCAGTTTGGGATTATGATATAAAAGAACTTGAGAAGAGTGAGAGTGGCCGTAGGTTAATATTGGAGCGGAAGATTAACTATGGTGCTGATGGAGAAAAAATTAAATTATCTCAAGTTAAAAAATATTGGAATAAGCTTGATCTTTTTCCATTAAGAAAACGTCTCTTAGAATTACTAATATGGGGAAAATACCAATCCTTACTGGAAACCAAAAAATCATTCTGGCTGAAGTAGTAAAAGAGGAGTTTTTTAAACAATTTTACTTTACAGGTGGTACTGCTCTCAGCGCATTTTATCTCAACCACAGGGAATCGGAGGATCTTGATTTTTTTTCTGAAAGCAAATTTGAGCTGCAGCCGATCTACTCTTTTTTTGAAAATTTAGGAAAAGTACATAAATTTGAATTCACCGCAGAATTTATGGAAGTTGTCTATATCTTGCGATTGAAGTATGAGAATAACGAAATATTAAAGGTGGACTTTGGTTATTATCCATACCTAAAAGTTGAAAAGGGAAAAGATATTGATGGGCTTACAATAGATAGTCTTATTGATATAGCAATAAATAAATTACAGACCATAACTCAAAGAACCACTGTTAAAGATTTTGTAGATTTGTATTTTTTATTGCAAAAATTTACAATTTGGGATCTTATTAATGGGGTAAGGGTAAAGTTTGGTCAAAAGCTAGAACCATTTGTACTCGCTTCAGACTTTTTGAAAGTGGAGGATTTTGATATCATGCCGAAAATGATTAAGCCACTAACAATAGAACAATTGCAGAATTTTTTTAGGCAAAAAGCTGTAGAAATTGGGAAGAATGCTGTTGAGTGATAGACTTCATCATTGACACAATATTTTTATCGCCGTAATATAAATATATGGATAATACTGTTCCGCCTGTAGCTGTACCACCGACACCTGTTCTGCCTACTCCTGTTCCACAGGCTCCACCAACGCCTGTTTCACCCCCAACAGCTGTTCCGTCAACAAGTGCTCCACAGGTTCCTCCAACAGCTGTTCTGCCACCAGCTTCAGCACCGGAAGATTCTGGATCAAAAAATGGTTTTAAAGCTTTTTTATTAGAAGCGGGTATTATAGCGGTGTTAGTTGTCATTCTTCTTTTTGTACTCAGTTATTTTAAAATCATAAATCTTGAAAGTTTTCTCCCTTCCAGCTCTTTTGGTAAGCCAACTAAATCTATTTCAAGTGAAGTACAAGTCAAAAACAATAATCCACCTGAAACCGGATTAACAAATTTAAGCAAATTAAAGAAAAACAATGTACTTCATTATGCAACTGCAACGTCAGAATTTGAAGGGACAATTAATGCAATTAATACAAAAGGTGGAATAATTCCCGGCCGCAATAAGAGGTTTGCCATCGAGATAATTTTAGGATTAGGCGAGAGTATGGACACTTTTACATTGCTTTATTCTCAGGAATCTCTTCCAAAAATAAAAGTGCTGGCAAATTCAGGTAAAGAATTAAAATCAATCCAACTCTCAGATCTAAAAGTTGGAGATAAAGTTGTAGTTAAGCAAACTACTAACACTATTGGTCAATATCCAAATGTGCTTATTGATACTGTGATAACAAAGAGTCCTTAAAAAATAATTAAAGCATGTTCCTCTTGTTTCTTTATCCTAAAATCCTTAGAATTCATTGTAAATGCGTTCACAAATAAATGAAATAAAAATTTTATACGATTTACTGAGCAAAGCTAGAGTAGTTGGTTCAATTGCTCCGGTAAATAGTTTTTCCGATGACCCAAGGTTTTTCGAATTTTCTGCAAAACTTAATCTTACGAAGGAAAATACGGATGGAATTAAGGATACAATAGATGCGACAGGAGTTGATTTTTTTGAGCCAGAAGTCGCGTTATTAAAATGCCTTGGAGAATCAATTGAAAGATTTTCATTATATTCGTATAGAAAAAGAAATATAAAATATATAAATGTCTCTAAATGGCCGCAAGAAGTATTCCCTATGTCTTCATTTTCCCCGTTTTTAAAAGAAGACTTAAAAGTAGGGTATATAAAAGGAATTAATATTACAGATAATAAAAATATTATTATTCCTGCTAAGTTGGTGTATTTGGGGTATAAAGCAAAAAAGAATGAAGTTGATTATCAATACCCGTTAATAAGTACCGGAGCTGCAGGGGGATTTGATTTTGAATCAACAATATTAAGAGGAATATATGAAATAATCGAAAGAGATACATTTATAAATACTTACTTATTATCAATTACTGTTCCGATGGTTGATCTTAAAAAAATCGAAAGTGAAGAATTATCAAAAATTATTATTTCAATTGAGAGATACAACCTTGAACTTTATGTATTTCACTTAACAAACGACCTTGCCATACCTTCTTTTTGCTCACTTTTGATTGATAAAACAGGAATTGGCCCTTCTGTATCAGTTGGTGCGAAAGCCGGACTTAATATAATAGATGCGATAATAGGAAGTATTAGTGAGACATTAATGATAAGGACATCAATGAGAACAAATGCTCTTTTTCCTAACGAAAATAGCGAGAAAGAGCAAAAAGATGTATTCTTGCATGAAATCTTAAAAAGAGGATCTTATTGGTGGTCTACTGAAAAATTAAAAAATCTTAATTTTCTATTAGAACAATCACCACAAAGGATGAACGTAAAAGATTTTAACGGATCAAAAAAGGAAGAACTAAATCAAGTTATAAAAATTCTAAAAGATAGGAATTTTAAGATTTATTTTGCCGATATCACTGCGGACATTTTTAAAGAGTCTAATTATAGAGTCATAAAGGTATTGATACCCGGTTTGCAGCCGATATATTTGTATGAAAATCAGAAGAAGTTTATAAATAAGAAGAGGCTTAAACAGGTTTCTGATTTTTTCGGGATAAAAAATCAGAAAATTAATAAAATCCCTCACCCTTTTTTATAATTGTAGTGTAAAATCATACACGTAAGTATGCGTATGTATGTTTAAATCGAATCGAGCAAATGCGGGCATTTCAAATTTTCACCGTCTAGAGTCTGTGGAAGTTTATGAGGTTGCCTATTGATTCTTAATAATAGTAAAATTATAATAAATTGATGGTTAATAAAAAGTACACTCCACCTAAAATCAAAGAAAAAAAAGTTAAATTAAATCAATTTTTTGTTGGGGGAAGGGGATATGATTCATTTGTATCATTACCAAATCTTTTAGCGCTAGGTACTTATTGCACTTCTTGCACTGTTACAACGCAGTGTTGTTGTACGGATTTAAGGTGTTAATTTACGTTTTGTTTAAAGTTTTTTTTATCTTCTCTGTATTCTTTTCAAAAAATAAATCATAGAAAGAATTTTCTAATGAAAATTCTTTTAACACCTTTTTTGTGTTTGTTGAAATGGTTCCATGTAGAAGCACTTGTTTTTTTATTTTTTTACTTAATTCTTTTTGAATTGGTAATGCATAGTTTTTATCGCTTTTGTGAAGAAAAAAGATTCTGGAAATCTCATATCCATAAGGAAATTTTATATAGCTGTTCTTTTCAAAAAAGGGTGTTTGGTATAAATAAAATTTTCCACCAATTTTTCTTATAATTGCTAAATCATCAGAGAGGGGAATATAAGACTTTAGTAAAAGTTGGACTATTGTTGATTTACCGGCTCCGGATTTTCCAAGAAAAATATATGCTTTTCCATTAACGCTTACGGCTGAGCAGTGAAGGGCAAACCCATTATTTTCAGAAAGTAATTGATAAAGAAAATCTGAAAGCATCGACTGAAATTGCCAAATACTAAGTTGATAACTTGTAATGGCGGTAATATCGTCTTTTTTGTGGTATTGATATACGAAAGAAAATTTGTCGGATGTCCTAACTACACGTTCTACATTATTCATACTACGAAACTCGATTGTATAATCGTATTTATTAGTATTCGATGATACAAATTTTGCTAAATAAGATAAAATTTCAGATTGAAAGAAATAAATTGAAATTCCAGGTATATTGTTATGGGTCGGGTTTTTCTTAAATAAAATTCTTATGACAAAGCCGGCTATCGAAAAATAAAACACTTTCATCTTTATAAGTAAAGGATTATTTGGTATTATAACATTCATCACTATTATAAACATGGGAAAAACGAACAATGATTTTAACATAGACCTTTTGTTAAAAAAGCCTACTTCCCCTTTTGAAAAATTTCACAAGTCAACAAAAATCAAAAAAGTAGAAAAACCATTACAGCCAAATAAGCAGCCGGAAGAGTGGCATAAAATATTATATAAAGGTTATTCAAGAATGCTTGAAATTGTGCTTCCAAAACCAAATCTTTCTTCAAGTATTTCTCTTAAAAAAGCCTTATATCTTAGAAAATCAGGGAGGACATTTACTAAAAAGTTAACATTAAAAGATTTAAGCAGTGTTTTATATTTTTCAGGAGGGGAGCGGAGTATTGCAGAATTTCCTAAAACTCGAAGGTTTTACCCTTCCGCGGGAGCAAGATATCCACTTGAAATATACATTATTTCTTTACATTCAGAACTTCCTAAAGGGTTGTATCATTATTATATAAAAAACAATAGCTTGGAGGAATTAATAGAGTTTGATACGCAAAAAATGGAAGGTTTTATAAATAAAGAGATTGTGTTAAGGTCTTCCTGTATAGTTGTAATTACCTCAGTATTTAATAGAAACATAAATAAATACGGAGACAGAGGTTACAGGCATATTCTGACTGAGGTAGGTTGCCTTACGCAAAATTTTTATCTTGTTTCAGGGGCATTGGATTTTTCCTGTTGCGCTTTAGGAGGTTATGTCGATGATGCTATCAATAGTTATCTTGATATAGATGGGATACGTGAATCGGTAGTTGGTGTATTATTAATTGGTTGATGAAAAAAATATTAAATAATAAAATAATAATTATAATTTTATTTGCAATTATTGCCGGATTAATTTTCATTAATTTTTCAAAGCAAAATAAAATCAAATCCAAACAAGAGGTTAATCCTCCTCAGCCAATACAAAATATTTTCCCGTCAATCATAGGAATTATAGATTACAGTTATTTTGCCCTGTTTAATATAGGTTCCCCCGACTCTTCATTATTAGTGAATACATATTCTGGAAATATTAAAAAAATAAATTTAAAATCCGGTTTTATTCGTTCAATTAAATTTGAAAAGGGAATTTATATTAAGAGCAGCAATGGAAAACATAGTTTTCTAGCTTTAAGCAAAAATAGTCTTGCATCGCTTGAGGTCTACGATAAATTATCTAACATTTTATCCTTTGATGATTTAAGGATAGGTGATGACATTCAGATAATAGAAAGTATTAAATTTACCGGTATAGTAATGAATTATAACCATATTAAAATTATAAGAGAGTAATATGTTAATCAAAAGAATCCTTAAATTAAAGCAGTACATATTAGTTGTAGGTATTTTATTTTGTGCTTTTGTTGTTGCAAGAGAAGCTTTATTGGTGAAAAAATCACAAGATTTAAATATTGTACTTATTTCAATTGACGCATTAAGACCTGATCATATGAGTGCATATGGGTACAGTAAAGACACAACGCCTAATATTAAAGCATGGGGGAAGAATGCATTTGTATTTACAAACACTACCACAATGGTCCCGATGACTATTGGATCATTTTCTATACTTATGACCGGAAGAACACCATTTGATTCCAGAATTGCAGATAATTTTTCTCCTCCGCCAACTTTATTCAATAAGACTCTCGCAACACGTCTTTCCGAATATGGATATGATACTGCCGCATTTGTTACAAATGCGGGTTCACTCTCTCAGGGATTTAAAGAATTCAAAACCCATTTATTTAAATATCCTGTTTCTGTATATAATTCCGAACGTTATGAGGAAAATAGTAAGTCAAATTATTTATCTTTCATTCAGTCATCGCTAAATTGGATTAAAAATCATAAAAATAGAAAATTTTTTACATGGATTCATCTTATGGATACTCATACCCCATATTTTCCGTCCTCAGATTTGCGTTGCAAATTCAATCCGAAATATTGCAGCCAAATTAATAACAAGTCCTTAGATGATCTTGATTCTTTGCGAGCAGAATACCAACTATGCCAGCAAGGAGACGTCCCTAAGGAAAGAATAGAACTTATGGAGACTCTTTATGACGGAGAAGTAGCATCTGCCGATAGAATAGTGGGCAAAATACTTCAAACATTAAAAAATGAGGGTCTTAATAAAAATACGATTGTTATTTTATACGGAGATCATGGTGAAGGATTTGACCATAATTATTACTTTAATCACCGTGAAGTCTTGTATAATTCCGCAGTAAAAATTCCCTTAATTATTAAACATCCTCTTTTTGCTAATGGCAAAAAAATCAACACACAAATTCAAAACTTGGATATTTTGCCTACTATTTTAGATTTAGTTAGAATCCCAATCGAACCAGCGAATTTGTCAGGTACAAGCTTTGCAAATATATTTAGCCGTTTTCCTCTGAATTTAATTCCTGCCCGAAGCAGTGTTTTTAAGTATTATGTTAACAGTGACTGGACGAAATTTGCCGTATCAGACGGAAGACATAAATATATATATTCTTTACCTAGGGCCTGCTTGAATAATAATAAAGTCGAAGAGCTATACGATTTAAAAAATGATGTTGATGAGGTTGATAATATTGTTAATAAAAATTCATCAATGCTAGATAATCTAAGAAAAAATTTATTCAATTACCTATCAGTATATAATTTACCTCAAATGTCGCGTGCTTCAACTGTAGATAGTAGTTATATACCACAAAATAAAGTAAACCAAAAGGTAGACGATGATTTACGCTCCATTCAGTATTAGAGAATGTTAAATATTATCCCAAAACCTAAAACTCCCTTTAAGATAAAAAACTTTTGGGAATAGTATGTTTCCTGTTTTGCAAAATGAGGATATATGCGGGAACTATTTTCTGAGTCAAACCGAAGCCATTTTTATACCAGATTCATAAAGCTATAGTTGAATAAATACAGTTAATTTGCTAGTATACTTAATACTATGAGCAAAAATAAAAAACTGAACATACAAGAATACGAACTTCCTGTTGCTGTTGAAGAACAGAAAGAAGGAGGATATGTAGCAGCCTGTCCTGTTTGGCAGGATTGCTATGCACAAGGAGAAACAGTAGAAGAGGCAATAAATGAAATCTCTTATGTTGCTTCTTCTCTTATTGAGTTATATAGAGAAGAGGAAATAAAGATTCCCTTGAAACTTAAAGCTTCTGAGAAGAAATCCAGTGGTTTTAGTCTTAACATACCGGTAATTGTTTCCTCTTTTTGAACTATGTCTAAAGTCCGTCCTCTCCCTTACCGCGAAGTAATCAAGAAGCTTCGTAAATTAGGATTTATATTGCGTAGAACCACTGGGGGTTCTCACGAAATATGGTGGAACGAAAATACAAAGAAAACTTGCGTTGTTCCACATCATAGAGAAGTGGCCACGGGCACTTTAAAGAATATTATACGGCAAACAGGGGTAAATGAAGAAAAGTTTCTATCTGTATAGCTCTTGGGAGATAAGTTTGAAATATGATATAAGGTAAACACCAATATTTTCAGCAGTTTTACTTTCATTTTACATATACTAATTTCCCTTCTTTGCGCCTTTTCTATAGAGTTCTTCATGCGTCCCAAATAAAGAGAAATATGCAATAATTTCCTCGCCTTTGGGCATCTCTTCGTATATTGCACGGTAATCGTTTGTGATGTCTATACTTCTAAGCCCTAGGTATGGTTCTCGCAGCTTGTGATTATTGAGTTGTGGGTCACGAGGAGTTTTTGTAAAAATGAGTATCCGTTCTTTAAAACTATTGCGGATTCTTACATCTACTTTTTTCAGTTTCTTGAGAACACCAGGGCTTAGCTTTACATTCATATTCCCTGTTCTTTCAGCCACTTTACCGCATTTTCTCCCGTATCAAATATGGGAGACCCTTTTCCTTCTTTCCAGTCTTTTCGTGCTTTCTTCAGTGTCTTTTTGAAATACGCATTTGGTGTTTCTTCCTCCATTGAGCTAAAGGTTATAATTTTTGTTGCGATAAAATGCTTGAGATAGCGGTTAATAACGCTTGTTAAACTTAATCCCAAATCTTTTGCGGTTTTTTGCGCTTTTGCTTTAAGCTGTGGATCTGTTTTTATAAATATTGATGCCGTATTCATATATATAGAGTATATATTATTTATATATTTTGTCAAGATATTAAATACGCAAAACTCATAATCCGGTGCGATTAACTTTACTTCCGGTCAAACCTGTTGTAGCATAAATTTTAATGAAAAAGACAATTGAAGCTATCAAAATATCAGGGAAAATAAAAACTTTCGGGAATAGTATGAAGCCTCTATTACAAACTGAGGATATGGTTTATTTTAAAAAAGTTTCCGATTCTTCTTCCCCAGCAAATTCAGAAACTCAGTGCAAGCTACCAGCCTTTATTTTTTAATTATAAACTCGAGGAAGTTATCTCTATTTATACATTTAAATTTGGAATCAGGATATGCTGTTTTCCATCCAAGAGGTGCTTTAGCAACTTTCCCTCCGAATTTAAATTCATACCCTGTAAGCTCTCCTCCTGCTTCTTCCACATAATCTAATTCCGCTCCGGTATATAGTCTCCAAAAGTAGTTGGAGGCATAAATTTGGGAATATGAGAGATATTTTATTCTTTCTGAAATAAGGAAGTTTTCCCACAATTGTCCCACGTCGTTTCGTTCCTTGAGTGGTTTTAGGTTATCAATGAGCATATTTCTTATTCCCAAGTCGTAAAAAAATATCTTATCCATTTTGGTTACTTCTTTACGTAAATTGCGTCTGAAGCCTTCCAGACGAAAAATAATATATGATTTTTCCAATAAATCAACGTAGCGCGAAACAGTATCTTTTCCCATTCCAAGATTGTTTCCCAACTCGGAAAGTGACACTTCCGAGCCAACTTGAAAAGCCAACAGCTTCAATAGATCCCTTATTTTATGCGAATTTCTCACATCACCAAGTTCCAAAAGGTCTTTGTATAAATATGCGTCAGTTAAATTCTGTAAATATTCTCTTTTATTCGACTCACCAGTCAGGGAAAAGACTTCAGGATAAGATCCATAAATCAGCCGTTCCTCAATTTGATCCTTCAATTCAAATTTATTTTTAAAAGTCGATATCTCGTAAAATGAAATTGGGTACAACTTGTAAGTCCATGCCCGACCAGTTAAGGGTTCGCTGATTTTACTTGCCAAATCGAGTGAAGATGATCCGGTAACGACAACCTTCAGATTCTTAAAATTATCTAGAATAAGCTTAAGGTTAATACCTATCTCTGGTATCCGCTGAGCTTCATCAATAAACAACAATTCATATCCTTCTACAAAATCTTTCATCCTATTAAGATCCCGTTGTGAAAAAATGTTCACATATTTACTTTGATCTGCATTCACAGTTAGGGTTTTTAACCCCAAATTTTTAATTACATCATCGACTAAGGTGGTTTTGCCAACCTGTCGGGCACCGTATATAATGATGCCTTTATCTGAGGATTTTATCTTGGAAATAACAGTTTCTGTCAAAACTCTAGGTATTTTCATCATTCATAGAATAACATAATTACTAGATAATGTCAAGCGGTATTAGCGTTAATAACGCCTATATACAAGCTGTAATAACGATAATTGTGGCAGAATGTTCTTAATAAAAAGATTATTCAGCATTTTACCTCGATTTTCTTTAGTTTCTCGAAGTCTTCCGGGGATAATTTTACATCATGGAGGATTAAACGAAGAAGCCCAATACCTAAAGATAAGTTAGAGCTGATGAATTACTCGCCGAAAATGGTACTCGCCGAAAATCCCTTGTCCAGGTTGGGATACATGCAGAACGGTTGAGAAGTAATTGAGCTACAGATATACTGACGCCATTATGCGTCACTACAAGATTGTTCCATGGGGACAGCTGAAGGACTCGTCCCTGTCAAGAGATGGTTTAAGAAGACTAACCTGGATAGATTGGTACTTCTCTCATGGTAAGAATAAAGAGCTAACCTGCAGGCGCTTTGGGATATCAAAAAGTGTCTTTTACCGGTGGTTTAATCGCTTTGACAAGAAGAACTTAAAGACACTTGAATTTAATACAAAAACAAGAAGACCAAACAAAGTTCGTACCCCAGATATTTCTACACACGTACTTAAGAGGATATATGCTATTCGAAAAGATGACCTTGAGAAATCAAAGTATGAGATACAGGAAGAATTGAGACGGGAGGGAATATCTATTGGTCAATCTGCAATTCAAAGAGTTATCAATTCCCACCGTGAACTTCGAAATATTTCCCACTACAAACGAGTCAGAAAACACAGAAACTACAAGATTGCAAGAATCAAGGCAGCAATTGAGCTTAGGGAGAGAAATCTTGGCTCTCTAGTTCAAGTTGATACAAAATACTTCTACGTACTAGGAAAAAAGTTCTACATATTCTCAGCCATTGATTGCAAGTCAAGGTATGGGTTTATCTATTGCTACAAAACAATATCAAGTGCTTCTGGGAAAGATTTCATTAGGAAAGCAAGAGACTATTTCCCATTCCCCATACAAGCAATTAATACTGATAATGGATCAGAATATCTTCTTGAATTCCACAAAGAGGTAGCTTCTTGGAATATCCCCCACTTCTTTACAGATCCTCATTGCCCTAAACAAAACGGGAGAGTTGAAAGACTCCACCAGACAGCAGAGTATGAATACTTTAACTACCAATACGACCTTCTTGATGATATTGATATGATTAACAAACATTGCATGTTGTTTAACACCAAGTACAATACGAGACGGTACCACAGAAGCCTTCATTACAAAACACCATTAGAGGTTGTGTTAGAATATTTCCAAAAGAAAGGAGGACAACCGTTCTCTATCTAGCCAACCAGGACATTTTCTTGACATTTTTTCTCATATATGCTAATATTTCTTATCACGATGACTGGACTAGCCTAAGGTTTCGACCGAACGCGAATGCCAGTCTTTTTTTGCTCTAAAGAACCCCT
>MNYS01000001.1 GCA_001873215.1 Candidatus Levybacteria bacterium CG2_30_37_29
TTATTTCTTCCAACCGAAACCCGTGTCTTGTTTCGGTTGAGCTCCCGGCCAATCGTTGACTTATCCCGGCCAAGCCTTCTTGCACACTCACTATTAGATATTCCTTTCCCTTTCCACTGACTCAAGAGCATTCGTTCTGTTTTTGTTACCTTACTATGTTTCATATTCCACCTCCTTTCATACCTCAGGAAGGGAAATGATACTACATCAGGGGGTTGCGATCGTTTCTAGAACTCGTCTGGCTTCACAAAGAACGTATTTTGTGTTATAATTCATCGATGAAATTAAGAGGGCGGCGCGGCAGTAGCAAAAAAAAGCTTGCCATGAAATTCAAGTTCACTTGGAAAGATTTACTCCTCTATGGTTTTCTTTTTATTTTTTTAGTATTCCTCACCGTAGGTTTGGGTGATTTTGCCCAAAGCGGAAATCCAAAAGACACCCCACTTTCAAAGATTGTTCAAGACATAAAAGACAAAAAAGTAAAAGAAATTTCAATTTCCGAGAATAAATTAGAGATTGCCTACAATAATGGACAAAAGGTACAGAGTAGAAAAGAAACAAACACCTCTTTTTATGAAGTTTTGAAAAATTCTAATGTTGATCCAAATACTGTAAAAATAAATGTAAAAGATGAGTCGTCTGTTAATGTTTGGATAAATATTATTTCCACATTTCTTCCTGTTATTCTTATAATTGCTTTTTTCTATTTTATTTTCCGTCAAGCGCGAGGCGCGCAGGAAAATATATTTTCATTCGGTTCAAATAAAGGGAAAACTTTCAATAAAGATAATCCCAAGACTACTTTTGCGGATGTTGCTGGAGTGGATGAAGCAAAACAAGAGCTCTCAGAAGTTGTAGATTTTTTAAAGCATCCTGAAAAATATACGGCAATGGGCGCACGGACTCCAAAAGGCGTACTTTTGGTTGGCCCAAGCGGTACGGGAAAAACTCTTCTTGCCAGAGCTGTTGCGGGAGAAGCGCAAGTTCCTTTTATTTCAATTGCAGGATCCGAATTTATGGAAATGCTTGTAGGAGTTGGTGCGGCACGCGTCCGAGATCTTTTTGCAACGGCAAAAAAGACACAGCCTGCAATTATTTTTATTGACGAAGTTGACGCTATCGGACGCCAGCGTGGAGTTGGAATTATGGGAGGACACGATGAGCGTGAACAAACCCTAAATCAAATTCTTGTTGAAATGGACGGATTTACCCCGAATGAACAATTAGTTGTTATGGCGGCTACAAATAGACCTGATATTTTGGATCCTGCGCTTGTCAGACCCGGAAGATTTGACAGAAGGATTATGCTTCCTCTTCCCGATATTGAAGGAAGAAAAGAAATCCTCAAAATTCATGCACGCAATAAGCCTTTCGCAGATACTGTTGATTGGGAAAAAAACGCGAGAAGAACCGTCGGATATTCCGGAGCAGATTTAGAAAATATGTTAAACGAAGCGGCAATATTAGCAGCGCGTCTTGGTAAAAAAATAATTGATTCTGATGATTTGGAAGAAGCGGCAACAAAAGTTAAAATGGGGCCTGAAAAAAAGAGAATGCAAAGTGAGGATGACAAAAAAATTACTGCGTATCATGAATCCGGACATGCTCTTGTTTCATACTTTATGAAGCACACAGACCCGGTCCATAGGATTTCAATTGTCGGCCGTGGAATGTCTTTGGGACATACTCTTATCCCGCCGTCTCAAGATAGGGTACATGAGACAAAAAGCCGTCTTCTTGAGCAAATTGCGACGATGCTTGGTGGAAGAGCCGCCGAAGAGCTTATTTTTTCTGAAATGACAACCGGGGCATCTGACGACATAGAGAAAGCAACAAGTGTTGTTAGAACAATGGTTATAGAGTATGGAATGAGTAATCTTGGTCCCGTAAACTACGACGGAGAAAGAGGAAGGATGATTTATGGGGAGCAACAGCAAATTTCAGAAGAGACACAAAACCAAATTGATAGGGAAATAAGACGAATTATGGATGAAGCATACAAAACTGCGCAAAGAGTTATAAAAACAAACAGAACAAAACTTGATCAAGTAGCAGCAAGACTTCTTGTGAAAGAAACTTTAGAAGGTGATGAATTTGAAGAGATAATGAAGGGTAAATCCGTTTTGCCTGCCAAAAAAAAGATATCCGCAAGTTAACTTCTTATTAAACTTAATTCTGTTATAATTTTTCTATGAACTCGTTTTCCCATCTGCGTGTAAAAAATCCAAAAGACGATGAGACGCCTATTGAGGCGGCAACGCAGATTTTTTCATCTGTTCTGCCATACCCTTATGTTCCGCATTGGAAGCGCGCAATTGTAAAGCCAAAAACATATTCTTTTGAAATATATCTTATCAATCAACTGGTTTATTTTTATGTCACAGTACCACATGACAAAGAGACGTTGGTTTCAAGTGTTATTACATCCTCTTTCCCGCAGGCGACAATCACAAAAACCGCCGATCCTATGGAAGAAGTATTTAAATCAAAACACATAGCTATCGGCGAAATGGCACTCAATTCGTATTTCTATTTACCAATAAAAACTTATTTTGATTTTAAAGACGTTGATACTTTGTCTGCGCTTCTTGGTTTTCTGGCTCGGCAAGATGCCGGTGTTTCCATGGCCGTTCAAATAGTTGTAACACCTGCCACTTTCTCATGGCAGGATAGAACAGTTATACAGGCAGGGCACATGATACTAGATTCGGAACCGGCAAATCCTACAGATCCTGAAAGTAAAGCGCATTATGCACAAAATCCGCAAAAGCTTCTTATGATGCAAAAAGCTGGATTTCAGGGAGGAAAAGCGGCTATAAGACTTGTTGTGGGAACCCAAACTCCAAACGCTTCACATCTCCTGCAAAGTCTTGCCGGAACATTCGGAAGTTTTTCTTTGGGTGAAGGAAATCAATTTGTCCTAAAACGCCCAATTTTTCGTAAAAAGCGTTTCATTTCCCGAATAAAAGAGCGGAAAATAGGTTATTTTGAAAGAGTGCATCAGATTTTAAATGCACAAGAACTTGCGACGATTTGGCATCCGACGGGATATTTACTAGCCGGAGTCAAAAATATTTCTTGGGGAAGAACCTTGGTTGGCGAACCACCTGAAAATTTGCCCGTTGTAACAAATGCAACAGAAGAAGAAAAACAAGACACTAATTTTTTTGCCAAAACTGAATTTAAAAATGCCGATACTATTTTTGGAATAAAAACAGCAGATAGAAGAAAACACGTTTATACAATTGGAAAAACCGGTGCGGGAAAGTCAACTCTTATTGCAAACATGGCGATTGATGATATACGAAAAGGGCGTGGTATTGGAATTATTGATCCTCACGGTGATCTTTCTGAAATTATTTTGGACTATATTCCAAAAAGGCGCATGAATGATGTTGTATACCTTGAACCTTTTGACACAGAACGCCCATTTGCTCTTAATGTTCTGGAAATAAAAAACAAACAACATAAAGACCTTATTGCTTCAGGAATTGTCGCAATTTTTTCAAAAATTTATGCGGATAGCTGGGGTCCAAGACTTGAATACATACTGCGCAATACAATATTTACCCTTCTTGAACTTCCCGGAACAACGCTTCTTGATGCATTGAGGATTTTGTCTGACGCAGATTATAGAAGGCGGGTTGTCCCTCAAATAACAGACCCTGTAATTAGAAATTTCTGGGAAGCAGAGTTTGAGAAAATGTCTGACAAGCTTCGGGTGGAGGCGATTTCGCCGATTCAAAATAAAGTAGGGCAATTTGTATCATCCAAAATGGTGCGAAATATTATTGGTCAGCCTGTTTCAACAATAAATCTGGAGGATATTATGAATGAAGGTAAAATACTTATTCTTAATCTTTCACAAGGAAAACTTGGCGAAGATAATTCGGCGCTCTTGGGAGCAATGATAATTACACAAATTCAGCTGGCGGCAATGAACAGAGCTTTTATGAAAGAAGAGGACAGGCGGGATTTTTTCTTATATGTTGATGAGTTCCAGAATTTTGCTACGCGCTCTTTTATAAAAATTCTGTCAGAGGCAAGAAAGTACAGGCTTTCAATTACTCTTGCCAACCAGTATATTGATCAAATTGATGAAGAGGTTTCAAAAGCTATTTTTGGAAATGCCGGAACAATTATTTCTTTTGTAGTTGGAGCGTCTGATGCATATATTTTGACAAAAGAATACGCTGAAATTTATACGGAAAATGACCTCGTGTCTCTTGGTAAATTTGAAGTTGTGACTAAACTTTCAATTGATGGTATGACATCAGCCCCTTTTCCTGCGATAACGCTTCCTCTACCAAGCCTTAAGAATGATAATCGCGATAATATTATTAGGCTTTCAAAAGAAAGATACGGAAGAAAAGTTTCGGAATAATATCTTCCCTAAGCTAAATTTAGGTCACACACCATTCATTTTCCTCGATTTGACAGCATTTTTCCAAAGGTATACAATCCAGGTGAATTCGCGTGGGTAAAGCGTTTTGCATGCTTTTGATCGCGCGTTTTGCACATTGATAATTGACTACGATTTAGTCAAACGGAGGTTGTGAGCAAAGAAAAATTTCTTTTCTTGCAGTCTCCGTTTGATGGGCACGTGCCCAAATAAAACTTGAATGGAGAACTAGGAGAGGGAATTGAATAAAGGTTTGCTTGAGTCTGCAGCGCGTCGAATGGGTGAGGAGCCCGGCGGCATTCTTGCTGCAGACGAGTCCATCGGAACCATGGGTAGCCGTCTTAATGACATCGGCATTACCGACAACCCAGAAGATCCGACGTATCGCAACGCCTGGCGTGCGGTCATGTTTGGAGCATCTCTTAGGCCTGCCGTCAACGGCGTCATCCTCTTTGAAGAGCAGCTTGCCAACCCTAAGTTGGTCAATATGCTTACAGTTCAAGGGGTCCTTCCCGGGATCAAGATAGACCAAGGTCTTGCGTTTTTCGCAGGGTCAGACGTCGAACAGGTCACGCTTGGACTTGATGGAGTTGAAAAACGCCTCAAGCTATATTCAGAGCAAGGAGCGGCTTTCACCAAGTTTCGTTCGTTCATTCACATTCGGGAAGGCCAAGGGATGCCAAGCGATGCTTGTATTTTGGCAAATGCCAAGGTGCAGGCAGGATTTGCTCGTGCTTCCCAGGACAGCGGCCGCGTGCCAATGGTTGAGCCGGAAGTCAACATGGTCGGCGAACACCCGATTGAGTACTGCGCAGAAGTTACCGAGCAGGTTTTAAGAATTGTCTTTGAGGAGCTTGACGCCGCTGGTGTCCACCTTCCGGGGATGGTTCTCAAGCCGAACATGATTCTGAGCGGAAGCAAAGCCAAGAACCGCGCAGCTCCGGAAGCAGTTGCTCGCGCAACAGTAGATGTTCTGTCAAGGGTTGTCCCAGATGCCGTGCCGGTCATCGCTTTCCTTTCGGGAGGGCAGACTGACGAGGAGGCATACGCCAACTTGTCGGCGATCAACTTGACCGCCCGTGCTGAAGGTCACCCTTGGCGGCTGACGTATTCATTTGGGCGCGCAGCTCAAAAGGGCGCGCTTAACGTGTGGCGCGGTAGTCCCTACAGTGTTCAGGCTGCAAGAGCCCGATTCGTCGAGCTTCTCGCCGAAATGAGCGCTGCTAGCATGGGAGCATATCCGACGGTTGCCGTCTGAAATCGTAGTCGCACAGTGGTGCGTTCAGAAATGAGCGCACCACCCCACACAAATTCTACTTAATACCTAAAACCTATAACCTGTTATATAATGCGTATATGCAAGAAGACCTCAAAAAAGAAATTTTCATGTTAGTAGACGGTAGTGCGATTGTGCACAGAGCATTTCACGCAATGCCGCCTTTGACAACCTATGACGGAACTCCAACAGGAGCCGTGCAGGGATTTTTTTCAATGATTTTAAAAGTTATCCAGGAGCTTCATCCGGCTCATGTTGCCATTGCTTTTGACAGGCCCACACCAAATTTTCGCAAAGAGCTATTTAAAAAATATCAGGCGCAAAGACCTGCGATGGAAAGCGATCTTTCGCCTCAATTTGGGATAATTCAGGAAATTTTGCAGAATGCAAAAATCCCGATATATGCAGTTGACGGCCTTGAGGCAGATGATGTTATCGGAACAATTGCAGAAAAAGCAAAAAAGACCGGGCATTTGGTTTATATAATTACAGGAGACCGCGATATGTTGCAGCTCGTAAATCACAAAACAAAAGTTTTGGCGCCGATTAAGGGAATTTCTGAAATGACGCTTTTTGATGCGGAGAAAGTGCGGGAAAAATACGGTATTAATCCAGACCAGTTTGTCGAAATGAAAGCTTTAATGGGGGATGCGTCGGATAATTATCCCGGGGTTTCCGGTGTAGGCCCAAAAACGGCTTCAACTTTAATTAACGAATATAATACTGTTGATAATATTTATAAAAATATAAAAAAAATTAAAACTAAAAATCCAAATCTAGCTGAAAAACTTGAAAAAGGAGAAGAGCATGCAAAACTTGCACACCAGCTTGCAACTATTTTGACTGACGCGCCTTTTGATTATAATTTTTCCGACTGTGATATAAAAAAATTAGATGTGGCCGAGTTTAAAAAGGCTTTGGAAAAATACGAATTCAAAACATTGCCAAAACGGCTTGATGATGTTTTTGGAAAGGACGGAACCCTTCGGCAAGCTCAGGGCAAGAAAACACAGATGAAGTTACTATGAAAAATTTTCAATTTTCCCTGCCTGCCGGCGAGGCAGGAATTTACAATTTTCAATCAATTTTCAAGAATTTAATTATTAAAACATTTAGATTTCATTTTAAATTTAAAATTTTAAATTAAAAATTATGCGTATTGCTATAGTACACGATTACATTAAGGAGTACGGTGGGGCGGAGCGGGTTTTAGAAGAACTTGTGAAGCTTTTTCCTAATGCACCTATTTATACCGCATTTTATAAAAAGGGGTCGCCCGCTTATGACAAGTTCCAAACCAAGAAAATAATTCCTTCATGGGCACATTACATTCCTTTTTTTGCAACAAAACTTCACAGTCCTTTGAGATTCTTGGCGCCTTTAATCTGGGGAAGTTTTGATTTTTCAGATTTCGACGTAATAATAAGTTCCTCTTCGTGGTATGTGACAAAAGGTTTTAAAAAAGGACCAAAAACAAAAGAAATTTGCTACTGTCATACGCCACCGCGCTGGCTTTACGGTTATAAAACTTCAATTGAGTGGCAAAAATATTGGCCTGTTAGGCTTTACGGAATGATTGTGGGGCATTTTATGCGCCTTTACGATTTCCGAGCGGCACAAAGGGTAGACTTTTTTATTGCAAACTCAAATGAGGTAAAAGCCCGTATTGAGAAATTTTATAGAAGAGAAGCTACTGTCATTTATCCGCCTGTTTTTTTGCCTAATGTGCCCAAAGTTAAAAAAGAAAACTATTATTTTGTGGTAGCAAGAATTGTAGGCGGTAAGGGTTTGGATCTTGCGGTTGAAGCCGCGAAAAGAATGAATATAAAACTTAAAATTGCCGGGGTTCCGGCAGGATATTATACGGAATACAGATCTCTGACTAAAAAATCTGCAAAAAATGTAGAGTTTTTAGGACATGTAACAGACGAAGAACTATCAAAACTTTATGCCGGCGCAAAAGCTTTTTTTGCCCTGTCAGAAGATGAGGATTTTGGCATAACACCTGTTGAGTCAATGCTTTGTGGAACACCGGTTATTGCGTATTACGGTGGAGGATATAAAGAGACTGTTGTTGATGGAAAAAACGGTATATTTTTCAAAGAGTATTCGGTTGAAGGATTAATTCAAGCAATTAAAAAGTTCGAGACCCTTCGGCAAGCTCAGGGCAAGAGGGTTGCTGATAATTGCATAAAACAAGCAAGCAAATTTTCAGAAAAAGAGTTTGATAGAAAAATCCTGGAATTTGTTAAAAATGTCTCTCTCTAATTAATACCCCTGTGTATAAAGGATTATTGTAGTTCCTTGTCGATTGCTGTTTTGAATGCTGAAAATGGTTGTGCGCCAACAAGCTGTGTGCCATTAATATAAAATGTTGGTGTTCCGCTTGTGCCTGCTGTTTTTCCGTCGGCCGTATCCGTTGTAACGTTATTTTTGTATTTTTCGCTATCAAGGCAGGAATCGAATTGACTTGTATTTAAGCCCAATTCCTGTCCCCAAGTCTTAAGCTGTTCTTTGATTTGATCTTGGGTTTGATTTTGTACACTAATTTTATCTTGCTCGTTAAAAACTTTGTCATGGAATTCCCAGAATTTATTTTGTTCATTTGCGCACTCGGAAGCAATAGCTGTAGGAAGTGCGGCCGGATGGAAATCAAGAGGGAAGTGACGGTAATAAAGCTTAACTTTTCCGGTATCTATATAATCTTTTCTAATTTGTGGAAGAGTGTCAGTGTAAAATCTGCCACAGAATGGGCATTGAAAATCCGAGAATTCAACAATTGTTATTTTTGCACTCTCTTTGCCATTTACAGGGAGTTTGCCATTTGCTACTTTTACTTTTCCAACCGGCGCTTGTGGTTGGCCGTTTTGTGGAGCTTGTGCTGTTGGTGCTTGAATTTGCGCTGTTTTGGACGCTTTTTCAAGCAGTTGAACTCGCGCAACTAAATATCCGAGTAAAAATGAAGCGACAATAAGAACAGCATACAGAATTTGAGTTGTCTTTATTGATGAAGCTTTTGTAATAATATCTCCGAATGTTTTTGATGGAGATGTTTTTTTTCGCGCTCTTGGCATAGAAAATAGTATAACCAAAAAAAACCAATATTGTCAACAAGCAAGCTATTTACTTGCTTTTGTATAGTTTTTTTGGTATCGTTATGAAAAGAATTAAAAAGGCCTTCGCCTCGGCGGGGCTTTTTTAAAAGGAAGAATGAATAAAGACAATATAAAATACGCTGAAAAGGTAGTAATTTCTCTAGGTGGGTCTTTAATTGTTCCCAGTGAAGGAATTGGAATTAATTTTCTTAAGCAATTTAACGATTTTGTTCGATCCGAACTGACGCACAGGAAGCGTCAGTTTTTTTTTGTCGCAGGCGGAGGCTCTACCACAAGGCATTATCAAGATTCAGCGCAAAACGTTGTGGGTCATAAGCTTATCGCTGATGATCTTGATTGGCTTGGAATTCATGCAACAAGGCTTAACGCCCAATTAATAAGAACCATTTTTCGAGACATTGCGCATCCCTATATTCTTAAGCACTATGAAATTATAAGAAAAGTATCAGAGCCGGTTGTTGTGGCTTCAGGCTGGAGACCCGGATGGTCAACTGATTTTTGCGCGGTAATGGTGTGTGAAGATTACGGTGTAAAAACGGTGATTAATATGAGTAATATTGATATGGCGTATGATTCTGATCCCAAGCTTAATCCTAACGCCAAGCCGATAAAAAAAATAACATGGAAAAATTTCAGAAAAATAGTAGGTGACAAATGGACTCCCGGATTGAATATGCCATTTGATCCGATTGCATCAAAAAAAGCACAAGAACTTGGGCTAAAAGCAATAATTCTTAAAGGAGATAATTTTAAAAACTTGAAAAACTACTTTGACGGAAAAGAGTTCGTTGGTACAGTAATTGAAGGGTAACCCCTAATTTTCAATTTTCCCTGCCTGCCGGCGAGGCAGGAGTTTTAAATTTTCATTCAATTGTTTTAATAATTAAATTTTAAAAATTCATTAAAAATTGCTAATTAAAAATTAAAAATTTATAATCCCTGTATGGAGCAGTTTAATCCTGAAATTTTAAAACAACTTTATATTCCACCAGTGGGTTCTCATAAAGGGCAGAACGGGAAGCTTTTGATTATTGCAGGCTCCCGACTTTTTCATGCAGCATCATTGTGGCCGCTTCAAGTAGCAAGTCGAATCGTTGATATGGTTTTTTACTCTTCTGTTCCTGAAAATAATGAAATCGTTTTGGAGGCAAAAAAAGAATTTAAGAATGGAATTGTTGTTTCGCGTTTGAAAATTGAACATTATATTGAAGAAGCGGATTGTATTTTGATAGGTCCAGGATTGCCAAGAGAAGAAGGAGTGGAAGAGGGAGATGATGATACTAAGGAGATAACCGAACGTCTGCTCAAACAGTATTCCAATAAGAAATGGGTCATTGATGGAGGAAGCCTGCAGGTTATCTCCCATGAAATTTTACCTAAAACTTCTATCGTGACACCACATCAAGGTGAGTTTAAAAAACTGTTTGGGATTGATGCTACTGATGAATCAGTACCTGAAATGGCTAAAAAATACGGAATTGTAATTTTGGCAAAAGGAGAGACAGATATTATTGCTGGTCATTTTAAGGAAACAGTACAGGTTTCCGGAGGAAATGCGGGGATGACAAAAGGAGGAACAGGAGATGTGCTTGCGGGTTTGGTCGCGGCGCTTTATTGTAAGAACGATGCATTTCTTTCCGCATGTGCAGGAAGTTATATAAATAAAAAAGCAGGAGACAGTTTGTTTCAAAAAGTCGGTCCTTACTTCAACGCATCAGACCTTGCCGATGAAATTCCAAAAGTGATGAAGGATTTGGTTTAAATTTTTTAGAAAAAGCTAGATTTTATTGTACTTTTGCTCGCCAAAAGTACCAAAAGCTCTCGTCATGTGGTGCTCATGCTCTCAATCTCACTCATTCGTCGGGTGATTTCACCCCCTCCTCAACAAGTTTGTGAGGAATCCCCCTGATCTCATTCGTTCGATTTCCTGCACTCCGCTCCAAATGCTGTATTCTATGAACGATCGCAACCCCTCTAGGGTTTCAGATGCAGATCAAACACCTCCTGAGGCGTTTTAAAGTTGAGACGTTTCCGAGGTCTGTTATTTAACTCCCACTCAACGTCTTTTAGCTCTTCATCTGCGATTGTACTAAAGTCTGTCCCTTTTGGGAAGTACTGTCTTATCCACAGATTACAGTTTTCATTTCCTCCCCGTTGCCAAGAAGCGTATGTATCGGCAAAATATGCAGGAAGCCCAAACTCCT